>CAZLGJ010000099.1:0-10683 GCA_964559075.1 uncultured Glaciecola sp.
ACTTCGACGTTGAAATTACTTGTGATTGTTGAGTGAAGTTATTATGCAAGATGTATTCATTTATCTAAGTGTGCTAATCATTGGTGTCATTGTTGGTTTGTTGGTAGCAAAGTTTGCATTTGCTTCTTCAGAAGACACGGCCTCGGTTGCCGAAAAAGAGCAAGCAACGGCTATGACGCACGCACAACTGCGCGAACAGCTGAATGCCGCATCAGCGTCAATGGGTGAAATTGATAAGCAGATTGCCTCGTTCAAAGAGCAGCTCACTGAGATTGACTATATCTTAACTTCACATGAACAAGGGGAAAATCAACCGCGTATTACCTTTTTTGGTGATCACGCATCCCCATATATTAATACAAATCAAAAAGAGCCTAGAGAACAGAGCCCTTCAGAGCATCAGCCGCGAGATTTTTCTAACTCGAGTTCAGGCTTGTTTGCCGGTGAAAATAAAACTGCCGACAAATAGTCAGGAACTTACCCGCAGTGCTCTAGTCTGTTGATAGGAATCGTATTTTTTCAACAGGAGTCACTGACACGATGAATTCATGGTTGCGTAAAGCATGTTTGACCGCCACTCTTGGCGCTGTATTAATCGTTCCGGTTAGCCACGCAAATGCAGTGGGACTGCCGTTTTTTGGTAAGGACAAAGCCCCCTCTCTCGCGCCGATGCTAGAGCAGACCATGCCTGCCGTGGTGAGTATCAAAGTTGCCGGCACGCAAACTACCACCCAACAGATCCCCGAAGCACTGCGTAACTTTTTTGGCGCTCCGCGTGGACAAGTACAAGAAAGACCATTTCGTTCGTTAGGGTCAGGCGTCATCATTGATGCTAAACAGGGCTATATCGTCACAAACGCGCACGTGGTCGATAGCGCAGATGAGATTATCGTTACCCTCAACGACGGTCGCGAGTTTGAAGCCAAAAAAGTCGGTGCGGACGAGCAGTCCGACATTGCCCTTATCCAGATAGACGCAACCGACCTGTCTGAAATCACCATTGCCGATTCTGACGAGCTGCGCGTGGGGGATTTTGTGGTCGCTATCGGTAACCCATTTGGTCTATCCGCAACAGTCACCTCAGGCATTGTTAGTGCCTTGGGACGCACCGGGATCAACCGCGGTGGCTTAGAAGACTTTATCCAAACCGATGCCGCAATCAACAAGGGCAACTCAGGCGGTGCGCTTATCAACCTTAGCGGTGAGCTGGTTGGGATCAACGCAGCGATTTTTGCCACTGACCCCAACAGCGGCAATCTCGGCATTGGCTTTGCTATTCCGTCCAAAATGATGCAAAACCTGGTCAACCAAATGGTCGAATTTGGTGAAGTACGCCGTGGCCTACTCGGCATTGTTGGCAACGATGTAGACTCGGGTCTTGCTGAAGCATTTGAATCATCCGTCAACAAGGGCGCATTTGTTGCCGAAGTGGCGCCAGATTCAGCGGCAAGTAAAGCTGATATCCAGCCGGGTGACATCATCACGCGCGTAGATAAAGATGTGATTGAGAGCTTTGCTGAGCTGCGCGCCAAAGTCGCCAGTATGGGTGCCGGTGCGGAAGTCAATCTAGGCATTGTCCGTCGCGGTGAAACTCTGTCCGTCGATGTGGTGTTAGGTGATGCGGGCGCGACCACGCTGACTGCTGCGGAAATCCACCCGGCACTTGCAGGTGCAACGTTTGAAAACGGGACTGATATTGCCGGCAATCGCGGTGTCGAGATCACCGACATTGAACCGCGTAGCCCTGCGGTGCGTCTAGGCTTAAAAGAAAACGATGTCATCATCGGGGTCAACCGTCAGCGCGTCAACAATATTCAAGAGTTACGTGAGCGCATGGAGGCGGGTAAAGATGGCGTAATCGCCCTAAACATTCGTCGCGGTGACGCCACCCTGTTCGTGATCATTCGCTAAGCCTGGTCACAGCCAACTAATTAAGCAAACCACTCCTTGTTTCACAAGGGGTGGTTTTGTTATTTGACCCCAAGCATGGCATAATCCCGTACATAATTATAACGACACTCACAGACAACACTGACTCATGGCAGCTCAACGCATCGTCCTATTTTTTGTTCGTTCTATCATTATTGGCGGCATCGTCGCATTATTGATCCTGCTGCTGGTGCCCGAACTGCGCCACGGCAGTGGCTTAGATATTCGCCACCTATTTAATCAGACGTCACCACCAAAACGCCTGTCGTATCACGAAGCGATTTCGCGCTCTGCCCCTGCTGTTGTGAATATTTATAGCGTCAGCATTGAAGCCAATAGCTTCTTGAGCAACACCTCACGTGAACGCACCAACCTTGGCTCAGGCGTGATCATGACTGAAGACGGGTTTATTTTGACCTGTCATCACGTTATCGATGGCGCGGCCTCTATTTATGTTGCCTTACAAGACAGTCGCCTGTTTGAAGCGCAAATCATTGGTCACGACCTATTTACCGATCTTGCGGTACTCAAAATCAACGCAGACAACCTCATTGCCATCCCACAATATCAAGACCCGCAGGTGAAAGTGGGGGATATCACTATGGCGATTGGCAACCCCTACAATCTAGGCCAAACTATTACGCACGGGATCATCAGTCGCACCGGTCGCAATGGCTTAGCAAACTATGTCGATTTTATTCAGACTGACGCGGTGCTTAATCAAGGTAACTCTGGCGGTGCGTTAGTTGATTCCGAAGGATATTTATTGGGGATCACCAACGCTAACTTTCGTACGGTTGACGCTCAGCGCCGCGTGCGCAATGTAGACGGGATTAACTTTGCGGTGCCCTACCCGCTGGCACTGCGCGTTATGAATGAACTGATCGTCAATGGCAAGGTAACTCGTGGCCAACTAGGCTTTTCGGGTAACGAGTTTGCCGGACAAGACGGCATTGTCATATCCAATATCACACCGGGATCGCCAGCTGATCTCGCCGGCCTACAGGTCGGAGACCGGTTAATTGCCATTGATGGCGTGCCGCTGACAAGCGCCTCTGCAGCCTTGGACATGATTGCAGAAACACCACCAGGGACCTTAATGGAGCTGCAGGTGGTGCGCTCAGAAAGTACCTTAACCATTCTTGTTACGGTAGGCGAACTGCAGTTGGATAACGTGCGATGAAACCAGTCAAAGTGGTGCTGGTTGATACGCTTGGTCAGCCCATTGGCACCCAAGAAAAACTCGCCGCACACGAGCTTAATCAACTGCACTTAGCTTTTTCGGTGATGCTGTATCGCGAAGTAGATGGACATATAGAAGTATTGCTACAACAGCGCGCTGCTGGCAAATATCACTCTGCCAACCACTGGGCCAATACCTGCTGCTCGCACCCTCAGCCAGATGAAGCCTTAGCGATAGCCGCAAAGCGCCGGCTAGTGGAAGAGCTTAATTTGGAACTGACAGCAGAGTTACAGCACTGCGGCAGCTTTATTTATCATGCGCAGTTAACGGATGAGCTCAGTGAACACGAGTTTGATCACGTTTTAATAGCCCCATTTAACGCTGAGCTCCCCTTGCCCAATCCAGATGAAGTGCAAGCATTGCAATGGATGCGCCTATCAGAGCTAGAACACTCTCTCAAGATAGAGCCTGAGCGATATGCGGTGTGGTTGCCTTATGTTGTACAACACGTAACTAAAGCCCTAGCGCAATAGTATATTGCGCGAGCAATTTCACTTAGGCGTTATACTTCAAACTGCTGCTCAGCCATCCATTTTTTGAGCACAGTGACATCATTTGCTATCGCAGCAGACAAATCGTCAACCCACTCATGCACATTTTCCCACCAGGCGGGATGATCCCCTTGCTGGATTTCGTTGGCAATACGCTGAATACGAATAAGGCCCATCGAACTTGCCGCGCCTTTGATCTTATGAGCTTGTGAGCAGACTTCGTCTTTTTCTTTGGCTACTAAGTTGGTCTTTAAATTGTCCAAATATTCTGGGATCTTATCTTCAAACACCGTCAGGCTCGTGGTAACCATCTCAGCGCCAATTGTGTCGGCTAAGGTGCGCACTAGCTCAGTATCTAGCATATTATCCAGGGTTTTGTTATCGGCTTTTTCTTCGATTTCTACTGGCGGTAAGCTTTCGACAGTGTTGGCAAAGAGCTCATTAAACACCTGGATCACGCGCGATTTTTTGATGGGTTTGGCGATGACATCGTCCATGCCGTTTTGCAGATATTCCTCGCGTTTTTTGATGACGTTTGCCGTGAGCGCCACGATCGGCGTTTGCATCACCAAATCCTCATGGATCACCGTATCTGCCACATCAAAACCAGTCATATCAGGCAGCTGAATATCCAGCAGGATCAAATCATAACGGGTAGAACGAATTTTATCGATTGCTTCTTGGCCCGTCATGGCCACATCGACGGTTTGCTCCAGCTTCTCTAAAAGTGCCTTCGCGACCATGACGTTCAGCTCAATGTCTTCAACTAACAAGATGTGTAAGCCTTTAACTTGTAGCTCTTCACGGACTCGCTGCTGATGACTGATTTCGAGCGGAATATCGATATAAAAGCGCGTCCCTTTACCCACTTCAGACTGTACCGTAATGCTACCGTCCATGCGCTCAACCATTTCTTTACAAATCGCCAAGCCAATCCCCGTGCCGGTGGCCGATTGATGGTCGGGATGATCCACTTGATAGTACATGGCAAAGATTTTGTCGATATCGCGCTGCGGGATCCCCACACCGGTATCTTCTACAGTAAACCTGACCTGTGCAGTCTTGCTATCCGAAGACGTAGTGGCTTCGACTGAGAGTGACACATGCCCTTTGGGCGTGAACTTGACCGCGTTAAACAAAATATTCCACAAAATTTGGCGCAAGCGCGTTCCATCAACCAGCACAAACTGTGGCAAGGGTTGATGGACGATAGTGCGAAATCCAAGGTTCTTATCCGCAGCCAGTAGCTTGATAACACTGCCAAGCTCTTCAGTGAAGGTTTCTAGTGAGAGCGTTTTGTAAGATAATTCAATTTTGTCACGCTCTAACTTATCCAAATCGATGATGTCGTTAAAGATGTTACCCAGCGTGATCGCTGACGCATAAATGGTACTGACCCAGTTAAACTGCTCGTCAGTTAGACTGGTGTCTCGCAACATACGGCTAAGGCCAACAATCCCGTTGAGCGGCGTGCGCAGTTCATGCGAAATAGTCGCGATGAATTTGGTTTTGTCCTTGCTGGCCTGTTCTGCGGCTTTTTCGGCATGCATGCGCTCGGTCATATCTCGACCAAATGCCAACAAGCCCAAACGGTTGCCGTCGTGATCAAAAAACGGCACCTTGCGCATTTCGAAATAGCGGCGACGACCATCGTGGAAACGCAGCCACAGCTCCTCGGTGAGCGAGATGTTTTTTTCTAATACTTCATTGTCAGACTTGACCACCTGGCGAGCGAGTTCTTCATCATATACCTGGTGCGGTGTCAATCCGAGTAGCTCATCTTGAGTACGCCCGGTCAAATCCTCAGCCACGCGGTTGCAGCCAGCAAACTTGCCTTCTTCGTTGCGGTAGTAAATCAAATCAGGGGAGGCATCGATGATTGAGCGCAAGAGCATAGACAGGCGACGCGCCTGAATTTCTTGTTCGGATTTGTCGCGAATTTCTTTTTCGAGTTCCTCAAACACTTTTTCACGTTCGAGCTGCGCGTTACGGCGCTGTTCTATCTCGTAGTTGAGCTGTTTGATATTGTTTTGCAGTTCTTTATTGAGCAAGATATCTTCTTCGCGCAAACTTTCGAGCTCTTCGATCACTTCTTTGAGATGTGCACGAGAATGTTCAAGCTGTTTGACTAGTTCACTAAAAAAATACAGCAACCAAGGTGCACTGAGCATGGTCAAAATCAGTGCACTCATATAATCTTCTAACGTCGGGTCGCTGCCTAAGCTCAAGCGGATCACGTAAGAGCCACCCATAGTAAACGCCAGTGTCATGAGTACAAACAACACACTCAGGCGCAACGTCCCGTAGCGTTCAACAAAACTGGCAAAACGAAACGCCCACGTATAACGAGATTGTTTAGCTGGCATAAGAACTTATCACACTCTAACTACTCCAATATGGGCAGCATTGTAACAATCATTGGCGGGGAATGCACTGTTGGTCATTCTTCAGCAATAGACACCAAAATCCAGAGCCCAATACTGACATTATATTCATTTTTTACGCATATATATTCATTATTAATGCATTTGTTAATTTTTTGTTAGCGCCAAAGGCGCAATATCAATCATCTTTAGGTCTTATATTTTAAAATGTACATCACTTTATTTATTGAGCCAAAGAAAACGTAAATCATTGTTTTTTATATGTTAAATTTAAAAACCACACAAAATCGTAAAAAAGGATAAACAAACTAAGATTTGACCTAAATGCCGCTTCAAGGTATTTTACGCAGTCTACTAGACAATAATGCATAACAATTCTAATATCTGCTAGTAAGAAATAGCCCGCCAAGGTGGTTTGTAAAACGCGATACAATCTCTGTCCGTTTTAGCAAGGCTGTAAAAAAGAAAAATAGTGCCCTAGACAGTATATGCTCACAGCGCAGCAGCGTTGTGGCTTTTTGTTTTTTAATGGAGATCATTAATGAGTTTATATCATCCTACCGATTCGCGGGACAACTGCGGTTTTGGACTCATCGCCCATACCACGGGTGAGCCTAGCCATCGTCTGGTAACTACCGCGATTGAAGGGTTAGACCGCATGCAACATCGCGGCGGTATCGCAGCAGATGGTAAAACCGGTGACGGTTGCGGTTTGTTGCTGGCAAAACCCGATGATTTTTTCCGCGAAATAGCCGTGCAAAACGAATGGCGCCTAGCTAAAAAATATGCTGTCGGGATGGTGTTCTTAAACCAAGATCCCGTTCTTGCTCAAGCTGCACGCGCCATCATTAATGAAGAGCTCGCCAAAGAAACGATGCAAGTTGTCGGGTGGCGCGAAGTACCGGTCGACAAATCAGTGCTTGGCGAATTAGCGCTTACTGGCGTGCCCCAAATTGAACAAGTATTTGTTAACGCGCCAAACGGCTGGCGCGAAACAGACGTCGAACGCCGTTTATATATGGTGCGCCGACGTGCTGAAAAGCGTTTACTCGACGATCCCGATTTTTATGTGTGCTGTTTATCTGGCCTAGTGACTATCTATAAAGGCTTGGTCATGCCAAAAGATCTGCCTAATTTTTACTTAGATTTGGCCGACGAGCGCTTGACCTCGAGCATCTGTGTATTCCACCAGCGCTTCTCGACCAACACTCTACCAAAGTGGCCACTGGCGCAGCCGTTCCGCTTCCTTGCACACAACGGTGAAATTAATACCATCAAGGGCAATCGTGACTGGGCTATCGCCCGTACTGGCAAGTTTGCCACACCGTTGATCCCCGATTTAAAAGACGCAGCACCTTTTGTCAACACGTCTGGTTCTGACTCGTCTTCTTTAGATAATATGCTTGAGCTATTTTTGGCTGGCGGCATGGACTTGTTCCGTGCAATGCGTTTGTTGGTGCCACCTGCGTATCAGAACAACGCGACGATGGACGAAGACTTGCGCGCGTTTTATGAGTTTAACTCAATGCACATGGAGCCATGGGACGGACCTGCCGGTATCGTCCTCACCAATGGTCGCCACGTTGCGTGTAACCTTGACCGCAACGGCTTGCGTCCAGCGCGCTATGTATTAACCGACGACGGCTTCATTACCCTCGCCTCAGAAATAGGTATTTGGGATTACGACGAAACACAAGTCGTCGAAAAAGGCCGTGTAGGCCCAGGCGAAATGCTTGCGGTAGATACATCAAACGGCAAAATCTGGCGCTCCAACGAAATCGATGAAACGCTAAAAACCCAGCATCCTTATAAAGAGTGGCTTGATGAACATATTCGTCACTTAACCCCCATTGAAGAATGTAATGCTGAGCTAATTGGCCAGCGTGCATACAATGATGATCAGATGGCGGTGTATCACAAGCTCTTTAACTACTCGTATGAAGAAATTCAGCAGGTCGTAAAGGTCCTCGCCAAAGATGGCCAAGAAGCCGTTGGTTCAATGGGTGACGATACGCCTATGGCAGTGATGTCATCACGCGTGCGTACTCTATATGATTATTTCCGTCAGCAATTTGCACAAGTTACCAACCCGCCAATTGACCCACTGCGTGAAAATCACGTCATGTCATTGGCCACTTGTATTGGCCGTGAACAAAACGTCTTTAACGAGACCAGTGGTTATGCTGATCGCGTTGTGTTTGACTCGCCAATATTGATGTATACCGACCTGAAGCAACTGCGCAACCTCGACCAAGAGCATTATTATTCAGAAGTAGTTGATCTCAACTACAGTGCCGATGAAGGCTTACAAGCTGCTGTTGAGCGTATTTGTGTTGAAGTAGAAACCATTGTACGTGAGAAAAACGCTGCGTTTGTCGTGTTATCTGATCGTGAAATTGCCAAAGGCAAGTTACCCATCCCGGCTGCTATGGCAGTTGGTGCGGTGCATCGCAACCTTGTTGCAAAGCAATTGCGTTGTGATGCTAATATCGTTGTTGAGACTGCTTCGGCACGTGACCCACATCACTTTGCAGTATTGATTGGCCTAGGTGCAACCGCTATTTATCCGTTCTTAGCTTACGAAACAGTTGAGCAGCTCATTAGCGCCAATGACCTTGATTTGACGCCGATGCAGGCGATGTTGAATTACCGCAAAGGCATTAATAAAGGTCTCTTTAAGATCATGTCAAAAATGGGCATCAGCACCATTGCTAGCTACCGTTCAGCCAAGCTCTATGAAGCTATTGGTATCAACCAAGATGTGATGGAACTATGCTTCCCTGGCGTACCAAGTCGCTTACAGGGCGCGGGGTTTGACGAGTTCGAACAGGACATCGTGAACTGCCAGCGCATTGCATGGATCAAGCGCAAGCCGCTTAGCCATGGGGGTCTACTCAAGTACGTACACGATGGTGAATACCATGCGTATAACCCGGATGTGGTGAGCAACTTACAAAAAGCGGTTGTCAGCGGCAACTACAGTGACTATCAGGCTTTCTCCTCGTTAGTTAATGATCGTGCGCCTGCGAACCTGCGTGATTTGTTACAAATCAAACCTGGTCAATCTATTGATATTAGTGAAGTAGAGCCAGCAGAAAATCTGTATCCGCGCTTTGATACCGCCGCGATGTCAATCGGTGCCCTGTCACCCGAGGCACATGAAGCGCTTGCGATTGCGATGAACCGCTTAGGTGGTCAGTCCAACTCAGGTGAAGGTGGTGAAGATCCAGCGCGTTTTAATACCGAAAAGAACTCTAAGATCAAGCAAGTTGCCTCTGGTCGTTTTGGTGTCACGCCGCATTACTTGATGAATGCATCCGTGATCCAAATCAAAGTCGCTCAAGGCGCGAAACCAGGTGAAGGCGGTCAGTTACCCGGTGATAAGGTCAACAAGTACATCGCTGAGCTGCGTTTCTCTGTGCCGGGTGTGACGTTGATTTCACCGCCACCGCATCACGATATTTATTCGATTGAAGATTTGGCTCAGCTGATTTTTGACTTAAAGCAAGTCAACCCAAAAGCGCTGATTTCGGTCAAACTGGTATCTGAACCAGGCGTCGGTACCATCGCAACCGGTGTGGCTAAAGCCTACGCCGACTTGATCACCATCTCTGGTTATGATGGCGGTACAGGTGCATCCCCACTGACTTCTGTGAAATACGCAGGCAGCCCGTTTGAGCTAGGCCTTGCTGAAACCCAGCAAGCATTGATTGAAAACGGCTTACGTCACAAAGTCCGCGTTCAAACAGATGGTGGTCTAAAAACCGGTCTAGACGTCGTAAAAGCGGGTCTTTTAGGTGCTGAGAGCTTTGGCTTTGGTACCGGACCTATGGTGGCACTTGGCTGTAAATACTTACGTATCTGTCACTTGAATAACTGTGCTACAGGCGTTGCTACTCAAGATAAGAGCTTGCGCGATAACTATTTCATCGGTCTACCTGAAATGGTCATGAACTACTTTAAGTTCATCGCACAAGAAATTCGTGAAATCATGGCTTTGATGGGCGTGCGCAAATTTGACGAACTTATCGGTCGCACCGAGCTGTTTGAGGTCATGACAGGCCAAACCGCTAAGCAAGCGCGCTTAGATTTATCGCCCTTGTTACACAAACCAGAAGCGGCAGAGCACACCAAACTGTTCTGTTCAGAAGTCACCAACGCGCCTTTGGATAAAGGCGAGCTGAACTTGCAGATGGTGGCTGATGCACAAGCTGCAGTTGAGGCTAAAAAGTCAGTGACGTTATCCTACAAGGTGCGCAATACCGATCGCTCAGTTGGCGCGACCTTGTCTGGCTTAATCGCTAGCATTCACGGCAACCACGATGGTGAAGACTACCCAGTCACCGTGAATTTATCCGGCACCGTTGGGCAAAGCTTCGGTGTGTGGAACGCAGGTGGTCTTAACATGAACTTAACTGGCGATGCCAATGATTATGTCGGTAAAGGCATGACTGGCGGACGCTTGGTCATTGCGCCACCTGCTGGGGTGACGTTTGATACGCACAATGCCGCGATTATGGGTAACACCTGTTTGTACGGCGCGACAGGCGGTAAATTATACGCAGCAGGTCGCGCTGGCGAACGCTTTGGCGTGCGGAACTCCGGTGCTATTGCTGTGGTCGAAGGGATCGGAGAT
>CAZLGJ010000100.1:0-10651 GCA_964559075.1 uncultured Glaciecola sp.
CTTCATGCGTTCAGCTACTGCACCAGACACGATTGACATCGCCGTTGCAACAAACACAACTTGGAAGAAGAAGTCAGCAGAAGGGGCATAAGTTGCAGCATCTTCAGCCACACCAGTAGCGCCATCTCCGACAATACCAGATAGTAAGTAGCCACCGTCATACATGATGGCGTAACCGCATACCATGTACATGATACAAGCGATTGCATATAGCGAGATGTTTTTAGTCAAAATTTCAGTGGTGTTTTTGGCGCGTACAAGACCCGCTTCTAACATTGCAAAACCCGCAGCCATCCACATGACAAAGGCACCGCAGATCAAAAAGTAAAACGTATCCAACGCATACGCTAATTCAAATGTTGTTTCCATGACAGGCTCTCCTTATAGCGCTTCGTTGTCGGCTTCACCTGTACGGATACGTACAGCATGCTCTAAATCGTAAACAAAAATTTTGCCATCACCGATTTTGCCTGTTTTGGCAGCATCAGCGATTGCTTCGACAAGGCGCTCCACTTGCTCGTCTTTGACGGCAATTTCGAGTTTGACCTTAGGTAAAAAATCCACTTGATACTCAGCGCCACGATAGAGTTCCGTGTGGCCTTTTTGACGTCCAAAGCCCTTGACCTCGGTCACGGTTAAACCGTCGATACCGATTTCAGAGATTGCTTCGCGGACATCATCAAGCTTAAATGGCTTAACGATTGCGGTTACCAATTTCATATTGTGTTCTCCTAAATATATGATTTTAAATATGGTTCATTGTTTTTTATGTACACAAAAAGATGTTCCAACTTTTGTGCCAAGTTTATAAAACCAATAATTTCATACACTTAACCTTCCATTTACACAACATGACGCCGCTAAATGCACCATATATTTTCAGTGAATAGACAAATGCACAGCTTTGGTGCACTAGTTAAGTGCACATGTTGCCATGGATTTAGGTTGAACCTTTTGCATCTGGTATAATCTATTCTCCTATTCCAACAGCCTCAGCCAAAAAACAAAACAATAATGCCAACTTACGAGCCGTTTTCGCGCATTACTATTGATGTTGAAGACGATCAACCACACCCGTACACCCCACGAGTAACGCCTACAGCTCATCGCGCAAGTACCGTTCGTCAGTTGCCGTGGTGGGTGTCTGTTGGCTTGCATGCGGTATTGTTGGTATGGCTAGGCATGCACGGTTTGCCATCCACACCAGGAGATGTTGTACCAGAATCAATAGAGGCACAGCTTGTTCAGTTGCCTTTGCAGGTGCAGATCCCAGTACCAGCGGAACCAGAAGTCATCAACCTACCTTCAGATACACAAGCCGCGCTACCAGCAGACCTGCCAATTGAAACCCCCTCTACTGAGGTAGCCGAAACCGCTTCTAAGCCAGTGACTGAAGTAACATCAGTTACCAAAGAAACGCCCGTGGCTGAAAAAACGCCTGACGTGGCGGTGCCGGCCTTTGATTTTCGACAACAACAGCCACTGTTGTTAAATAACTCACCTGCTGACCCGAACACGACTAATCTTGATTTCTCGATTTTGTCACAACAAACGTTGTTGAGCCTATCAGGGCAGCAACAACGAGCGGTTGCTGGCGAAGGTGCGGAAAGTTTTGCGCAATTTACTAAAGCGCAAATTTCGCCGACTTTATTGGCAGGCCCTGAACCGTTGACTAAGGAAGAGCAATTCATCAAAACTTACATGCAGGCGAAAATCGACATCGACTGCGCCAGTGGGCTCAATCAAGCCTTAGTGATTATTAGTAGTTTTACCGTTGGTGCATTGTTATGTGAGGACAAAGGCAACGTTGACCAATTTATTCAACAGCGTTTAGCAGAGAAAAAACCGCCCCCGCCGATTCGCGGTATGGCGCAACTCAAAGCCATTGCTCATGGCCAGCAGTAGTATTTGCATCAGCTGAACAGCTTTTCCCACCACGTTTTTTTACGCACCGGTGCTGGGGTGACGCGTTGTTTGACAGCGCCGCTGCACGACAGGGCACGCTCGGACAGACCAGAGCTAATCGCCGGCAGAGAAATGTTGTCGGCACATCCCGATACGCGCTGTGCCCCAGTCTCAGGATCAAAGTGGGCGATTTCTAATCCAGCAGGAAAACGTCTAGATAAAGATTTTGGCGTCATTTGCGCTTGCCAATCCCGATATATGGTTAATGCTCCGCTGCTGCCTGATAACCCAGTTTGAGCATTACTATCCGCACCTATCCACACGCTTGCTACCAGATTGCGATCAAAGCCGGCAAACCAGCTGTCGCGATAGTCATTGGTGGTGCCAGTTTTGCCAGCCATGTTGACGTTGGGAAACTGTCGCCCGAGCGCTTTGGCAGTACCGTCTTTGGTCACCTTATGTAATCCATAGTTCAGGACATAAATCACTTCGGCGGGAAATCGCTGCTCGCCGGCCACGCTGCGCTGCCACAACAAGGTATCATCAGCACCTAAGATCCCGCTGACAGTGTGCAATGAATGATACAGACCGTTATTCGCGATAGTTTGATACATCTGATTTACGCTTATCGGCGTCAGATTAACTGCACCCAAAGAAATCGCCGGTAGCGCGGGTATCGGCTTGTCAACGCCCAAGGTCTGCATGCTTGTCACTATGCTGTCAATGCCCATATCCAAGGCCAAGTTAACCGCCGGTAAATTATATGACTGCGTCAATGCCCTCAGCATATTGACATCACCACGGGTAGTTTCATCAGCATTTTTAGGTTGCCAAACTTGGCCATTCTCCATCGTGACGCTGACTTCCTCATCGCGTAAGATACTTGCCAAATGATAATATTGCGGTTGTGACAATGCTTGTGCGTATATTGCTGGCTTGACTAAGGAACCGATTGAACGCTGCATATCTAAGGCTCGGTTAAAGCCTTCATTTTCCACATCGGCATCACCGACAATCACGCGGATCCCGCCGCTAGCACTATCAGTGACCACCATCGCTGCCTGCAAATCGGGTATATCACGCGCCACGGCAATGGCCTTGGTGCGCGATGCAAGCGCCTGCTCTGCGCGCCGCTGAGCATTAATATCCAGTGTAGTAAAGACTTTGATTCCAGAGCTACGCAGCTCCGGATCGGCCAAGATGGTCTTGAGCTCGCGACGCAGTTTGTCCATATAAGCAGGATGCTTGCCACTTGCCAAGCTCGCACCACTAGCAATCGTCAGTGGCGTTTCGATGGCTGCTAGGTAGGTGGGTTTGTCTATCACCTCTTGTTCAAACAACACCCGTAAGACCAAATCACGACGCTGTTGGGCACGTTCAGGATAACGCCGCGGGTTGTAATAAGAGGGACCTTTGAGCATGCCTACCAAAGTGGCGACTTCCGCAAGATTTAACTCATTGAGCGGCCTGTCAAAATAAAAGTGCGCGCCCAAGCCAAACCCGTGCACTGCGCGAGCGCCATTTTGTCCGACAAACACCTCGTTGAGATAGGCCAACAAGATCTCATCTTTGTCATAGCGCGCATCAATCACTATGGACATCAAGGCTTCTTTGATTTTGCGGGTATAGGACTGCTCGCGGGTAAGATACAGGTTTTTGACAAGCTGCTGAGTCAGAGTGGAACCACCTTGGACTTTTTTACCAGCAACGACATTGGCCACAAGTGCCCGGGCAATCGCTATCGGGTTTACGCCGTGATGGGAATAAAAGTTGCGGTCTTCGACCATCACTAAGGTATCGATTAACAGCGGTGGCAGCTCGTCTTGACGCACCAACATGCGATCCTCACGATTGCCCGACAGCAAACGCGTGACTAACCACGGTTCAAGTCGGCTTGATGCCACATCGCGCGAGCGCCCGGCGTAAATCTCGCGCAGCTGCGCGATGCGGCCATTCTGCCAGCGGATCTCTAGGCGGGTTTCAGGCACCCAACCATCCATAAAATGAAACGCACGCTTCTGGATGTGCAGTGCTTTTCTAGATAGTGAATACTCGCCAACGTTGCGCGCACTGACCTGCTTGCGATAGCCCAGTAATTTAAGCTCATCAACGACTTCTTGTGGCGTAATCTCTTGATTCATGGACAATGTGAGCGGGCGAGCATATACCTGCACCGGTACCTGCCACTTATTCCCAGAAAAATGTGGCCGTAACTGCGCATCAAGATACCACAGGTAAGCCACCAACACGCAGGCACCTGCCACCACTAACCGCCACCAGTGGTTGCTGAACCAGATACTGATTGTTTTGCCTAACCGTTTTATCAAAAGGAGCTTCTCCGCAATTTATCTATCTTTATAACAACCGACTGAGGTACACTAACGCGTAGAGATTAGCACATATTTACAACAATTATACCACTCTAGTCGTAGCATTATGGACAATACCAAAGACCCTGCATACTATAGGTCATTACTCGAACAGTTAACCACGCAAGGAAGTCACATGGGACAGTCAGAGCAAGAACAAATATTGCAAAATATCAATAAATACGCGTCAGTGTTTAACGCTATGGTGCAAGATACCTTGCTCAAGCAAGGGCAGCAAGATCAGAACTTTGAAGGTATGACAGGTATGTTTGATCCTAACAAATTAGTGTCTTTACTCTCTGACCAAGTCGAAATTGACTCCGCCAAACTGCTACAGTCGCAAATGCGCTTTATGGAACAGCAAACGGCGCTGTGGCAACAGGCTTCCATGGCGTTTATGGGCGAGCAATTTAACCCTGTGATCAATGAAACCAAAGGCGACAACCGCTTCAAACACGACGAGTGGAGCAATAATCCCGCCTTTAATTACATGAAGCAAGCTTATCTGCTCAACTCCCAGATGCTGGAAAACGTCGTCGATGCGCTCGAGTTCAAAGACAGCAAAACTGCAGAACAAGTCAAGTTTTACACCCGTCAGTATATCAGTTCAGTCTCACCGACTAACTACGTGCTAACCAACCCGGAAGTCTGTGAAGAAATCCTCAAATCCAACGGCGAGAGTATTCTTAAGGGCATGCAAAACTTTATGGCGGATTTGGAACAGTCCCCGCTAGAGGCGTTCAAAATTACCCAAACCGACTCCAAAGCATTTACCGTAGGTGAAAACTTGGCGACCACCGAAGGACAAGTGGTCTTCAAAAACGAGCTGATTGAACTCATTCACTATACGCCCAAGACAGAAAAAACCTTTGCCAATCCGATTTTGTTCACGCCGCCATTTATCAACAAATATTATGTGTTGGACTTGGATCACAAAAAATCCATGGTGCGTTCGCTGCTCGAAGCCGGCTACGAAGTGTTTATGATTTCTTGGGTGAATCCAGATGCGAGCCTTGCCGAAAAAGACTTTGCTGACTATATGAAGTTAGGACCGCTTGCGGCATTAGATGTCGTATGTGATATCACCAAAGCCAAAAAAGTAAATTTAACGGGCTTTTGCGTTGGCGGCACCTTGAGTTCGGTAGCTGCTGCTTACCTTCGCGCCAAAGGCGATGAGCGTCTTGGTTCATTGACGTTATTTACTACCTTGCTAGATTTTTCTGAGCCGGGTGAAGTGGGCAACTACCTATCCGAAGACATGCTCAACATGCTTGAACAAAGCGCAGAAGTCAAAGGGATCTTTGATGGCCGGATTTTGGGCTTATCGTTTAGCTTACTGCGTGAAAACAGCTTATTTTGGTCTTTCTTTATCAAAAACTACCTGCAGGGCAAAGATCCGGCCCCATTTGATATTTTGTATTGGAACTCAGATTCAACCAACCTCACGGCTGCGTGTTACAAACAGTACTTGCGCACCACTTATTGGGGCAACAAACTGATCGAGCCAAGTGCGTTTAGCATTGACGGCGTTGGCATTGACTTGAGCAAAATCGATATCCCTGTTTATTCTATTGCGACCATTGCCGACCACATCGTGTTGTGGAAAGCGGCTTACAAATCTGCGCAAAACTTGGGAAATAACGGTGATAATGTGCGTTTTGTGCTAGCAGGTTCAGGGCATTTAGCCGGGGTTATCAACCCTATCGAAGGCGGAAAATACCCACACTGGCTTAACCAAGCGCTTCCTGAAAGTGCCGACGAGTGGCTTGCCGATGCCGAAGAACACCCGGGCTCATGGTGGACTGATTGGCACCAGTGGTTAGCAGAAAAGTCAGGTAATCAAACCAAAGCACTGGTACCAGGCAAAAACAAGCAACACCCAGCCCTCTATCCTGCACCCGGTCAATACGTATTGAAGCGCCTTGGTTAATTGACCAGGATAAACGCACACCATATTGAACGACTAAGGGCAATTAAATAGTATTAAATTTTTGTTTAATTGCCCAAATTCCAGTACTCTAGAATTGAATTTATTATTTTGCTACGGAAGCACTCCTTTTGATCACTATCAAAAAATACCCCAACCGCCGTTTGTACGACACCAGTCAATCGACCTACATCAACCTCGATGATATTAAGGCGTTAATTAAAGAGCGGGTGGAATTTGAGATCGTCGATTCAAAAACCAAAGACGTCATCACCAAAAGTGTGCTACTGCAGATCATCAGCGAATCTGAATCCAATAAAGCGCAATCCTTACTTACCGACAAACTGTTACAACAACTGATCCGCTATTATGATAATCAGGATATGCAGCCGCTATTGCGCCAATATTTAGAACAATCCTTGGTCAGCTTTATGGAGCAGCAGGACAAAATGCAAAGCATGGTCAATACCATGGTCAACGCCTCGCCTTTGGGGATCTTTCAAAAAATGTTCGACCCGTCTCATAACCCTTGGCAACCACAAGGGCATAGCAAAGATAACGTCAAAAACAATGCCACAGATGATGACAAAGACGCGTAATTTTTTTGCGTACGCACACGAATAAAAAACCTTAAAATTCAGTTATATATATTTTATTTATATTTTTTTTGCTGCGCTGCACAAAAATACACTTGACCACTTTTTGAACACCCGCTATAGTTATCTTAACTCGATGTTGCAGCGCAACAAATTCTCACAAAGTTTTAAGGATAGCATCATGTTTGGTAAATTTTCAGAGCAAGTCAAAAAGTCTTCTAAGCCAATGAGCTCTTTGGTAGCAGTTAACACCAAGGCTTTGGAAGAGTTATCTCAACAACAAACCGAATTCTTCACTGGCTTTTTAGCCGACAGTGTCAAGTATGTTGAGTCACTCAGTGTACAAACCGAGATGAAAGGCATGGTAGCCGCTCAGTCTTCTTACGCCGAAGCGGTTAAAGAGCGCTTAGCCCATACGTCTAAGCAAACTTACGGCACAATGAATGATATTCGTGAAGAGTACACCAAAGTCCTAAAAGAGTCGGTTGAAGAATTACCGTCTGCTGAAGCCGTCACCCAAGAGCTGATGAAAGCTGTTCCAGAGTCAGTGAAAGCGGCGGTTCCTACAGCCCCTGTAGCACAAAAAACGGCGACTGAAGCTGCCGCAACTGCAGACAAAGCAGCCGAAGAAGCAACTGATACAGTTGAAAAAGCAGTAGAAGCAGCGCCAGCAGCAAAAACTGAAGCAGTTAAGAAACCAGCACCTAAGCGTGCTGCGCCAAAAGCAGCGGCAAAACCTGCAGCTGCAAAAGCACCAGTAAAAAAGTAATCCCTAATTTGTAGTGCAAACTACACGGAAAAAATGCAACACCAAATTTTAATCTAACGGAGAAATACCATGTTTGAACAACTAAACGACCAATTGAAAGACTCTATGAAGCCGGTAACTGAACTTGCTACGCTTAACATGAATGCACTACAAGATATCGCTGAGAAGCAAAATGCATTATTCTCATCTTTATTGAACGATGGCATGTCATTCGTTGAATCTGCAAGCCAACAGAAAGATGTGATGTCTCTTGCTGAAACCCAAAAAGCATACCTTGAAGGTTTACAAGAAACTGTATCTGATGCAGCTAAAGAAACTTATGAAGTCATCACTGCAACTCAACAAAAAGCGACTGACGTCATCAAGTCTGCTTCTGAAGAGTTCACTTCAAAAGTTGCATCTGTAGCTAAATAAGCTATACCAAATAACACTTCGCGGTTGTTGCTTCTCTCCTGTAGCGTACGGCAACCCGAAGTGTTTTTGCTTATCAGGAGGATGTCGATAAGCGCATTGCCAGTGTTACTTTTGTAGGAGAAAATATGAACCACTATCAAGCCTTTGACTATATGTCTCGTTCAGCACAAGTGCTACACGAGGGGTTTAGTCTACTCAATGACGTTACCAGTCATCCTACGAACCCATTTTCTTATACCCTAGCCGGTCGCTTTACGCACGCGTCATTAGAAACGGCTATGCGACTTACACGCCGCTATGAAAAGCTCGGATTTAACATTGACGAAGTTGACATCGATGATCATACCTATCTGGTGCGCGAAGAAACGGTGTTGAGTAAACCGTTTTGTGATCTCATTCACTTTAATCGAAAAGGTCGGACTGACGAACACAAAGTGTTGCTCGTTGCCCCACTGTCAGGCCACTTTGCTACTTTATTAAAAGGCACGGTTGAAGCTTTGCTGCCCGATCACGAGATTTATGTGACCGACTGGGCAGATGCGCGTGAAGTACCGCTTGCTGATGGACCATTTTCATTTGATTGCTACGTATCCTACCTGATTGAATTTATGCAGTTTTTGGGGCCAGATACACACCTGATGGCGATTTGTCAGCCAACGGTGCAAGCCTTGATTGCCACTGCCGTCATGGCGCAAAACAATGATCCTTGTGTACCGCAGTCATTGACGCTAATGGCTGGTCCCATCGATCCTAGCCAAAACCCAACCCGGGTGAATACTTTTGCGCAAGAACGCCCCATGAGCTGGTTCCGCAATGTGGCCATTATGGAAGTGCCGTACGGCTATCCTGGTGAGGGTCGCAAAGTGTATCCCGGGTTCATGCAGCTCGGCGGGTTTATCTCCATGAACCAAGAAACCCACACCAAAAAATACATGAACTTTTTCCAGAATATCATGTTTGGTGATAATGAAGATAACGACAGATTCCGTGCTTTCTATGATGAATACCTCGCCGTATTGGATATTCCTGCGGAGTTTTATCTTGAAACCATTGAACGGATCTTCAAAAACAACGAGTTAGCCACCGGTAAAATCACCTATAAAGGTGAACTCGTTGACTTTAGCGCCATTGACGACACTGCCTTATTAACAGTGGAAGGTGCTGAAGATGATATCTGTGGTTTACGCCAAACGGAAGCGGCGCAAGATATCTGTAAAAACATTCCCAAAAACATGCGCAAACACCATGTGCAGCCAGGTGCAGGACATTATGGTATTTTCAGTGGGTCGAAGTTTAGACAACACATTCGACCGTTGATCTCTGAATTTATTCATAAATACGCGTAACGCTGTCCTTGGGGGCTTCGGCCCCCTTTTTTGTGCGCATCTACTCGCTTTTTTTTAGCTTTTCCGCTAATGTAATCCACTGGAATTATCTCATTAGGGAATGTTATGCATCGTCTTGTTTCCAGCTCTGTTCTTATCATAAGCGCTTTTAGTCTGTTTTCCTTTACGGCATCCGCTACCACCACCACCCCGACTGCCGCTGAATTTGCGCAGTGTATTAGTTCCCTTAGCGAGCGCGCCCGTGCCAACGGGATCACCGAACAAACGCTGGCCAAAACACTTGCGACAGCCCAACAACGTCAGCGCGTTATCAATCTTGACCGCAACCAGCCAGAGTTTTTGTCTACGTTTGAAGATTATTACAAGAAGCGCGTGAATGCTTGGCGTATTGAAAAGGGCCAAGCTATGTTGGCCAAGCACCGCGATTTTTTACGTGAGTTAACCCGCCAATATGGGGTGCCCGGCCCAATCTTGATGTCGTTTTGGGGATTAGAGACTAACTTTGGTGGGTACAAGGGCAAAATCCCAACTATCGACGCCCTCTCAACGCTTGCTTGTGAACCGCGCCGCAAGAGCTTTTTTACTAACGAATTACTCACTGTTTTAGAAGTGATTCAAGATAACGATCTCGATGTATCGACGTTATTAGGCTCGTGGGCAGGTGCCATGGGACATACCCAGTTTATGCCGACAACCTATGCCAGCTACGCCATTGACGGTGATGGCGATGGCAAAGTGGACCTATTTAATTCAGAGCGCGATGCTCTGGCGTCGGCGGCGAATTTTCTTCATCAGCTTGGCTGGCAAGCAGGGTATCGCTGGGGACGTGAAGTGCGTTTACCAGCAGGCTTTGATTTTAGTTTGGCAGATCGCAAATACACCCAGCCGCTGTCGTTTTGGCGCGAACAAGGCGTGACGACGGCTTATGGTCAGCCGGTTGCCGATATTGATCTCCCCGCCGCCATTATTGTGCCTTCTGGTTACTCAGGGCCTGTGTTTGCCGCTTATCCCAACTTTAATATCATTATGCGTTGGAACGCTTCGCAATCCTACGCAATTGCGGTGGGTAAGTTAGCCGAACAAATCGCTGGATCGCCGGGCTTAGTGCAGGATTTTCCCGATCATCCGCCGGTCTCTATTAAAGCGGCGAAACGGTTGCAACAGCAACTTAAAGATCTGGGCTTTGGTGTGAAGCTAGTCGACGGTATTATTGGTTCTGGAACGCGTGCTGCTATTCGTGCTTTTCAGCTGGAGCACGACTTAGTGGCAGATGGCTTTGCCCATCCAGAAGTATTTGCCAAGCTTGATGAGTTAAGCCTTTAGCG
>CAZLGJ010000101.1:0-10510 GCA_964559075.1 uncultured Glaciecola sp.
AGACTAAACCTGTTCCAGCGAGGATCCCTAAATGAAAAAACTAGTATTAGCACTGGCACTACTAGTGCCTAGCTTGGCCTTTGCTGCGGGCTCTTCAGTACCGCTAGATAAAGCCAACTTTGACCTAACGGATAAAGCGTCATTACAACGTGGTGCGCGTATTTTCATGAACTACTGCTTAGGTTGTCACCAGCAGCAGTATCAGCGTTACTCGCGCACGTTCGAAGATTTGGACATTCCTGCAGAGATTGGTCAACAGTATTTACAGTTTACTGGCGTTAAAGTCACTGACTACATTACTTCGCCAATGCCTCAAGAAGCAGCTGCGACTTGGTTTGGTGCACCGCCCCCAGATTTGACTTTGGTTGCGCGTGTGCGCGGCGCAGATTGGTTATACACCTACTTACGCACTTTTTACGTCGACCCAGAGAAGACGTTTGGCGTAAATAACTTGGTCTTCCCTAACGTGGGTATGCCGCATGTGTTGGAAGAGCTACAAGGCACACCGCGTAAATACTACGAAGAAGCATTGGTTGATGGTGAGACTGTTCAGCGTTATGCTGGCATTAAAGCCGACAGCAATGGTGTGATGTCTGCGGATGAGTACGATCAAGCGATTTTGGATTTGGTTAACTATCTAGAGTACACCGGTGAACCAACACGTCTGCAATCAGAAGCGCTAGGTCGAGGCGTACTAGTCTTTATCTTTATCTTCTTTATCTTCGCTTACTTATTGAAGAAAGAATACTGGCGCGGATTAAAATAACACTTTCGCGTTATTTTTCTGTATAATACCAAAAGGGGCACTTAGCGCCCCTTTTTTTGATTGAATTAGCTAATGTGCGCAAACAGGAGATAGCTAAATGGCAGTAGCCGTAAACAAACGTTCTATCATGACTCTTTTTTCTGATACGATCGATATCTATAGTCATCAGGCACGGATCGTGCTGGCCGAAAAAGGCGTAGCAGTCGAAATTATTTATGTCGACCCTAGCAATCTACCTCAAGAATTACTTGAGCTAAACCAATACGGTACCTTACCAACATTAGTTGACCGCGACTTGGTGTTGTATAAATCACACATCATCATGGAATACCTAGATGAGCGTTTCCCACATCCGCCATTGATGCCTGTTTATCCTGTTTCTCGCGCGGAAAGCCGCCTCTTAATGCATCGCATCGAGCAAGATTGGTATATCAAAGCTGGCTACATCTTCCGTGGTGACGGTGATGTTGCGGCGTTAAAGAACGAACTAAAAGAAAACTTATTGTCACTTGCGCCGATTTTTGCAAACACAGACTATTTTATGTCTGAAGAGTTTAGCTTGGTTGATTGCTATCTGGCCCCGCTATTATGGCGATTACCAGCACTCGATATCACCTTGACCGGAGCTGGTTCAAAAGAAGTCCTAGCTTATATGAAGCGCATCTTTGAGCGTCCATCGTTTATTGCGTCATTAACTGACCAAGAACGCGAAATTCACAAGCCGCTATAAGCACTATGTCTGAGATAAGCATGACCTCTAACCAGCCATATATGCTGCGCGCGTTTTATGATTGGATTGTAGATAATGAACTGACGCCACATTTGGTGGTAGATGCGACTGCTGCGCACGTGATTGTGCCGCAGCAGTTCGTGCAGGACGGCCAAATTGTGCTCAATGTCTCCCCCAGCGCTTGCGTCAATTTCTATCTATCGCCAGAAGGGGTGAGCTTCCAAGCGCGTTTTGGTGGCCAGCCATTTCAATTGAGCTTCCCTTGCAGTGCAGTGTTGGCAATTTATGCTCGTGAGAACGGGGCCGGTACTATGTTTACGCCTGATACGCTTGAAGATACTTACATGGCAGATACAGAGATGACCGACTCAGATGCTGATTCCACAGAGGATGAAGTGGCAGACTCGCAAGTGCGCCCGCCGGTAAAAGGCAAGCCTACGCTATCTATCGTCAAATAGCGCGCGCTTAACGAATCTCAAAGACTCGGTTAACGCGCACTACATTTTGTACATTTCGGGCAATTTCTACCGCAGCAGTCGCCTGTGCATTGTCGACTAACCCCATCAGAAAAACCTCACCGGCACTGACATTGACCGTCATAGCTTGACTATTGATCCGCTCATCTGCAAGTAACTTGGCACGAATGGTATTGGCAATGACAATATCTTTTGCCTGTGTGGATACCCCAGCAAGAGGGGCGATACGAATTTGATTGTGAACTTTAGTAATGTAGTCATTGCGTTGCGCAATATCAATAACCTGCCTCACGACATTGGCATTGACCGCTTGACCAGTTAATAGCAACTGTCCATTGTAAATATTGATATCAATATTGGTCAACGTCTTATAATCAGGGATATCTGAGAACGAATTGGCAATCTCAAGCGTATTGGTTTTATCATCAATCTGACGGCCCACGGTACGGGGATCATTCGCGGTTGAGGCTGCAATCGCGGCAGCGCCACCCACAGCAAGTACAGTACAACCTGACGTACTCAACAACAGACAGACAATCATACAAACGCGCAACAACATAATGCTTCCTTAAACAAATAACCAAAAATTAGCTAATAAAGACACGGTCACCCTACTGGTGCGACTGCGGAAAAAGCGCCTCGTCAATAGCATCACATAAGTTATGGATAACTAACAAATGTACCTCTTGGATACGCGCAGTGCGTACGGAAGGCACACGGATTTCAACATCATTGGAGCTTAAGAAGCCAGCCATTTCGCCGCCATCTTTACCCGTTAAAGCAACGATGGTCATATCGCGGCTAAGCGCAGCCTGCATGGCATTAATGACGTTTTTCGAGTTACCAGAGGTGGATATAGCTAACAAAATATCACCAGGCTGTCCCAGTGCTCTAATTTGCTTTGAAAATACTTCGTCATAGCTGTAGTCGTTGGCAATAGATGTTAACGTGGAAGTATCAGTAGTCAGTGCCATAGCCGGTAAACTAGGACGTTCACGCTCGTATCGGTTAAGTAACTCTGAAGAAAAATGCTGCGCATCACCAGCAGAACCACCGTTGCCACATGAGAGTATTTTATTCCCGTTCATCAATGCTTCTACCATCATAGTGGCGGCTTTGGCTATTGGTACGGGGAGCGTCTCAGCCGCTTCGATTTTGGTTTGAATGCTCTCGGTAAAATGCGCTTTGATTTGTTCGATCATCTGGGCTTCCTAAGTTAGATCGCTTTATACCATCTTGCTTTTGTTCCGTTTACAGCAACTAGATCAATCCGATGATCGTGATGATGTGGATTTATGTTGTATTGTGCCATAAAAATAGCAATAGCTTTAGTTAGACGACGTCTTTTTTGCTGATTTAGAGCGTCTTCGGCACTGCCAAAACGGGAACTCGCCCGATATTTGACTTCGACAAATACCCACGTCATCTTATCGCGAAAAACCAAATCTATTTCGCCACAGCGATAATATACATTTTCTGCAACAAAAATCATCCCTTGACGTAGCAAATGTGCTTTGACTTTTTGCTCAATCTCACGGCCTTTAGCAACACGATTCACTGCACGTTGGCTTGACCTACCAAACGGATTGCCGATTGGGTGATTTGTGCTTGTGGCAGACGTCGCTTGATCATGTTGCCAGTTAAGCTGAGCTCCCCCGTCATGCCTAAGTAATGCAAATTAGGACTGTTTTGCAGTTTTTGTAAACTAAACAGCAGACGATATACGTCGTGGCCCATGGCAAACAGCCGTAACTCATTGGTACTGGCATCGGGATATAGCCCTTTATGCAGCTGGTGAAGTGAGTCATCTTGTTGATCTAATAACCACGGAATATCAATAAAAAACACATTTTGTAAATCGCGTAATGAGTTTTGATTGAGCTTGTGATTGTAGCTTCGCGAGGTAGCATATACTGGCGTGATATCATCACTAAAGGTACTCAGAGACGCCTCAATCATGGGGTTTATGAGCTCGGTTTGTTCAGGATCGGCAAATACGACGAACGCATCGATATCGCGCCGATTGCGCGTCACGCTAAACACTTCAGTGCCGTGAAAGCGCTCAAGCCGCTTAGCGCGTTGTTGACTCACGGCCACACCTAGGGCGTCTGTAATTTGATCACGCATGTCCTGGTTATTAGTAAAGGTCAAGGTTTTGAGTCGGGCATCAGGATTTAGCGTCTGCCAACGCAGTGCAAAGGCATCTGCCATGCGGGTTGCCGTCGAATCTTGGGCGTGGATCATAATTGGCTGCTGATAGTTTTGTGCAAATACATGCTCAGCAAGCTGTTGCGCTTCATCTTCAGGCGCCAGTGAAAAATAAAAGCGCGGTGCACTGATATCTTGTTCAGCACGCTGTTCGATAGGTTGCTCAGCACTATCTAGCGTATTAGATGGCCGATTTAAGCCGATAAACACTTGCTCAGGCCGTAAATAACTCTGCAGCTCAGTGACTTGTGACTTACGTAAGGGGCCAATCACGACATCTGCATCTTCGATAGTGCCGCTTAAAGTGCTCATAGAGACCCCTTCGGTGTTGTGGAACGTCAGTTGGTATGGGTCTTCACTTGCCAAGTAAGCTGCCAATATACCGTTTTTGAGCTGAGTGGCGCTGTTGGCCAAACGCCCTTCTAAAGGAAGTAATACGGCAATTTTGGTGTCAGGCGCAAAGCGCTGATGTTGCAATAGGGACGGCAAAGCTAGAATCGGGGCATTTAACAATGGGTGCTGCGGATAGGTAAACTGCCAATTTGTAATTGCATAGGCGAGTTGTTCTGGGTCTAAGCCGTGTTGACGCAAAATGCGTGAAAGCGATAAATAGGCGTCTATGCGTGCATCGCCAGTATCGGCAAGCTCGTTTACCGGGATGCGTTGAGTAATATTCCATGCGGTAGTTACATCTGTTACGTCTTGTTGTAAGTAGTGGCTAAGCGCGGCTTTATAGTTGAGTGCTTCTAAATGCAGAGCCACAGATAATTCGCGCTGTTTTGCCTGTAACTCGCGATTATCAGTAGGACTTGTTAAGAGGCTCAAGCGCTTTTCAATATCGTCACTGGGATGTGCACAGCTAGCGCGTAAAAAATCCCTGTTGGCGAGGGTATCATGTAATGCTGACTTAGGTTTACTGTATTCGTTTATAGTGTGTTTTGTAGCAAATTTTGTGTCATATAAGGGCGCCAAAATAGCGTGAACGTGCGTGCATTGACCAAAGGCCAAATGCTGTTCGGCTAGCGCAATGAGTGCGGCAATGGCTTGTGTTTCTTTCGGCTCATCACTGCTATTGTCGAGGCGTTCCAAAATATCTTGTAACTGTCGCTCAACGTCCGGTGTATTAACACTGACAACTGGAATTTGATGGACTGATTGTGTCGGAGACTGCCCTTGTCGTACAGTGCTACCACATCCTGCTAGCAGCACTAGCAATAGGGACAGTAATGCTATGTATAACCATCGTTCAATTCTGAGCATTAAACCATTCCATTGGGGCATTCGCTTGTGTCCTGTAGTCAATGTTAAGGATTTCATAGTATAATCATCATACTGTATTTTTGTCTTTGGCGCATCCATGTCACACGTCTCTTCAGCCTTATCTTTTGCTGCATCTTCTGCTCAGTCAATTTCAGGTGCTTCTGAACAGCATGGATGTTTGTATATTGTTCCTACGCCCATTGGCAACTTAGCCGACATTAGTCAACGAGCGTTAGATATCTTAGCCACAGTGGATGCAATAGGTTGTGAGGACACGCGCCATAGTAGAACCTTACTGCAACATTACAACATCAATACTGCGACATTTGCAGTCCATGATCATAACGAATCCATGCAAGTGGATAAAGTGATCCAAAGGCTAGAAAAGGGCGATAATATCGCGTTAGTCAGTGACGCCGGGACGCCGCTTATCAGCGACCCCGGATACGTTCTGGTGAAGCACTGCCGTGAGAGAGGGCTACCGGTAGTCAGTTTACCAGGACCTTGTGCGGCAATAACGGCCCTTGCAGGTGCTGGCTTGCCGACTGACGAGTTTCATTTTTTTGGTTTTTTGCCGGTCAAACAACAGGCAAAGACACAGCGATTACAAGCATTAAATCAACAGTCTTTTACCTCTGTGTTTTACGAATCGCCGCGCAGGGTGTTAGACACCATGCAGTTAGCGCATGAGTTGCTGTCTGATAATATTCAAGTGGTTTTGGCCAAAGAGCTCAGCAAAGCCTTTGAAACGTTTGTTGCTGGCAGCACGCAAGATGTTATCAATTGGCTGATGGCTGATGCGGTGCACCAAAAAGGCGAGTTTGTATTGATGTTTGGCCCTGCCGAGTTGGAGGCGCAGTCAATTACGCCAGAGGCACAACATTTATTAACCCTTTTATTATCCGAAATGCCCCCAAAAAAAGCAGCTGGGATAGTTGCCGAACACTATGGGTTAAAAAAGAACGCTGTTTATCAGTGGCACATGCAAAACAAAAGCAAAGATTAATCCGATCATCAAATAACCTTCGTATATTCATATGGTATAAAAATTAAGGAATAAACCATGTCTATGTACAAGTATGTTGCATGTGCGTTGCTGTTGTTATCTTCAGTTACACACGCACAACCTATCACGGTAGAGTTTTCACAATCTCCCAGTCGCGTCATCACTCAAAAAGTATTCTTTTTGAACGAGGCGCAAACCAAAGTCTTGCCAGAGACCTTGCAAGCCATTGACAAAAAAGCCAATGGCCGCGTGCAAAAAATGATTAACCATCACGAGTTCACCGGCCAACGAGGACAGTCTTTAGTGCTGGAAATGATTGATAATGTCGAGCAACTCGCGATTATTGGCATGCAAAGTGAGGCCGAGTTAACGACAGTTGATTTGCAAAACATGGGAGGCAAAATTGCCGAACTGTTTGCCTCTACCAAACACAATATCAACGCGTCGATTTTTGTTGATAGTCTTGGGCATTCCCGTGCAGCAGCACACATCGCATATGGCTATCAGCTGCGTCATTATCATTTTGATAAATACAAATCGGACGCCGACAATGTCATTTCGCGATTAACTATGGTGACCACTACGCCGCAAGCACAGCAAGCCCTGTACGAAAATGATCTGCGTCACGTCGCCACCGGTGTTCACTTTGCACGAGACATGGCGTGGGAGCCAGGGTTAAGTATTTACCCAGAAACCTTTGTCAAAAGCGTTAAAGCACTGTTTAAAGATGTGGATAATATCAACATTGAGGTGCTCGAGGTCAAAGACATGGAGCGCCTCACAATGGGCGCAATATTAGGGGTTGGCAAAGGCTCAATTAACCCGCCCAAGCTCCTGATCGTCGAATACCTCGGTGGCGTCAAAGGGGGTAAGCCGATTATCCTTGCTGGTAAAGGCATTACCTTTGATACCGGCGGTACTAGTCTCAAGCCCAATAATGGCATGTGGGCAATGAAGTCCGACTTATCCGGAGCCGCTGCAGTTGCAGGCGCTGTGTATGCCACTGCACAACGCGGTGAACGTGTTAATTTGATAGGAGTCATGCCGCTGGCTGAAAATATGCCTTCTGAGCGAGCTATCCGTCCAGGTGACGTGCTAGAAACCATGAAAGGCACGACTATTGAAATCATTAGCACTGATGCGGAAGGTCGCTTGGTCCTCGCAGATGCTGTGTATTATGCACAGCAAAAGTATCAGCCCAAAATGCTGTTAAACATCGCAACCCTCACAGGCTCAGCAGCGCGTGCCTTGTCAGATGAATACGCAGCCTTAATTACCCGGGACTTTGCCTTTTCGAGTGAAATCATGCAGGTGGGTGAGGCCTCTGGTGAACACGTCTGGCCGTTACCGCTACACCCGAATCACTTTACCCAGCTAAAATCTGACATTGCAGATATCAAAAACAGTGGCGTAGGCAACCCTGGAGCGAGTATCGGCGCAGCCGTCGTTGGCACCTTTGTCGATGAAGATTTACCTTGGGTGCACCTCGATATTGCGGGTGTAGATTGGCTTGAGAGTGATACAGATACCGTGCCTAAAGGCGCACAGGGATGGGGAGTGCGTTTCATGGATCAGCTAGTCAGACAATATAAGTAACTCTGAGAATTAGTTTAATCAAGGGGGAAGGCCGTCATGTTTATCCCCCTTTTTTATTCCAGCTATAGTATTATTCGAACGATAGATAATAGGATGGTTAAAGTCATGCGCAAAACCGATAAAAAATTAGATAAGCAAATCAGGCTAGCGCTAACCGATGTGTGTGAAACTGCTTTAAAAGACGTTGCCGGGTTTCAATGGCTGACTCACATGGTTAACTATGCGCATTTTCCGCAAAGTCTCAAGGTCGTCTGTGTGTTTGATACGGTGGCAAATCTAACAAAATACCAAGAGGTTGAGACCAATAATTATATAGGTAATCTTATCCAATTAGAGTTGCAGAGTATTGGCATCGATATTAAGAATCCTGCTAAGCATGTTAGCTATGATACGGAAGAAGGTTGTGAGCAACAACACAATGGAAACTGGGCTGCCAGACTAAGCTACATTTGACAAGAACAGCCCATACATAGTCACTAGCTCAATCGCGACACAAAATCTTCGTAGGTAAACTCGCGTACTAATTCAAACTCCCCGTTTTCACGTAAGATCCCAATGGCAGGGTGCTGTACGCCATTGAAGAAGGTCGTTTTGACCATGGTGTAGTGCATCATGTCGTTAAACACAATGCGCTGACCAACCTCAATGGGGCTGGCAAAGCTATATTCAGTCAACACATCGCCAGCAAGGCAAGAGTTGCCGCCAAAGCGGTAAGTGTATGGTAATACCCCTGCTTCCTCTCCACCCATGATGGCAGGGCGGTAAGGCATCTCAAGCACGTCTGGCATGTGCGCGGTGACCGAAATGTCCAAAATCGCTATGGGGCCGTTGTTTTCGACAATATCGACAACTTCAGCAATCAGAGGGCCGGTATCCCAAGCCACCGCAGAACCGGGTTCAAGAATCACATGTAAATGCGGATACCGCGCCTTAAAGCTTTGCAGTACATCAATCAAATGGTCTACATCATAGTCTGCGCGAGTCATTAGGTGGCCACCGCCAAGGTTGAGCCACTTCAGTTGTGCAAAATACCCGTGAAACTGTTTTTCGATGGCTTTGAGCATGCGTTCAGTCGCATAACTATCGCATTCACATAGGGCGTGCACGTGGAAGCCTTCGATGCCCGATAGGTTTTGCCCCTCAAGTTGGGCTTTGGTGATCCCCAAGCGCGAGCCAGGTGAGCAGGGATCATACAATGCGGTATCGGCTTCACTATGCTCGGGGTTAACCCGTAGTCCCATACTCACACCGGCCTTTTCACAGGTGCGTTTGTGCAACAAAAACTGCGCGATGGAGTTAAACGAGATGTGGTCAACTTCTGCCGCAATCGCAGGCATTTCGTCGGTTTTAAAGGCTGGTGAAAACGCATGCACTTGACCGCCTAGCTGCTTAGCAAGCTTTGCTTCCCATAGCGCTGATGCGGTGCCGCCTTGCAAGTATTCACTGATAATAGGAAACACTGACCACATGGAAAAGCCTTTTAAGGCCAAAATAATATCAACACTAGTTTGCGTCTGAACATCGCGCATTAATGCGAGATTTTGCCTGAGTTTGGCTTCTTCTAACACGTAACAGGGTGAGGGGATATCAGGTCGATTCGTCCAATGAGACATAGTAGATCCTAAAAAGTAAATGGGGCGAGTTAGGCTCGCCCGTAGGCCGAATTAGCGGCTTAATGGTCTGAGAAAGGCGCGTTGCATTCCAACACATGCCACGGTAAACCGTGCTCATTAAGCATGTCCATAAACGGGTCGGGATCCATCTCTTCCATGTTGACAACACCTGCTTTGCGCCAGGTTTTGTTGAGCATCAACGCCGCACCGATCATTGCCGGTACCCCAGTAGTATAGGAGACAGCCTGTGCACCAACTTCTTCGTAGCAGGCCGCGTGGTCGCAGTTATTGTAGATGAAGATGGTTTTTTTCTGGCCATCTTTGATACCCGTAATGTAGGTGCCAATACAGGTCATTCCCGTGTAGCCTTCGGCGAGTGAGCCGGGGTTAGGTAATACCGCTTTGAGGAACTCAAGCGGGACGATTTGTTGCCCTTGGAACTCAATGGGGGCGATGCTGGTCATGCCAATACCTTCTAGGACACGTAAGTGCGTGAGATAGGCTTCGCCAAAGGTCATCCAAAAACGCGCACGTTTGATGCTCGGGAAGTTTTTGACAATAGACTCGAGTTCTTCATGATACATAAGGTAAGAAGCACGCGTGCCGATGTTTTGATAATGCAAGTCTTCGCGCACGCTCAATGGGTCGGTTTCACGCCACTCACCGTTTTCCCAAAAGCGTCCACGCTGGGTGATTTCACGAATGTTGATCTCGGGGTTAAAGTTCGTTGCAAATGCTTGACCGTGATCGCCGCCGTTACAATCGACGATATCGAGGTAATGGATTTCGTCAAAGTAGTGCTTAGCAGCATACGCTGTGTAGACGTTAGTCACGCCTGGATCAAAACCTGAACCC
>CAZLGJ010000102.1:0-10247 GCA_964559075.1 uncultured Glaciecola sp.
GAGTTGTTGTGCGTGCTGCGTATTATATTTCCGACGGTACTGCCATTACTTCAGAGGTATTTGGCCACGCTTTGCTGTCTTTATTCCCGATTGAGTTCAATCACATCACTATTCCGTTTGTTGAAACCGAACAACAAGCCATGGACGTTTTACGCCAAATTTCTGAAAGTTTTCAAGATACCGGAGAACGTCCGTTGGTTTTTTACACAATTGTGAACAGCGATATCCGACACATCATTGCCAGTTCTGTCGGTATCAATTACAACTTCCTCGACCAGTTTGTCGCGCCGCTCGAAAAGATCCTCGGCGTACCCTCTAAGCCAGAAAAACATCGTACTCACAGCATTCATGAAACGACATACGACATTCGTATTGAAGCGGTCAACTATGCCTTGACCAATGACGACGGCGCAAATCTACAAAATTACGATGAAGCCGATATTATTTTGGTGGGCGTGTCACGTTCGGGAAAAACCCCAACGAGTCTGTACTTGGCGCTACAATACGGGATCAAAGCCGCCAATTATCCATTTACCGAAGAAGATATGGGAGATGTGCTCAAGCTAAACCCAGCATTGCGCCGCTTTAAACACAAGTTATTTGGCCTCACAATTGCCGCCGAGCGCTTACATCAAATTCGTTCGGAGCGACGCGCCAACTCAAAATACGCCTCGATGCAGCAGTGCCGAATGGAGCTTAGGGAAGTTGAGAACCTGTATCGCAAAGAGCGCATTCCGTTTTTGAACAGTACGAAATTCTCGATTGAAGAAATATCGGCAAAAATCCTCGCCACCACCGGCTTAAAACGGCGCAAGTATTAGTCTTTTGCGGTATCTTTATTAGGCTCAGGGGCTGTTTCTGAGCTCGTCTCAGACCGTCTGCGTCGGCCACCGGTAACGCGATCAGCACGTCCTTCAGCTTTGGCTTTCTCAGCGCGTAAACGACGAATTTCTTTAGGATCGGCAATCAAAGGTCGGTATATTTCAACGCGGTCACCATCTTTTAAGGTATCGCTTAAACGACAGGTGCGATTCCAGATCCCGACTTTATGTTCGCTAAGATCAATCTCGGGAAAAAACATCGCAATGTGAGAAAGCGCAATTGCCTGCTCCACAGTGCATGCAGCCGGTACCTCGGTGGCAATGAGCTTTTGCTCAGTCGGTGTGCCAAACACAACTTCAACCTTAATAGCGTCACTCATGTTATGCCGTCCTTAGCGCTTGTTGCTTAGCACGGGCAATAAACGCCTCCACCATGGCATTTGCGAGCTGACGGAATACTTTGCCAAAGGCCATGGCCACAAAACGACTAGAAAACTCAAACTCCAGATCTAGCTCGACTTTACAGGCGTGCTCATCAAGTTCAGTAAAGGTCCAGCCGCCGCTTAGGGATTTGAACGGTCCGTCGGCCAGAGCCATGTCAATTTTGCGGTTAGTCTCGAGGGTATTGACCGTGGTAAAGGTGTGCTTGATCCCTGCCTTGGCAATGTGCATGGACGCTTTCATGTGGGTATCATCGACACGGTGAATGTCGGTACCCACACAACCAGGTAAGAACTCCGGATATGCCGCCACATCATTAACCAAATCAAACATTGTCTTTGCACTGAAAGGTACCAGTGCGCTTTTGTGTACGTGCGCCATGTAAACTCAACATCAATTTATCACCGCTAATATAGCATTATATGGGTAGCTTACCTATATAATTCAAGTTAAAATCTCGAGCTTGGCCTTTAAATGGTCATCTCTGCCCATACATTATTGTTAAGCACATCTAATAATACGAACAAAAAAGGACGCATGAACCGCGGATGAAAAAGAAGTCAAACCCCAGCACCACCATCGCGCTGAACAAAAAAGCCAAGCACGAGTTTCACTTTATTGACAAGTTTGAAGCGGGCATGGAACTACAGGGTTGGGAAGTCAAAAGTATCCGCGCGGGCAAAGTCAACTTGTCTGATGCCTACGTGTTTGTCAAAAATGGCGAAGCCTTTGTGACTAACCTGCAGATTACGCCGCTCAACCAAGCCTCTACTCACGTTATCTGCGATCCAACTCGGCAACGTAAATTACTGCTGCACCGTCGCCAAATTGACCAGCTTATCGGTGCAGTTGAGCGCGATGGTAACACCATAGTGGCCACCGCTATGTACTGGCACAAATGCTGGGTCAAACTAGAGATACGCCTCGCGAAAGGTAAGCAAGCCCATGATAAGCGCGACTCGATTAAAGACCGCGACTGGGCGCGGCAAAAAGAACGCATGATGAAGCACAAAGCCTAATCTGTCAGTTTAGCATCACGACCGGCCTAGGCTAATTTCAGTGTAGCTATTAATAATTTGGTCAGCCCGGGAAAAATCTTGATGAGCGGTGTTCAGTCCGGGCAGTGCATAACAGCTAATGCCTGCCTCATTTGCAGCAGCCACTCCAGTATGACTGTCTTCAACCGCGATGCATTCCGCTAAGCTCGCGCGACACTCCCTGCGCACCCAATCGTAAATTTCACTCGCTGGCTTGGGCATAGACACATGTTCTAATGCACCTATGGCAGCAAATATTTCAGGGGGTATTTTTGCTGCATTTAACATCGCCATAATATTTTGTTGCGATGTAGTCGAGGCAATCGCTAAGCGTATTTTGCTTTCCTGCGCCCGCTTGATGCACTCAACTAACCCATCTCTAGGCGGTATACTGTGCTCGGTCAACAACTTATGATAAAAACGCGTCTTCAACGTATGGAGTGTATCCACATAGGACAACAAACTCGGGTCGTGCTGTGTCAAAAACAAGCGCAAGCGGGCTTTACCCCCAGCCACATCCAGGAGCTTTGCATATTCCTCGCGATCCCACTGCCACGGCATTCCCAGTTCATATAGCGCCATGTTATATGCTTTGCGATGTAACTCGGATGTTTCTGCTATGACACCTAACCCGCCCAAAATCAACAGCATATTTACTCCTTAATCACACATGGGGGAATTGGAAAAATAATTTCCGATTTTGTAACACTTCCCTTTAAGATATAGCTCACACAGCCTGTAAGTAAAATATTTATTTCAAAAAAAGTGTTTTTATAGTACAAAATAACACACATCCATCAAGGAGAGACCTACATGAAACTCGAATCCCTCGTTTTGCATCACGCTTACAAATCAGACCCCGCCACTAACGCTGCAGCAGTACCGATTTATCAAACGACTTCATACACGTTTGACGACACCCAGCACGGTGCTGATTTATTTGACCTAAAAGTGCAAGGCAATATCTACACGCGCATCATGAACCCGACAACAGCCGTACTTGAAGAGCGTATGGCAGTACTCGAAGGCGGCATTGCCGGCTTGTGTGTCGCCTCAGGCATGGCCGCAATTACCTATGCTATTGAAGCCATTACACATGTGGGGGCCAATATCATATCGACCAGCCAACTCTACGGTGGTACCTATAACCTGTTCGCCCATACCCTGCCTAGACAAGGGGTAGAAGTTAGAATGGCATCCTTTGATGATCTAGACGCGCTAGATGCATTATTTGACGACAATACCAAAGCGGTATTTTGTGAGTCCATTGGCAATCCGGCAGGAAATGTTGTGGATTTAGAAGCGCTAAGTGCCATCGCCCATCGCCATGGCGTGCCGCTCATTGTGGATAACACAGTTGCTACGCCGGCACTGATCCGTCCCTTTGAGCACGGCGCGGATATTGTCATTCACTCCTTGACCAAATACGTTGGCGGACATGGGACTACCATCGGTGGTGTTATCGTTGATTCAGGCAAATTTGACTGGGTTGCCAACAAAGACCGCTTCCCCATGCTCAACGAACCCGACCCGTCTTATCATGGCGTAGTGTATACCGAAGCATTAGGGCCTGCTGCATACATCGGCCGCTGCCGTGTCGTACCGCTGCGCAACACAGGCGCAGCACTGTCACCGCAAAACGCATTCCAGTTGTTACAAGGCCTAGAAACCCTGCCGCTGCGCATGGAGCGTCACTGTCAAAACGCCCAAGCGCTGGCTGAATATTTACAACAGCATGATGCGGTCAGCTGGGTCAACTATGCGGGATTACCAGATAGCCAGTATTATGCGACCTGCCAAAAAATGTCAGGTGGTTTGGCGTCAGGGATCATCAGCTTCGGGCTCAAAGCAGCCGACCCGAAAGTTGCAGGAGGTAAGTTCATCGATGCGCTGGAAATGATCTTGCGCCTAGTCAACATCGGTGATGCCAAATCGCTCGCGTGTCACCCTGCATCAACCACCCATCGTCAGTTAAACCCGACGGAGTTAGCCAGTGCAGGCGTGTCGGAGGATTTGATCCGCATCTCGGTGGGTATCGAGCATATCGATGATATTATTGCCGATGTTGCTCAAGCAATTGCCGCAAGCCAAGAATAAACACTGGCGCTAATTGAGTGCTTTACGTTATGATATTTAGTGACAATCATAATCTGTAAAGCACTCAAAAATTCTATGACAAATCGCTCTTTTGATGATATTCCCGAAATTCGCATTGAAGATAACGATAGAGTCACGCGTCCTGCGCGTGGAACTCCACCATCCGCACCATCATCACGCAGTAACAATGCCGTTGTCACTGCTGCACTGATTGCCGGATTGCTGGGCGTGGCTGGCGCTGGCTACGGCATGTATGCGCAAGCACAAGCCAATCAAGAACTGCTCTCTGCTCAAGCGCGTATTCAAGAGCTTGAAAACCGCCTGAACGCCACTGGCGAAGAAATGGGTAACTCAACCGTGGCACTGCAGGTCAAGCTGACTGAGCTAACTAAGCGTTCAGATGAGCTGTGGGAACAAATGGACAAGCTGTGGGCATCTGCCTGGCGACGAAACCAAAAAGAGCTGCGCGATTTAGAAAAGGTCGTCGAAGATAACCGCACCAATTTGCAGCGCGGCCAAAATGGCATCACTAGTGCACTTGAGAAAAACACCGCACAGTTGGCCAAAGTAGACGGTTCACTGCAATCTGATATCAATAATATCCAAAATGACTTGCTGGCAGTTAACCTCGAAATCGAATCTGTGAAACAAGGCATGCTCAGCGGTCAGGGTAATTTTGGTACTATCAATGACAAAATTGCGATTTTGGAACAACGCAACAACAGCTTAAAACAAAAAATGACGCAGCTAGAACGCGATATTCTCGCTTTACGTCCGACTAGCCCCTAAGGCAGATGCAGTTGGTCAACGTAATTCATTAACAACGATGTTAACTATCTACAAGGAACTATTTTATGACCGAAGCTAGCAAACTCAACTTGCCAAACTCAGAAGGCAAACCTGTTCCCTCTTGTACCTGGCAAGTCCGCACCGGTGATGACTGGCAAACTATCGATAGTGATAAGATCTTTGCCAATCGCAAGGTCGTGGTCTTTTCACTGCCCGGCGCATTTACCCCAACCTGCTCATCCACGCACTTACCCAGATACAATCAGCTTGCCAAAACTTTTGCCGCGCATGGCGTGGATGAAATTTTGTGTGTGTCTGTCAACGATACCTTTGTGATGAACTCATGGCTAGCTGACCAAGAGGCCGAGCACATCACCATGATCCCCGATGGCAACGGCGAGTTCACCGAAAAAATGGGGATGCTGGTGGACAAGTCAAACTTGGGCTTTGGCAAACGTTCATGGCGTTACTCGATGCTGGTCAATAATGGCAGCATCGAAAAAATGTTTATTGAGCCGGACGTACCGGGCGACCCCTTTGAGGTCTCCGATGCCGATACCATGCTCAAATATCTTGCACCTGATGCCATAGTGCCCGAGGCGGCTGCGCTATTTACCAAGCCCGGCTGCCCGTTTTGCCAAAAGGCCAAGGAACTGCTTGCTCAACACGGCTTCGAATATGAGGAAATTGTACTTGGCAAAGATGCCACCCTCGCCTCGCTCAAAGCCGTCACCTCGCGGGACACCGTGCCCCAAGTATTTATTGGCGGCAAACACATCGGTGGCAGTGACGATTTAGTGAACTATTTTTCATAAAAGCGTCACAGGATCTTCACCTAAGTGTCATTTAACTTTGTTTCCCTTATCAATGGAATTCATTACATAAGGGAAACAAGAAATGAAAAAAAGTATGATCTGTTTAGGTGTGTGTGCCAGCTTGTGGTTAAGCGGCTGTTCGCTAGATGGCGACGATGGTGCAGATGGGGTTAACGGAGCAGATGGCGTTGATGGAGTTCCCGGGGCCGTAGGCGCACCAGGACCAGCAGGCGAGGACGCCACGACCACACTGGGTTTTGACCTGCTAGCTCGCGCAGTGTTGAGCGACGATGGCGCTGCCGAAATCATTCAATACCATGCGGCTACGCAAACGATTTATGCCACTAACGGCGCCGACGATGCGATCAGCATGATTGACATCAGCGGGTTAACGAATCCAACCGCACTGACGCTACCTAGTAATGACAACTCTCTTACCGCCACTTCGCTTGCCCTACCCACCACGGCTAACGGCATTGCCTTGGGCGGCTTAACGTCGATTGCCATTCACAACAACCTGATGGCAGTTGCGATCCCCGGCGATGCACATGCCGACAACGGCGTCATTGCCTTTTATGAAAACCTTGAGAACAGCACCCCAACCCTGCTAAAAAGCGTGACCGTAGGCAACCTGCCAGATATGGTCACCTTTACCCCTGATGGTAGCAAGGTGCTAGTCGCCAATGAAGGCGAGCCAAGTGATGACTACACGGTCGATCCCGAGGGCAGTGTTGCGGTGATTACCGTTACCAACGGCGTACCTGCTGATACCGCCACGATTATTGATTTCACCCAGTTCAACAGCGAACTTGATGAATTGAGTGAGCAAGGCGTGCTTTTCCCCAACCCTCGCGGCAGAACGATTAATGGCGTAGCCATCAACACCACGGTCGCACAAGATTTAGAGCCTGAATACATTACGGCATCCGATACCGTCGCTTATGTCTCGCTACAAGAAAATAATGCCCTTGCTCGCGTCGATTTGACCGATAACAGTGTCAGCATCATTGCCCTTGGCCTCAAAGACTGGTCGGATTATATGATTGATACGCACGAAGACGGCAGCGTTAGCTTTAATCAATACGAAGGCTTATTTGGCGCCTACATGCCAGATTCAATTGCGCACTTTACCTGGCAAGGTCGTCCGTTTGTCGTCACTGCCAATGAAGGCGATGCGCGCGAGTACTTCTTTGATGTAGCTGATGAAGCGGCGTGTACCGCAGCTGGTGGTCAGGATTATGACGAAGATGATGGCTGTTTAGCCTATACCGACGAATTCAAAATTGAAGATTTGGACTCTGCGCCTGGCTCATTACACGAGATTTTAAGTGCGGATAATACCGTCAGTGACCTGCGCGTCACCAGTGCTGCTGGCGATGCTGACGGTGATGGCGAATATGAGACAGCCGTGGCATACGGCGCACGTTCTTTTACCATCTGGGATCAGAACGGCTTGGTCGTGTATGATTCAGGCGATGATTTTGAACGCATCACAGCTGCGCTGTATGCAGAACAGTTCAACAATACCGATGATGAAAACGCCAGTGACGATCGCTCTGAAAATAAAGGTCCTGAGCCAGAAGCATTAACCGTCGCCACGATCGATGAGCGCACCTATGCATTTATTGGCCTTGAACGCACAGGCGGTGTCATGATCTATGATGTGACCAACCCGTTTAATGTCAGCTTTGTGGAGTACATCAACAACCGCGACTTTACCGAAGGCTTAGAAAATGAAGACGGCATTGGTGATTTAGCACCGGAAAGCTTAGTCGTGGTTCAAGCCGCCGATAGTCCGACAGGCAAAGCTCTATTGCTCGTAGGCAATGAAGTTAGCGGCAGTGTTTCAGTGTGGTCTATTACCCCTCGCTAGGCATTTAACTGCACAGCACCTGTAGATGCTTGTAGATGCTATAGTGGTCATCGACCACAACATCGTTTAAAATAACGCCCTTTATTGCAAAGGGCGTTTTTTAGTTTGAACAATAATAATAATCCAGCCATTCTGATCATGGGCGTCGGGGCTTTTACCCATGGCATTGCCCAACGCTTAATTGAACAAGGTTTTAACGTCATTGTGTGGCTCAATCGCGACTATGGCCACTATGGTGCGCAGCAGGTGGCGCCTTGTTATACCTTGCATGATTTTCAATCCCCCATAGCATTACTCGAACAGCACCCTTGTGATTATTGCTTGCCTATGTCGATTGATTGGGCGCAGCAGCCTTGGGCAGAAGCACTTACTCAGCGGGTCAACATATTGTGCCCCACTGGCGATGCACTGCTGTTAGAGCGTGACCGACACTTTGCCCATCGCCTCTGTGAATCAGTGGGTATTGCTGTACCCAGAGCCTATGTAGCGCAAAACAGACTCGAAGCCGAAGCCTTTATTGAATCACACCCAGCGCCTTATGTGATCAAAAATACGCTGTGCTCGCCGACAAGTCCTATTCACACCATCGTCTGTGAAACCTTGCTCGATACGCAAAGCTGGCTGCATCGCATCGACTATGCTGAAGGCGTCTATTTGCAGGAGTATTTGGGACACCGTGAGGCCGGTCATATTGCCTATGTGTCGGATGGCAAAATTACGTCCTTAATCACCAACCAAGAATACAAGCGCGCGTTTAACGGCAATATGGGCAAAATCGCTGGCGCGCCACTGGGCGGTATTGTAGAACAAGATCCAGATGATAAGTATCATCTCGCCCGTGATCTGCTCGAACCACTTTTGCCGTGGTTTTCCGCTGTTAATTATCGAGGTCCGGTACAGGTGACCGCTATTTTGCGTGATGACCGCTGGCATGTGATTGAGTATAACTGTCGCTTGGGCGTAACCTGCGGCACTATGATCATGACCATGCTGAAGAATCCAGAGGCGCTCTTTACGGCACTCTCCACGGGCGAGTTTGCCCCAGAGTTTAACCAAGACAAACGCATCGGCGTCTCGGTGACGCTGGCTGGCCACGGTTATCCTTTTTTGGAAGTGGTGGGACCGCAATTTCCGATCACCATCGACCAGCGTACAGACGCGGATATTTGGTTCAACGAAGTCACCAGTGATCACACTGCGCAACTGCTTGCCGACGGTCACCGCTTACTCGAAGTCAATGCCTATGGCACTGAGTTAGACACCGCCGTTGCCAAATGTTATGAGCAGCTAAGCCATATTCGTTGTTCGAGTAGCTACTATCGCACCGATATTGGCGCGACTATGTGGCCGCCTGGACAGCCTTGAGCCAACATAATAACAACAAAAAAGGAACAGCATGTCGTATTCTGATATTCGCAACGCATGGGTTGAAATTGACACCGAACAGCTCCGGGATAATTTTGCCGTGATAGCCAAGCACGCACCCTCTGACGTGCTGCGCTTATGCGTTGTCAAGGATAACGCCTATGGCCACGGAGCTGTTGTTACCGCGAAACTGGCACAAGAATACGGTTATACCTATTTGGCAGTGGAAACCATTGCCGAGGCGCAAACCCTACGTGAAGCGGATGTTGAGCTACCCATATTACTGTTTGGTGAGCCTAGCGAAGCTGAATTGCGCGCCTGTATTGCCCTGACCATTACGCCATGTATTAACTCACCCCAGCGCGCAGCCCAGTTACAAGCCTTATTAGACGCAACGCAGCAGCAGTTGCCGGTGCAGGTAGAAGTCGATACCGGCATGAGTCGTTGGGGAGTCAGTGATCGTGATGCGCAGGCCTGGATCCTTGAACTTGCTGGCGATAGCTATCCCAACTTACAGCTTGAAGGGGTCATGAGTCACTTTGCGATGTCGGATGAGGCAGACAAAAGCTTTGCGCTGCAACAATTAGCGCGCTTCAAAGCCGTCGTCGAAACGCCAGCTATCAGTAGCCTTGACCTGCCCTATATCCACATGTGTAACACCGGTGGTTTATTGGATTTGCCCGATGCGCATTTTACTATGGTGCGCACGGGGATCTTGCCTTTTGGCATTTATCCTTCACTGGTATGTAATCAGTATAGCACCCTCAAGCCCGTGATGTCGGTCAAGGCCAAAGTGATGGCGCTACGCCATTTAGTGCCTGGAGATAAGGTTGGCTATGGCATGCACTTTACCGCCTCGCAAAACATGCGCATCGCCGTGTTGCCCATTGGCTATGGCGATGGCTATCCGCGGGTGCGCAATGAAGGCTATGTGCTGATCCAGGGGACACGCTGTCCCGTCGTTGGCGGCAACGCCATGGATGCCATGATGGTGGATGTCACGCACTTG
>CAZLGJ010000103.1:0-10195 GCA_964559075.1 uncultured Glaciecola sp.
TTTGCAGCGATTGAAGGACATGTTAGACGATAATGATTAAGTTCCATCCAACCGAGAAGCAGTTGACGCAATTTGCCGAAGGCAATATTGATCCAGCCAACGCTTTGGTCATCTCCGCACATTGTGATATGTGTGAACAGTGTCAAAACTTTGTTCGCAACGCGAGCGCTGAGTTAGCAAAAGATATTGAGAATATCCATGCGCATGAAACTAGTGATCCCGCGTTTGAAAAAATGCTTGCACAAATCACTAGCATGCCGATGATTGATACTAGGCCTGATATTACCCCTCGCATTGAGCTAGATGGACGTTTCTTCGACGTGCCTAAGCCACTCCAGCGTTACGTTAAGCGCACAGGGAATTGGTCTAAACTGCTTGGCAAAGTATGGCAAGCGCCTGTTGATATCGGCGGTGAATACGCTGCCCACTTCATTTACATGGAAAAAGGCGGCACTGTTCCGGAGCATACGCACCGAGGTTCAGAACTAACGTTAGTCGTTAACGGTGAGTTCTCAGACGGTCTTAACGATTATGATTCAGGTGACTTTTTGATGATGGATTCTGAGCATGTGCATGCGCCTAACTCTGAAGCATCAGAAGGTTGCTTGGTATTCAGCATCGTTGACCAGCCGCTACACTTTACTTCAGGCTTGGCAAGATTGCTGAATCCATTTAGTCATTTGTTTTTCAAATAAATTGTACTGAACAGCAAAATAATCTTTAATAAAAAAAGACCCTACATTAATTGTAGGGTCTTTTTTTTGCTTGAGATAATGCGCTATCTATCCGAGGTCAATAAACTCACTGGCTGGGTAGTTGAGCTTGAGGATTTTGATGGCGTTTTGCTTAAGCTCATCTAATCCAAGCTGATCATACGCAGATACCATGATCTCGAGTGCCGGTTGAACTTGCTCGGTATCACCGTAATATTCTAAAACGTATTGACCGCGATTGGCTGCTGCCACATAAGCACCGCGACGCATATAAAAGCGTGCAATTGCAATTTCGTATTTGGCTAAGCGGTTTTTGATATACACCATACGCTGCTGCGCATCTGCCGCGTATTTGCTTTCAGGAAAACGCTCAATTAAGCGGCGAAAGTCGTTAAACGCTTCACGTGATTTGCTGGGATCACGGTCTGAACGGTCAATATTCACTAATTCCTGAAACAGGTTGCTATCGGATTCCATGTTGGTCAGGCCGCGCATATAAAACGCATAATCCACATCTTTGTGGTTAGGATTTAGGCGGATGAAACGATCAACCATGGCTAATGCTTGTTCGGTATTGCCAGATTTGTAATAAGAATAGATCAAATCCAGCTGAATTTGTAGCGATAGCGGGCCAAACGGATAACGTGAATCGAGCGAGCTCAACGTTTCAGCTGCGCCGGTAAAATTACCGTTTTTCATCATCTCTTTGGCAACTTCATAACTGGCTTCTGGGCCGAGTAGCTTGGCTTGTTCGATTTGTTCTTCATCTGACGTCGTACTACATGCGCTAATGGCTAACATGAAAGCTAAGGTGAAGATGCGTCCAAGTTTGTGCATAAAAAAAGACCTGTTGTTATTGGTTATAATGCTTTGCATCAGTATTATTACACACCTTGAGGTGGAAACTGATATAATTCTACTAGATTTTTTGTAAATAGACCTCTTATGACTGATACCTCTTCCTCTCAACAGCAGATCCTTTTGTCCGGTTTTATCGATCAGACGCAATTTGACCGGCGCTTAGATCAAGTGCTTGCCGATATGTTTCCCGAGTATTCGCGCAGCAAAATCAAAGAATGGATCACCGCAGGTTATGTGCAGCTTGACGGCGAGGTTAACACGACGCCTCGTCACAAGGTCCAAGGTATCGAACAGGTAGACATCAATGCTGTGGTAAAAGTTCAAGTCGCCAGTGTCGCTCAAGATATTGCGCTAGACATTGTGTTTGAAGATGAGCACGTATTGGTGATCAATAAGCCGGCGGGGCTGGTAGTGCATCCCGGTGCGGGCAATCCAACCGGCACGGTACTTAATGCCTTATTGGCTCATCACCCGGCGATTGAAACGGTACCGCGAGCGGGCATTGTGCATCGGTTGGACAAAGATACCACGGGTCTAATGGTCGTTGCTAAGACACTTGAGGCGCAAACGCATTTGGTCGAACAACTGCAAACACGGATCATGAGTCGCGAATATGAAGCCTTGGTGTATGGCACTATGGTTGCGGGTGGGTATGTCGAAGCGCCTATCGGCCGCCACCAAACCAAACGTACCGCCATGGCCGTGCGCGAAAATGGTAAAGACGCGCTGACGCACTACCGCCTTATCGAAAAATTCAGAGCTTTTACGCATTTGCGCTTGAAACTCGAGTCAGGTCGGACCCACCAAATCCGCGTGCACATGTCCCATATTAAGCATCCGCTGGTAGGGGATTTGCTCTATGGCGGTCGCCCTCGTTTACCCAAAAAAGCGACAGCGGAGTTTGCCGATAGTTTACGCCAGTTCAAACGCCAGGCCTTGCATGCTGCACAGTTATCGTTCTCGCACCCCATCACTGAGGACTGGCTGACCTTTAATGCACCACTGCCTGAGGATTTTGTGCAGATCTTGCAAGATGTGCGCGCCGATACGCAGCTGCATGGACTTGATCTAGATTAATAAATAACCAACTTATCTGCTTTTTTGTGTTGAAAGTTCACTTGCTCATACCCATTCAATGAGTAAGTGAATTAAGCGGGAGCATTCCGTATGAGACTAGATAAGTTTACCACTAAATTTCAAACGGCGATCAGCGATGCCCAGTCAATGGCGCTCGGTCGCGATCATCAATACATTGAGCCAGCGCACATTATCACCTGTTTGCTTAACCAGCAGGGCGGGTCTGTGCGTCAGGTCTTACAACAGGCCAATATTAACCTCAATGCACTACGCTCGGCGTTGTCACAAGCGATCGAAAAATATCCGCGCGTGCAAGGTGCTGGCGCGGATGTGCAACTTAGCCGCGAGAGCGTGCAGCTTCTCAACTTATGCGACAAGCTGGCACAGCAGTACAACGATGACTTTATTTCATCTGAACTGTATTTGTTGGCGGCGGTGCAAAGTGCCGGGCCAACCGCCGAGATCCTCAAAAGCGTGGGCGCAACGGTGGAGAATATTGCCAAAGCCATTAATCAGGTGCGGGACGGACAGGCGGTGACTGACCAAAACGCCGAAGACGTGCGCGAGGCACTGACTAAATACACCTCCGATCTGACTGAGCGCGCTACACAAGGCAAGCTTGACCCCGTGATTGGTCGCGATGATGAGATCCGCCGCACTATTCAAGTGTTGCAGCGTCGTACCAAAAATAATCCTGTCCTGATTGGTGAGCCGGGAGTGGGTAAAACCGCGATTGCAGAAGGCCTAGCCCAGCGCATCGTCAACGGTGAAGTCCCTGAAGGGCTGAAACATAAGCGCGTATTGTCACTGGACATGGGATCGTTAATTGCGGGTGCTAAGTATCGCGGCGAATTTGAAGAGCGCCTCAAAGCTGTGCTCAATGAATTGAGTAAAGAAGAGGGTAACGTGATCCTCTTCATTGATGAATTACATACCATGGTTGGCGCGGGGAAAGGCGAAGGCGCGATGGATGCGGGCAATATGCTCAAGCCTGCGCTTGCGCGCGGTGAACTGCACTGTGTTGGTGCCACGACCTTGGATGAGTATCGTCAATACATTGAAAAAGATGCTGCCCTTGAGCGCCGTTTCCAAAAAGTATTGGTCGATCAACCCAGCGTTGAAGATACCATTGCCATTTTGCGCGGTCTCAAAGAGCGTTACGAACTGCACCACTCAGTAGATATTACCGATCCGGCGATAGTAGCGGCGGCGAGTTTATCGCATCGCTACATCTCTGATCGCCAGCTGCCGGATAAGGCGATTGATTTGATTGATGAGGCGGCCTCGAGCATTCGCTTGCAGATCGATTCAAAGCCTGAAGAGATGGATAAACTCGAACGGCGTATTATCCAGTGGAAATTGGAGGAACAGGCGTTGTCTAAAGAAACTGACAAAGCCAGTATTAAACGTCTTTCTGATATTGAAATCGAGCGGGAGCAGGCGGAAACGCGTTACAAAGAGCTCGAACAGGTGTGGTTATCCGAAAAAGATGCCATGCAAGGGACACAGTCGATAAAGGCTGAGCTTGAACAAGCCAAAATCGACCTAGAAATTGCCCGTCGTGCAGGCGATCTCAACCGCATGTCCGAGTTGCAATACGGGCGTATTCCAGAGCTAGAACAGCGTATCGAAGCAGCTAACGAAAGTGGCGATGTTGCCACGCAACTGCTAAAAAACAAAGTCACTGACATTGAGATTGCTGATGTCCTGTCGCGCTGGACGGGCATCCCCGTAGCCAAGATGCTTGAAGGTGAAAAAGAAAAACTCGTGCGCATGGAAGAGGTGCTGCACAATCGCGTCATCGGCCAGGCAGAAGCGGTCAGTGCCGTGGCCAATGCCATTCGTCGCTCGCGCGCGGGACTTGCTGACCCCAACCGTCCGATTGGGTCCTTTTTGTTCCTTGGTCCAACGGGCGTAGGCAAAACAGAGCTGTGCAAAACCCTGGCAAACTTTATGTTTGATACTGAAGATGCGATGGTCCGAATCGATATGTCTGAGTTTATGGAAAAGCATTCGGTTTCACGCTTGGTGGGAGCGCCTCCAGGCTATGTGGGCTATGAAGAGGGCGGCTATTTGACCGAGGCGGTGCGGCGCAAACCTTATTCGGTGATTTTGCTCGATGAAGTCGAAAAAGCTCATCCCGATGTGTTTAATATTTTGTTGCAGGTGCTGGATGATGGGCGTTTAACCGATGGTCAGGGACGCACCGTGGATTTCAAAAACACCGTGGTGATCATGACCTCTAACCTTGGCTCGGACATTATTCAAGACAAGGCCGGGGAGGAGCGCTACGAGGAAATGAAGGCGGCTGTGATGGATGTATTGGGCATGCACTTTAGACCCGAATTTATCAACCGCGTCGATGATATTGTGGTCTTCCATCCACTTGGTATGGCACACATTCAGTCGATTGCCAAGATCCAGCTACTGGGCTTGCGTCAGCGTTTGCTCGACAAAGGCTATAAGCTTGAGGTATCTGGTCGCGCGCTCGAGCAGTTGGCTAAAGTGGGCTTTGATCCTGTGTATGGTGCAAGGCCCCTGAAGCGCGCCATTCAACACGAGCTTGAAAACCCGTTAGCCACAGCACTGCTGAGTCAGACTGAGGCCGGCGCCAATACCATCAAAATTGACGCCACGGATGAAGGCCTTGAGATTGTGTTTAAGAGCTAATGTCAGATAGCAGAGTTTCCGCGCGTGCGCGTTGCGGGAATTCTTGATGCTCGGCAAACAGTCTATCTAGCTGACTAATCGCTTCTTGCTCACGATTGAGTTTTACCAGCACATAGGCGAGGTGGAATTTTATGCCTGGGTCAGTACTGTCTAGCACATAGGCTTTGCGAAACTGTCGCAGCGCATCCAAATAGTTACCCTTTTTAAAATCAATCCAGCCCATAGTATCAATAACATGGGCGTCATATTGCTCGATATTAAACGCCTGAGCTATCAATTGTTCCGCTTTAGCAAGATTGGTTTCAACCAAAATATTGGCCATGTTGTTGAGCACCTGATGTTTAAACGGCACGTCTGGGATTTTTGAAAGGTGTTCGTAATGGGCATACGCAGCGTTGGGCTGATTTTGCTGCAAATAATAATCGGCTAATAAGCGTCTTACAAAATGCTGCTCAGCTTCTCGCTTTAACAAAGTCTCTGCGCTTTGGGTAAAATGTTCTGTTAAGCCGTGCTTGGTGGCTAGTTCATACAAATACGGCGCGGCCTGATTCGGCATCCCTTGATTAAACAGCTCTGCAAATAGCTCCGCTGCTGCTGGGAAGCGCGATTGCAACATAAAGATTTCAGCGACGATGAACATGCTTTGTACTTTGATCAGGCGCAGATCTTCTCGTGCATAAGTATCGAGCACGACAGAGCGCGCCAGGGCGAGCGCTTGATCCCACTGCTGCGATTGGTACATGATGGACGCTTGTAACACACGCGCCTGCATGTCGATGGCGTCTTTGCGATTGAGCATGCCGCGGGCGCTGCGAATATTGGCGAGCGCTTGGTCAAATAACTGCGCGTCATTTTGCAATTGGGCTAGACGAATTAGCCCTGATGCGTCATCTTTAACGAGGTTGGCAATTTTTTCAAAGGTCACAACCGCGTTTTCAAGCTGATTTGCTAGCAGATAAATATGTGCCTGTTCAATCATGTAATTGACGTTCAAGAATGACGTTTTTTGCAGTTTCTGGTTGATCCACAAGGCATTTTCATAGTTGCGCTGTGCTTTGTATAAATTCATCATTTGCACCAGCACGGCGGGATTTTTGTTGTGCGTTTCATGAAGCGAGTCCAAGATTTTTTCAGCTTCCGATAAGCTGCCTTTACTTTGCAGGTTCTTGGCGATGAGCAGCTGTACCTCAACTGGTGAGAATTGCGGGTTCATTTTTTGTAACAGCGCAATTGAGTCATCATATCGAGAGAGATAGGACAGAATCTGCGCGCGTAAAAACTTGGCGCTCGATGAGTTCGGCTCTAACGCAAACACGTTATCCACTTCTCGCAGCGCCGCCACGAGCTCACCTTCTTGCATCAACACCATGGTGTTGAGTAAATATAGTTCAAACGGCATATCGCCAGCTAAGGTTGCCAACGAAATTTCTGCATCAACGATACTGCGTGCACGCGCTACTTGGTTATTTTGTAATAAAAGTTCGATATGTAGCTGGCGCAAAAACGGGAACTGCACGTTATTAAAGTGTTTTTCAAACATTACCAGCGCTTCTGCCGATGCACCGCGATTGTTTAACGAGCGCACCTCAAGCAGATTTAGCGTTGATTCATCCTGCATTACCACGCGCAATTCTCGAATAATAGACTCGCACTTAAAGCCGCGCTGCAGCTCGAAATACAAATTACACAACGTCACGGTAAGCGGCATATTGCGTTTGACCAAGGCATCGTGTTGTTCGAGGATCCGCGTGGCATCTAAGTAGCGGTCGAGCTGAATTAGGCTGTCGATTAGTAGTTTTAATGCATTGACATTGTTTGGTACTGACTTGATATAGCGCTGCAGCTCAACCGTGGCTTGTTCAAAGTTTTCTTGATAGTAAGCAGATAAGGCATTGACTAAAGCGAGGTCACTGCGGGTATTGACTACATCCTCAGGTAGTAAACTCAATGTATGCGAGACTTCTTGATATAAGCGGCTAGCCTCTTCTGACCCTTCTTTATTGAGAAGGCGTGCATAGAGCATCTTGCTAAATGGGTCTGGTGTTTCAGCGACGATTGTTCCAAGAAGGTTGAGGGCTTTGTCTTGTTCGTCAAGGCGTAAGTAAACGGATGCGAGCGAGCGTTGAAATACGGGTTCATGCGGCTGTAATTTGTAGGCTTGCGTAAACAAATCTAAGGCGCGTTCAAGATCGCCTTGCAACAGCATAAAGTGCCCATGAAGGTGCAAGGTTTTTGGCGCGTTGGGAGCAATAGCCAACGACATCTCAATGGTTTCAAGTGCCTTGCCCCAGACCTCGCCAGCCATGTACAGGGAAGCCATTGAGTTGAGTACCCGCACGTTGTTGGGTTGTAGCAAGCGGGCTTTTTGGTAAAAGGTAAAGGCCAGCTCTGAGTTATTTAAGTTCCGATAAGCGCTAGCTTTCAGCAGATAAACTTCGAAGGTATTTTCAGGACTAAGGTGCTTAACCTCTGCTTGCGTTGCTTTGGCATACTCTTCAATAAAAATGTAGCTACGCACAAGGGGAATGATGACAATGTTTGGGTCTGCACCTGCCAACAAGGCTTCTTCAAATTCAACTACGGCTGCCTCAGGGAATTTGTTGATGAGCAATAAACGACCCATTAGTATTTTGGAAGGTAGATGGCTATCGTCTTCGTCTAAAGCATTTTTGAGATGGATATAGCTGGCTTCGTAATCACCGAGGTTGAATTGAATGACCGCTTCTTCATAGTAGTTAAAGACAACGGAGTTTTCTGACTGAGCAAAGACAACGTGAGAAGTAAATGTGGTTGAAACAAGCAGAGCGCAACAGAGCAAAAAACCGTTGTATTTCATAAACTATCCTTGAAAAATGACATAAGGCAACCTTCCCTGACTGCCTTATTAAAAAAACAAATGTTGCTGTAAGCGACTAGTGCTTGCGTCGCAGGCGCATCGTTACCAAGCCCATTGCGAGTAATCCAAGCGCAGCAGGTGCTGGGACATCAATATGACCAGTACTGAACACGAGGTTATCAATACCACCAGAGCCCGGCATGTTAATGACTAAGCGGTCGATGCTCATAATGTTGAAGATCGTGCGCGCAAAATCGCCATTACCTGTTGAAGGTACTTCGCCAAGTGTTTTGAGCGTATTACCTTCATAAAAAGAGATGCGGTTGGCAAAATTCGTTGCTTCAGCATTTTCAATATCGAAAAAGTCAATGCTGATAATATTGACTAGCGTGTCGAACTCAAATTCAAAAAAGCCAGCTGGACGGTTGCCTTCATCATCTGGTTTATTACAAACGCCATCACCACAACCGATGTTGTTTTCTTGTAATATCAGGATATTGCCAGGATTGTCAGCGCCTGTGTAGCCGCCAATGTTGAGCGCTTGATAATTGGCTTTATAGTCATTGTGGGGGTTATTAAATTCTAAATCAGGATCGCGTGTGTGACTGAGCATGGTATCAAAAGCAACCTGGCGATCAGCGATGTCACGATTGCGGCATTTGTGGTTTAGGATTTGATGATTGGTTGGTTTTTTTGAGTTATCGTAATTACAGCTACCAATTGTGACGCCCCATTCTGCAAGATATTCGTTGTCCACAATCTGACCGTTGTGAATATCATGACCACGCGAGGTTTTGTCAAAATCAATGACATTAATACCCGCTAGGGCAGCTGGCGAGGATAGTAGCGCCAATGCAGCTAGGGATTGTAATGTCTTTTTGAGTGTTACCATAGAATGTTCCTTTTCGATACAGATGTTAAATTTTGATGCGTAGGGCATCCGTCAGTGTCTCTACAGCGTGTTTACAGCAAACTTCATTCCATGTATTAAAAGTTATTTAAAATCAGCGTGATGCGATAATGAGGTCGCGTTTGAAATTTGCACTTGTAAAAAAAACAGACATTAAACGAGAATACTATTTACTTGTTTTGTGCATTTTTCTGTATATATGGTACATTATCGGCACTGTCTGACCGAGATTAAGTATGAATACAAAACCTAAAAAAGGGATTTATCTGCTGCCGAATTTGCTGACTACGGCAGGCTTATTTTCTGGCTTTTACGCCATTGTTGCGTCGATGAATGGTCGTTTTGAAGCCGCTGCCGTGGCGATTTTTATCGCGATGATTTTTGATGGCCTCGATGGGCGTGTTGCGCGGATCACCAATACCCAAAGTGAGTTTGGTGCTGAGTATGATTCTATGGCGGACATGGTGTCTTTTGGTATGGCTCCGGCGTTAGTGGCATATAACTGGGCGCTGACTGATTATGGCAAAATTGGCTGGCTTGCAGCCTTTATCTATGTTGCTGGCGCAGCACTGCGCTTAGCCAGGTTTAATACCCAAGTAGGCAGTGCCGACCCACGTTTTTTCCAAGGATTAGCGAGTCCTGCTGCAGCTGGGATTGTGGCTGGGTACGTCTGGCTTGCTCAGGAGTATGGTTTTACTCCTAGTGCGCATGCGATCCCGGTTGCGGTGATCACGGGGATAGCGGGTTTGCTGATGGTCAGTAACTTCAAGTACAACTCGTTTAAAGAGGTGAATTGGAGTGGTAAAGTGCCTTTTGTTGCTTTGTTGTTGATTATGTTGGTGTTTGTCGTGGTAGCGACCGAGCCTGCGCTAGTGCTGTTTGCAGTATTTGCACTATACGGTTTAGCAGGACCATTTAACACCTTTCGCAGCGTGGATAAGGTCAAGCTCGAAGATGTCGTTAGTGGCGATGAGCACGATGAAGAAGCAGAACTGACCTTGTCGGAAAATGATGATAAAAACACCACTGACGCACAAAATAACAGCAAACAAAAATAATTTAAGCATCTTGTGTGCATAATCGTTGACTTATATGCTGGTTTAAGTAAAATGCGCATCCTCGTTGAAG
>CAZLGJ010000104.1:0-10077 GCA_964559075.1 uncultured Glaciecola sp.
GTGTTCCCCGTATGCACGGGGATGAACCGCAATGGCACTATGACCGCAACCTTATTGATGGGTGTTCCCCGTATGCACGGGGATGAACCGATGTTCTTTTTAAAATGTTTGTCGCTAAATATGTGTTCCCCGTATGCACGGGGATGAACCGTATCAATTATGCCGTAATTATCAGTGCCAGAAGTGTTCCCCGTATGCACGGGGATGAACCGCCTTTGAGAACGTTTCTTCTGCTAAAGCATCTGTGTTCCCCGTATGCACGGGGATGAAGAGGTTTAGTGACGTGCGCTATTTTATGTAATGTGATAATATCACATTATTTTAAATCTAAGGGCAGCCTTCACATGCGCACACTTATCACCCAAGCAATTACCCATTCCCGCCTGATCGGCATGGATAATAACCAATTAATTGAAGTTCATGTCGCCATAGAGAATGACCGCATCGTCGAGGTGTCTCCATTTCCTCTTGACGGTGACTTCGACCGAACGATTGACGCCAAAGGCATGTTTTTATCTCCAGGATTGATTGATCCGCAGGTACACTTTAGAGAGCCTGGGATGGAATACAAAGAGGACATCGAGTCTGGCAGTCGCGCGGCGGCAAAGGGTGGATTTACCCAAGTCATCTCAATGCCCAATACGAGTCCGACGGCAGATTGTCCCGAGGTAGTGGCACAAATGGCGGCGCGGTCAAAGTCTGTGAATATCTGTAAAGTGCACCCCACAGGGGCCCTGTCTTTTGGGCTTGCGGGTGAAACAATGACATACTTTGCACCAATGAAAGCGGCCGGTGCAGTGGCGATTACGGATGATGGCAAAGGCGTGCAAAATGATGATTTGTTTAAAGCGGCCTTAGTGCAGGCCAAAACCTGTGGACTGGCGGTGCTGGATCATTCTGAGGATGAAAGTCTATCTAATGGCGGCAGTATTCATGAAGGCGCGGTGTCGGCCAAGTTCGGCGTAAAAGGCATTAAAGCGTCATCTGAAGCGGTGCATGTGCAGCGCGGTTGTGAGATGAGTCTCGAGACGGGGGCGCATTATCACGTGCTGCATGTGTCAACCAAAGCGTCAATAGATGCAGTGCGCAAAGCAAAAGCCCAAGGCGCAAATGTCACTGTTGAGGTGTCTCCGCACCACCTGTTGTTATGTGATGAAGACATTCGCGTCAAGCCGGATAATACGCTAGATGCAAACTGGAAAATGAACCCACCACTGCGGTCACGTGAAGACATGCTTGCCTGCCAAGCCGCGTTACTTGACGGCACCATTGATGCGGTTGCTACCGACCATGCCCCGCATTCGCCGGATGAAAAAGCCCTGCCCATTGAGCAAGCACCATTTGGGATCATCGGGTTAGAGACCGCGTTTCCGTTAATCTACACGCACTTTGTCAAAACCCAAAAGATGAATATCGCTGAGTGTATTGACTTGATGAGTCTGCGCGCTGGTGCGTTATTCGGGATTGCGTGTGGTCGCATTGTGCAAGATGCGCCGGCAGATTTGTGCTTGTTTGATTTGGAAAGCCCATTTGAGGTGAGCGAAGCCTTTTTTGCATCAAAATCTAAAAACTCGCCGTTCATAGGTGATACCTTGTATGGAGCAACGGTGTTGACCATGATGGATGGTCAGGTGGTGTATCAGCGCTAAAAAGTAGCTTTGACAAACTATCCTCCAGGACAGCTGTATAAAAGTAATTAAGTGTTAAGCTGTGTCAAGTTAGAGAATTGAAAAAAATATACTTGAAGCTACAATTAGAGGATAAGTTTTGGATGAAGGCTTGTATGTATTTGAGTGGGATGATGCAAAAAATGCCAGCAATATCGAAAAACACGGCGTTTCTTTTGAAGAAGTCTTGCAATTTGATTTTACCACAGCTGAAGAATTCACCTACGTTAGAAACAACGAGCTCAGGACTTCGGCGTTTGGGTTGATTAACAATCGATTATATTGTCTAGTATACTCAAATAGAGGATGTAATAGGCGGGTTATTAGTTTTCGTAAGGCTAATGCAAGAGAGGTAAATCAATATGCAAAAAAAATGTAGCATTATCATTCCAACTAATGAAGAAGACGCCGTTATCCAAGCAGGAATTAATGCCGACCCGGATGCATTCGAAATCACTGAAGAGATGCGAGCCGATCCACATTTTCACTATGTCGATCATCGAAAAATAAAGAGCGGTAAACCAAAATTAGTTAAATCCGATAAGCTCGAGAGTCATGCTCCTGAATTCATTAATGACAAAGTCTAAAAGTTTGCGCTTCGTAACCGCATTTGGATAATGCAATCAGACAGTAACAATAACCTAACTGCCTGATTCCACCTTATGCTGTTTAAATACTGCTAGCTAGCGTCGCTATTTCACTCAGCGCCGCATCCATGTTGGCTGCTGCATCCGGCATAGCTTGACCCTCAGCATAGACAAAGTGCAAATCACTTAGTCCCAAAAAGTTAAAGAACGTCTGTAAATACGGGGTTTGGGTATCAGCAGGCGTACCTTGATAGACTCCACCACGCGCCGCTAAAATCACGACTTTCTTATCCGCCAACAAACCCACTGGGCCGGTTTCGGTATACTTGAAAGTGACGCCGGCACGTGCAACGCGGTCGATCCACGTTTTGAGCTGTGACGGCACTCCAAAGTTATACATGGGCACGCCGAGTACTACCACATCTGCTGCATTGAGCTCGGCAACAGCCGTATCCGAAAAGCTCACTAAGGTTTGTTGTTCGGTGCTGCGATCGGCAGGCTCTGCTATCCACGCGCCCATTTCTGCAGCCGTTAAATGCGGTAAAGCTTCACTGCCCAAATCGCGCTGGACGACCGTGTGCGCGTCACTCAGACCATTGACAAACGCTTGAGTGAGCTTACCAGAATTGCCGTTGTCGGCCTGTAAAGAACTGTTGATTACTAAGACGTTAGCCACGCTAATCTCCTTAAATGTTGGTTGACGCTATCTAGTATAAGATTAATTTAATAGAATAAAAGTGAAGAAAATAACTTATATGGTTCGATAAAATAGAATGCAGACAATTCGAAAAAATATAATGATATGTGCGAATTTTTTCGCTAGTTAACCCGTATTAACTTGGGTTACTGTTAAAACGAAGCGTGTGCAACGAGGATCACAGATGAGTCGAAAATTATCCGCAAAAGGCCATGATATTGGTGGCTTAGAAGTTAAACGTATTTTACCTAACCCGGTTCAAAAAACGGTCGGGCCTTTTGTGTTTTTTGACCACATGGGACCAGGCGATTTTCCCGCGGGTAGCGGCATTAACGTGCGTCCGCATCCGCACATTGGTTTATCAACCTTGACCTATTTGTTCAAAGGCAAAATCTTGCATCGCGATTCACTAGGCAATCACCTTGAAATCGCCCCCGGTGATCTTAACTGGATGACCGCTGGTAAGGGCATTGTTCATTCAGAGCGTGAGACCTTAGAAGTGAGAGCCAGTGAGCACCACATAGATGGGCTACAGTGCTGGATAGCGCTACCCCCAGAAAAAGCTGAAATAGAACCTGACTTTGCGCATGTCAAAAAAGAAAATCTACCGCATTACATCCATGACGGTGTGGTAATGCGTTTGGTTGCCGGTGACGCCTATGGGATGTCGGCACCGTTTAAAACGCATTCGCCGCTGTTTTATTTAGATGTCTTACTGGACGCTGGCAAGCATGTTGACAAACCTTTTGCTGATCATGATACCGCTATTTATATCAATACGGGCGAGGTAACGGTTGGTGATGACACTTATGTAGCGGGTGATTTTGTGGTGCTTGACGATGCTCAGACGATCACTGCGAACACCTACACGCGCTTCGTGCTGATTGGCGGTAAGCCATTTGCGCAGCCGCCTATCTTGGAGTGGAACTTTGTGGCGTATTCCAAAGAGCGACTCGCTGCAGCGAGACAGGACTGGCGCGATGGCAAATTTCCCAGTATTCCGGGGGATGATCAGGAGTGGATCCCGTATTGACGTGTCGTACGGCTAGCGCCCTTCTAACCGCGTAATATCGTGTCGAATGCTGTACAAAAATAGCAAGCTTGGGAGCACCATCACGGCAGTGAGCACAAAGAACAGCGCCCAGTTGCCCTGAAGCCCATCCACGATGACCCCGCTAAATGAGGCGAGCAGTGTGCGCCCAAATACGCCTAGTGATGCCATTAGCGCGTATTGCGTCGCGCTAAAGGCGCGGTTACACAATAAAGAGATAAAGGCGACTAGCGCTACCGAACTCCACGCGGCGGTGAAACCATCGACAAATACTGTCGCGGCAAAGAGCAACTTGTTTGGACCGGCAAAGGCCATGAGTGAAAACATCAAGTTGGAGCTGGCCATCGCAATTCCGCCTACCATGAGCCCGCGATAAATGCCGTATTTCATATTCACTGCGCCGCCAATCACTGCAAAGACGATGGTCACCCACCAGTTGAGCAGCTTAGAATAGGTACCGATATCGGCGTTGCTAAAGCCAATTTCTTTATAAAACACAATCGACATGCGCCCAAGAAACGCTTCACCGATTTTGAATAAAAAGATAAATAACAAAATAGACAGAGCCAACCTAACCCCGTTGCGCGTAAAAAACTCGCGAAAAGGCTCGACTAACGTGACTGCAAGCCAAGTCAAAATATGGGCCTTCACTCCTGAGCTCGCCAATCGTTGCGCATAAGCATCGGTGGCTTGCGCCTGAGTGTGCTCGCGGGCTGTGTGCGGCTCGTTAACCCACCACACCGTTGTGGCTAATATCGCCATTATCCCCGCCATGGCCCAATACAGGCTTTGCCAATCAAAATAAGGTAAATCCACGAGGAAGAACGGCACTGCGCCTAGTCCGCCATAGCCAGTCCACCAGCCGGCCGTCGCCATCGCTGAGGCTCCGGCAAGGGCTTGCTGCTCGTGAGGTGCAATACTATCTACCCGAAAAGCATCAATAGCAATGTCCTGAGTCGCAGAAAGGATGGCGATACACAGTCCCGTCACGGCAACCAGATAGAGCTGCGATTCTACGTGTAAGGTGCCCATTACTAGACATGCGATAATGACCCCTAGCTGCGTCAATAAAATCCAGCTGCGTCGTTGCCCTAGCTTACCTAAGAGAGGCAGTTTGAGCCGGTCGAGCAGTGGCGACCACAAAAAATTAATGGAATAGGCGGCAAAAATCGCCCCAAATAAGCCAATCGCACTGCGGCTCAAACCCGCTTCTTGTAACCATGCACTCAGCGCTGAGCCAATTAACACCCAGGGAAAACCACTGGCCATGCCGAGAAAAAAGATGGCAAGGAGGCGAGGATCACGATAATAATGTAGGGTTTGGCGTAACAGCAACGACAGATTTCCAACGGTTAACGAATGATAATTATGCCGTCATTGTAACCTGCATACAGCAGAAGGAAATGATTAAACAAAGAAAAAATTAGGGACGTACACCAATGCAATCAAACGGACACAGTCCTTCATGCAACAAATAATGCATACAGTTGCGTAATTCATCGCACAGATAGGGATTGTTGCGCAGTTCGTGCTCAGGCCAGAAATGTAGCTGTTGCAATAAATGCCAAAACACTTGTTCGCGACGCGTGTAGGGCGCACTGGGGTCTGGTTTGACTAGATGCCATTCTTCTAGGGTATCCCAAAAAAAATACTGCAACTCTTGATGGGGGAGATCTTGATGCCAAAACGCCTGCAAATAAAAACACGCTTGCGTCGATTTTGTATCAATAAACCGGAGGAATTGCGACTTGACCTGCATGACTTTACCTACTTAAACAGTGAGCATGCACTAAGTATAGAAAAGCTTGCTAAAAAAGCTAAATCCACCCCATACTTTTTAAAAAGCCTTTGATTTCTTTATGAATAAAACCAACTTGTTTGAGGTGAAATCCCATCCCCAGCAGCTCGCGTTGACGGTAGCTAGGCAAGCCGCGTCGCTGTCCCGCAAAAACACGTGATTGCGCCGTTTGACGGGACATTAAATGATGTTGCCGCGCATGAAAATCCAATACGGGCAAACTCTGCTGGGCAATGAGTCCGGGTATCGTCTGGTTAATGGCATCATCTCCAAAAAATACATTGTCTAAGACTAGCGCCGTTGGCGCACTCAGCGCCTGCTCCCGATACAGATGTAGCAAAGTAGCTGCGACTTGACCGTGTGCCACAATGACCTGGATGGGCGCATTAAATGTTTGCATATTCTGTTGCAGTGCGGTGAGTGGCTCTAGCCAGGCATCTTGTGCATCTGTAAATGATGCAAACGCCTTGGGAGGGTAGGGCAGCACAGTGACGAGCGCCGTGTAGCCATCTTCCTGAAATTCCTGCGCAAGTGCGCGATAAAGCGTCAATCGGGTCGAGTTGGTTTGCCCATCGGCGACAAACGCGATTAACCCCTTGTTAGTCCGCTGCACGCTTGGGTGTAAAAACGCACTTAATGCAATGTCACCAAATGTCAGCGGGATGATTTCGGTGCGGATCTGGCGCTTGATGTCCTCGCGTAATACACCTGCATTAAAGCTTAGCTGTGATGAAAGTGGCAAGGCCGTGGAATTGGTATCGGATGCTGCGTTATCTGCTGGTTCTTCTTGTGCGAGAGTGTAAGTGCTTACTAGTATGCAAACGGCAACAGCGATATACAAAGATACTGCACAGAATTGCTTGATACTAAAAAACATAAAGCCCACATAAAATAGCGAAAACTACTTATAGTATCGGCGAAGTTGTGCAGAACTCAATAGTTGAACCAAGCTTGCTTGAATGGTGCGTCTAAGACTCGCACTTGAACCAGTGCAGCTGTTCATGCAAGGTCACTACTGAGCCGACAATAATCAGTGCCGGCGGTTTGATATCGGCAGCAAGGACCTTATCTTCAATGGTGGTCAAATCACCAATGACGACTTGCTGATGCGGTAAGGTCGCGCTTGCTACAATGGCCACCGGCATATCAGCGGGCATACCGTGGGTAATCAGCTCGCGACTGATGATATTCAGCCCTGTCATACCCATGTAAAACACCAGGGTCTGGTTGGTATTGACTAGCGCAGGCCAATCGAGATTGATGGTGTCATCACGTAAATGTCCCGTGGCAAAGGTCACGGATTGCGCGTGATCGCGATGGGTCAGTGGAATACCGGCATAGGATGCTGCGCCAGCAGCAGCGGTGATGGCTGGCACCACCTGAAAGTTAACGCCCTGTTCGACTAAGGTTTCTAGCTCCTCGCCACCGCGACCGAAAATAAACGGGTCGCCGCCCTTTAGACGCACCACGCGGTTGCCTTTTTTGGCCTCGTCAACCAACAGCTGGTTGATGTCGCCTTGTGGAATAGTGTGTTTTGATTTTGCTTTCCCGACATAGATCTTTTCGGCATCGCGGCGCACTAGCTCGACAATGGCAGGAGAAACCAAGCGGTCATACACCACCACATCGGCTTTTTGCATTAAGCGCAGTGCGCGGAAGGTCAGTAAATCAGGGTCGCCAGGACCAGCCCCGACTAAATACACTTCACCTTGGACTTTTTGTGCCTGGCTGCTTGCGTCAAGAGCAGCGAGAAAGTCTTGTTCAGCCTTAACATCATTGCCTTGCAGCACGTCTTCAGCAATGCTGCCGTCTAACACATCTTCCCAAAAATAACGGCGCTGCGTTACGGTTGAGAGGCGCTGTTTGACTGACTCGCGAAACTTATCGCTAAAGGCGCCAAGCCGCGCAAAATTGGCGGGAATAATGGATTCGATTTTGTGACGCAGGTAGCGCAACACCACTGGTGCCACACCGCCGCTTGAAATCGCAATAATAAGTGGCGAACGGTCAACGATCGACGGCGTAATAAACTCGCACAGTGCAGAATTATCTGCGACGTTGACTAGCAAATTGCGTTCGCTAGCTAAGCTGTGGATGTGCACGTTGGTCGCTGCATTGTCGGTAGCAACAAACACGATATTTTTGCCAGCCAAATCATCCGTCATGAATTCACGCTCATGCAGAGTGAGTTGGTGCTCATGAACTAAGTGTTTGACGCTATTACAAAGCTGAGGAGCAACGATGGTGATATGCTGGGTTGATTTTAACATCAACTCCAATTTGCGGGCGGCAACTTCGCCCGCTCCCACTATTAATACTTTGAGGCTAGTGCCTTTCAAAAAAACGGGAAAATAATCCATCATCGTGCTCTTTCAGTGGCGTCGTTAGTTACGCTTGCCTTTAAACCCGTCGCGTTTGCCTTTGGCTGGTGGCTTATCAGACCAAGCGCGAATGTCGAGCTTTTGTCCGGCAACGCGGGTGTTGCGCAGGTGAGACTGTAAGTCCTCTGGCATCCCTTGCGGCAAATCAACCGTAGAATAATTGTCAAAGATCTCAATCGCCCCAATGTGTTTAGAGCTGATATTGGCCTCGTTAGCAATTGCACCAACAATATTACCTGGTTTGACTTTGTGGGCATGTCCAACGGCAATGCGATAGCGCTGCATGCCAGCTTCAGGCTTAGAGGAGCGTTCGCGCGGACGGCGATCTTTACCATCACGGCCTTCACGTCCACCGCGATCACGAACCCGACCATCGCGTTCGCGTGGTGTGCGCTCTGGTCTAGCATTCAGATCGGGACGGTCTTGTTCGTTCAAAAACAGCGGTTCATCGCCTTGCGCGAGGCGTGCAAAAGCGGCTAACAAACGCTCAGGAGAGGCTTCTGTTTCGGTTTGAATAGTCTCAATCAGCGGAATGAAGCTTTCAAGTGAGTCATCTTCCAACGCTTCTAACACATTGGTTTTGAACTTGAGTAAGCGCGATTCGTTGAGATCTGAGATGGACGGCAACGGCATCATTTCGATGGTTTGCTTGGTAGTGCGCTCAATCTGTTGTAACAGGCGTTTTTCACGGTGTGAGATAAATAAAATCGCATCACCGTTGCGGCCTGCACGACCAGTTCGGCCGATGCGGTGCACGTAAGATTCACTATCGTATGGAATGTCGTAGTTGATGACATGACTGACGCGTTCGACGTCCAGCCCACGTGCAACGACATCTGTAGCGACTAAGATATCTATGGTGCCTTTTTTGAGTCGGTCTACCGTGCGTTCACGAGCGTTTTGTGGAATATCGCCATTGAGCGGCTCCACGTCGTAACCGCGCGCGGCTAACTTATCTGAAAGCTCAAGCGTCGCGGTTTTGGTGCGCACAAAAATAATCACGCCATCAAACTCTTCGACTTCCAAAATACGCGTCAAGGCCTCGAGCTTATGATGCCCTGCTACTTGGCAATAGCGCTGACGGATTGTATCAGCCGTGGTGACTTTTGGCGTGATCTTAACGTGCTCAGGCGACTGCAAATAACGCTCGGTGATCTTTTTGATCGGCGGTGGCATGGTGGCCGAGAACAACGCTGTTTGTTTCTCTTTAGGCGCGTGGCTCAAAATCAGCTCAACATCATCAATAAAGCCCATGCGCAACATCTCATCTGCTTCGTCCAGCACCAAAAAGCGCAGCTGATCGAGTTTGAGCGTTTTGCGTTTGATGTGATCAATGATCCGTCCGGGTGTGCCCACCACCACTTGTACACCGCGCTTTAGCTGACGGATTTGGTTATCGTAGGACTGGCCGCCGTAAATGGGCAGGACTTTGATTTTTTTGGAAAAACTCGCATAAACCTGAAACGCTTCGGCAACCTGAATGGCCAGTTCGCGCGTGGGCGCAAGCACCAATAGCTGCGGGAATGTTTCATCAGGGTCAAGGTTGGCGAGCATCGGCAGGGCAAACGCGGCAGTTTTGCCGGTCCCTGTTTGTGCTTGGCCAAGTAAATCTTTGCCTTGGAGTAATAATGGAATACTTGCGGCTTGAATGGGTGATGGTTTTTCGTAACCGACTTTTTCGAGTGCTTGTAATATATTTTCTGGTAAGCCGAGCTCACCAAACGTCATTTCGACTGTGTCTGACATCTAAGATCCTAACTAGAAGCAGACAATGCGGAATTACAAAATCAAGTCTGCTATATGAACGATGTAATTATACGCAGAGTTTGGCCGATATACCACGTAATTACTTGTTTATTTTTATTGTTATGCACTACACTTTTAGTGGCGGTCGTA
>CAZLGJ010000105.1:0-9798 GCA_964559075.1 uncultured Glaciecola sp.
GTTATATGGGGAGATGAAAGAGTTTTTCCCGAATAACGCGGTTGAGTACTTTGTCTCGTATTACGATTACTATCAGCCCGAAGCCTACGTGCCGTCTACAGACACTTTTATTGAAAAAGACTCCTCGATCAACGACCACATCGAGCAAATGCGCTTGTCAGCGACCAAAGCCTTGATGGAGCGACGCGATGTCGTCATTGTCGCTTCGGTATCGGCGATTTACGGTCTTGGCGACCCTGAGTCTTACATGAAAATGCTGCTGCATTTGCGTCAGGGCGACACCATGGATCAGCGCGACATTTTACGTCGTCTCGCCGAGCTACAGTACAAGCGTAACGACATAGCCTTTGAGCGCGGTTCATTTCGCGTCCGTGGCGATGTCATCGATATTTTTCCGGCGGACTCTGAGAAGCAAGCGGTGCGGGTAGAGTTGTTCGATGCTGAAATAGAAAAAATCAGCTATTTTGACCCGCTCACCGGTGAAGTGGAAAAAAGCGTGGCGCGCGCCACTGTGTTCCCAAAAACGCACTATGTCACTCCGCGTGAAAAAATTCTCAATGCGGTCGAAAACATCAAAGAAGAATTGGTGTTGCGTCGCGCTCAACTCAAAGATGCCAATAAGCTGTTAGAAGAACAGCGCATTGCACAGCGCACCCAGTATGATATTGAAATGATGTTAGAGCTGGGCTTTTGTTCTGGCATCGAAAACTATTCGCGCTACTTATCCGGGCGCGCTCCAGGCGAGCCGCCACCCACACTGATTGATTATTTCCCCAAAGATGGCTTGCTCATCATCGACGAATCTCACGTCACGGTATCGCAGATTGGCGCTATGTATAAAGGTGACCGGTCGCGCAAAGAAACTTTGGTGGAATACGGCTTTCGCTTACCATCGGCGCTGGACAATCGCCCGCTTAAATTTGACGAGTTTGAACATATTTCCCCTCAAACCATCTATGTTTCGGCCACGCCAGGCACCTACGAGCTGGACAAGTCGAGCGGAGAAGTGGTTGAGCAAGTGGTGCGGCCTACCGGCTTACTTGATCCGATTATCGAAATTCGCCCCGTAGCGACACAGGTAGATGATGTCTTATCAGAAATCAATGAGCGCGTGAAGGTCAATGAGCGGGTCTTGATCACCACTTTGACTAAACGTATGGCGGAGGATTTGTCGGAGTACCTCAATGAAAATGGGGTCAAGGTACGCTACTTGCACTCGGATATTGATACGGTTGAGCGGATTGAAATAATCCGTGATTTGCGCATCGGTAAATTTGATGTCTTGGTGGGGATTAACCTCCTTCGAGAAGGGTTGGATATGCCCGAGGTGTCGTTGGTTGCGATTTTGGATGCGGATAAAGAGGGCTTTTTGCGGGCTGAAAAATCCCTGATCCAGACAATTGGTCGGGCAGCGCGAAATCTCAACGGACGCGCGATTTTGTATGCAGACAAAATTACCGGCTCCATGCAAAAGGCGATGGATGAAACCGAGCGTCGTCGTGCTAAGCAGCAAGCGCACAATGAAGCTAACGGCATCACCCCGCAGTCACTGGTTAAGCCCATCACAGATATTATGGATATTGGTGAGGATGACGCCCATCCTGCTTCGGGCAAAGTCAAGCTGCGTAAAGTTGCAGAAAAAGAGAAAACGTACAAAGCGATGACGGCGACCGATATCATGGCTAAAATCAGCGAACTTGAACAACAAATGTTCGAAGCTGCGCGTGAGTTAGAATTTGAAAAAGCGGCTGCCTTGCGCGATGACATCGAGGCGTTGCGTGCTCAAGCGGTCAAACTTTCGTAGCGGCCGCGTATTCGCTCAGCACAAACTTGGCAGTTTACCGGTTCTTTGACTAAGCTTATTAACGTATAACTTAACATACGTAAAATAAGGTTATCACCATGATAAATCGGCTACAAGAGTCGGACATTAAGTTGTTACGAGTCTTTTACGCTGTCGCATCATGTAACGGATTTACCGCGGCAGAACCGGTCTTGCGCATGCAACGACCTAATATTAGTGCAGCGATCAAGAAACTCGAGGAACGGCTTGACTTGATCTTGTGCCATCGCGGTCGCGGTGGCTTTCAAATCACCAAAGAAGGCGAGGTGGTCTTTCAAGAGACCAAGCGGATCTTTAACGCCTTTGATAATTTTGTGTTCAATCTCAAAAACCTCCACGATGATTATTCTGGTCACGTCACCTTGGTCGTGATGGCGGGCTTGCCATTATCCATTCATTTGGCAATTAGTCGTGCGGTCAAATCCACGATGAAAAAGTATGACGATATTCACGTCAATATCCAAAACCGTTTATATAATGAAGTAGAGCACGTAGCGTTATCCGGCGAGTGTCATTTAGTACTGTCCACTTATGACATGGTCAAACCCGAGTCGGTGATTTTTCACTCCACTGGGGTAACGTTTCCCGGAAGACTGTATTGTGCACCGAGTCATCCTTTAGCCAACACCAAAGAGGCGTGGCCGGACAAGCTCAACATTGAAGATTATCCCGCCATTGGGATCTCCGGATTGTCATCGTCCAATTATATTGGCGATGATGCGCGCATGAATATTCAGACCTTTTCAGACTCTTATGATGTGTGCATGTCAGCCATCATGACCGGTGAATATGTAGGGCTATTGCCCGATTATATGGCCAAAGAGCAGGGCGTTGCGCTTGGACTCGTGCCCGTCGGCGGTGGCAAGATGTTTACCTTTGAGCATGAGCTGTTTGTCATGAATGGCAAAAACACGCGCTTAAATCCCGTGTTGCGCTATTTGATCAAAGAGATTTCGCATTTTGTGACGCAGTCACAGCGTCACTAATGCTGGCGCGTGCGTCGTTACTCGTAGGGTAGGGGATCGATACGCTGGTGCTCGGCAAATGCCTCTAAGCGCTCAACACATGCGCCGCATTTACCGCAGGCTTTGTCGCGACCGTTGTAGCAGGTCCACGTGTTGCTGTAGTCGAGATCAAGAGCTAAGCCGCGCGCTAGGATTTCACCTTTGGATAAGTGCAAAAACGGGGTTTCAATACTCACCGCTTGGTAATTAGCAATGGCACAGACGTCCTTCATCTTTTGCACAAACTCGGGGCGACAGTCAGGATAAATGGCGTGGTCGCCAGAGTGTGCACCGTAATACACCTCAGGGGCTTCTAGCGAAACAGCGTACGCTACCGCCATAGATAACAACACCATGTTGCGATTCGGCACTACGGTCGACATCATGCTGGCTTCTTCGTAGTGGCCTTCGGGTATATCGATATCGTCGGTCAACGATGAGCCGGCCATCAGAGTGTTAATGGCAGAAATGTCGACGATTTTGTGGGTGATCCCAAGCGCTTCGCACACGCGTTGTGCGGCAACAATTTCGCGCACGTGGCGTTGTCCATAGTTGAATGTCAAACAAGCCACTTGCTCAGGCGCAAGTCCACTATCTAACACATGGTGTAACAAGGTAAATGAGTCCATGCCACCGGAGTAGATGATCACAGCTTGTTTTTGCATAGGTTGGTCGTCCATCAGTGCGGTTAAAATATGAAGTTAAAATATCAACTTATAGTACAGTCTGGCATAATAGCGACCTTAGTATAACCCATGGACTGGGCAAATCTGAAATTAGCACGCCAATCGGCGTAAAAATATGGGCAGTTTGTGTGTGAATTATCCAATCAACGAAATCTTTGAGTCAGTTCAGGGCGAGGGCAGCTTCACCGGTGTCCCCTCTATTTTTGTGCGTTTGCAAGGATGTCCAGTTGGCTGCCCTTGGTGTGATACCAAACACACTTGGACAGCTGAAGCGGATGATATCATTGCAATTAGCACGCTGCGAGATAAGGCGGCGGATGCTCCGACGCATGCCTATATGTCTTTGGCAGATCTGCTGACTGAATACGAGACACGCGGTTATCGCGCCAAGCACATTGTCATCACAGGCGGTGAGCCGTGCATGTTTGATTTGACTGAATTAACGTCAGGTTTGATTACTGCAGGTTTTAGTGTGCAAATCGAAACGTCCGGTACCTTTGCGATCCACTGTCACCCCGATACTTTTGTCACCGTATCGCCCAAAATCGACATGCCAGGCGGCTATGCGGTATTAGCCGAGGCGCTGGAACGCGCCGACGAGATCAAACACGCCATCGCGATGCAAAAACACATTGATGCGCTAGATGACTTATTAGCTAAGCAAGACATGCCGCGCCAGCCGCTCATTTATCTTCAGCCCATCTCGCAACAAGCGCGCGCCACCCAGCTTGCGGTGGACACCTGTATTGCACGTAATTGGCGCCTGTCGCTGCAAACACATAAGTTTATTGGCATCGAGTAAATTTCGGTGATACGCTTAAACAAATCCAAGAGGGTATCGGCATGCTAAGCACATCCATTCGTGTTTTGTCTTTGAGTTTCGTCGTGTGTTTAAGCGTCTTTCTGAGCGCGCCGGTCGGTGCGGCCGTGTGGAAAATCACCTACCCGCAAAACGTCAATGCCGACAGTATTCACAACCAGTACGTGATACAGCTGTTAGATCTCGCCCTACAAAAAACTGGCGTACGTTATGAGCTGATTGAGTCAGAACACTATCTCAGCCAACAAAAGTCCATTCAGTTAGTCAGTGAAAATCGCAGCATTAATGTCATGTGGTCGATGACTGATAGTGACCGAGAAAAGCTGCTGACACCCATTCGCATTCCTTTGTATAAAGGCTTAATTGGCTGGCGGGTGCTGTTGATGCACGAAAAAAATCGTCTGCGTCTAGCGGATTTAGACATGCACAATATTCGCGAGCACAGCGTAGTGCAAGGGCTTAACTGGCCGGATAACAAAATCTTGCGCAACAACGGGTTTACTGTGATCACTGCCGTTGATCACGATGAAGCCTTTGCCATGATGCGCAAGCGTCAGGTGGATTTGTTTCCGCGCTCGGTGATTGAAGTGCTCGATGAACTCGCCAAACCTAGCTTGAGCAAGGGATTGATGCTTGAATCAGAGTTAGTGTTGCACTATCCCACAGCGGTATACTTTTTTGTCAATAATGGCGATACTATTTTGCGCAAACTCATTGAAAAAGGTCTGCGTGCAGCCGTGGCTGATGGATCGATGGACGCCCTGTTTGAAGCCACCTATGCCCCGTTGATTGAGCAGCTCAATTTACGTGATCGCATTACCTTATCATTAGATAATCCACTACTACCAACGGCTACACCTGTGGAAGATTTTCCGCTGTGGTATCGTCAGTAAGCAAGTATCGAGCAAAAAAAAGGACAGCAAGCGCTGTCCTTTTTGGTATTCAGAAGCCAACGAATGACTAACCTTTGTGCACGTCTTTCATCGAGCGTCCAGACGGGTCAGCGTTGTTGAGGAAGCTTTCGTCCCACGCGAGTGCTTCCACAGTGGAGCAGGCGATTGACTTGCCACCCGGTACACACTTAGCTGCACTTTCTTGTGGGAAGTAGCCTTCAAAAATAGTGCGGTAGAAGTAACCTTCTTTGGTATCAGGCGTGTTAGTCGGGAAACGGAATTCCGCATTTGCGAGCTGTTGGTCAGACACATCAGCTGCGACGAAGTCGCGAATAGAGTCAATCCACGAGTAGCCCACACCGTCGCCAAACTGTTCTTTTTGACGCCATAGGACTTCGTCAGGCAAATAGGTATTATCGTCAAACGCTTTGCGCAGGATCCATTTTTCCATCTTGCCGTCTAGGCACATTTTGTCCTGCGGGTTTAGGCGCATGGCCACATCGATGAATTTTTTATCTAAGAAGGGCACGCGAGCCTCGACGCCCCAAGCTGAGGTCGCTTTGTTGGCACGGGCACAATCAAACATGTGCAAGCGGTCGAGTTTGCGCACGGTTTCTTCATGGAACTCTTTGGCGTTTGGTGCTTTGTGGAAATACAAATAACCACCAAAGATCTCATCGGCGCCTTCACCAGATAAGACCATTTTGATCCCCATGGCTTTGATTTTGCGCGTCATCAAATACATCGGCGTTGCTGCGCGGATGGTGGTTACATCATAGGTTTCGAGGTGATAAATCACATCGCGGATCGCATCCAAACCCTCTTGGATAGTAAAGTGGATTTCGTGGTGCACGGTGCCAATCATGTCGGCTACTTTTTGCGCCGCTTTTAAATCAGGCGCGCCTTCAAGGCCAACTGCAAAAGAGTGTAAACGCGGCCACCATGCATCAGACTGACCGTCATCCTCAACGCGTTTGGCAACGTACTGCGCGGCAACTGCTGAAACCAATGACGAGTCAAGGCCACCAGATAGTAATACCGCGTAGGGAACATCTGACATTAGGTGTGATTTGACCGCATCTTCGAAGGCTGTCTTCAGCTCATCTAGGTTGGTTTCGTTGTTTTTGACATTGTCATAGTCCATCCAATCGCGCTGATAATATTTGACTAACTTGCCATCGCGACTGTCTAGATAGTGTCCTGGTGGAAACTCTGAAATGGTTTTACACACCGGGGCAAGCGATTTCATCTCAGACGCGATATAAAAGTTACCGTGCTCATCATAGCCGGTGTAAAGCGGAATAATACCGATATGATCACGCGCAATTAAATATGAATTGGTTTTTTCATCATATAAAACAAAAGCAAACATGCCTTCGAGTTTATCGACGAACTCAGCGCCAAACTGCTGATAAAGTGGGATGATGACTTCACAATCTGATTTTGTTTTGAATGCATAATCAGGTGCCAGCGACTTGGCGAGTGCCTTGTGATTATAAATTTCGCCGTTTACGGCTAAGATTTCTTGATTGGTATCGCTGATCAGGGGCTGAGCGCCTGTATCAACATCAACAATAGCGAGGCGTTCGTGGCATAAAATGGCATTATTATTATTCCAAATACCTGACCAGTCGGGGCCGCGATGGCGAAGTAATTTGGCAAGCTCTAATGCTTGGGTACGTAACTCTGAGACATCGGTTTTGATGTCTAGGATACCGAAAATACCACACATAAATTGGTTCTCTCTATTGTTGACTATAATCTGTTTGGGACTATACGTTGGTTACACTTGTTTTATTTACTGTCGTTACGCAAGGGGCGTTGGGAGGTGTAATTTATAATGTGCGATGGTTTTTATTTTTATGAAATCGCTATGTGTGTAATGTGCCATCTTTGACAGAAAATGCAAGTTAAAAAACCAAAAAGGCCGTAAAACCAAGCGGATTTACGACCTTTTTCATATTAGTGTCACATTCGCTGGAATATGCGGCTCGGTTTGCTATGGCTGCCGCTGAAACTCACTCGTTTTTTGCCATTGCGGCCAGTCTTTGGCATTGGCGACCTGGATTGCGACATCCATCAACATGCGTGCATCTTCTTGCATGCCGCCGCTATGAATGTTGGCGCGTGGTTGATCGCACACTTGGTGATAACAGCCGCGTACGATAAGGCTCATTTTTTTGCGATATTGCGCGGTGGCCTCATCTAGCGGCGTGGCGCCACCGTAAGCATATAGCGCTGGAACGCCCGCTTTGGCAAAACTAAAGTGATCAGAGCGGTAATAATAACCTGCCTCTGGACGCGGCTCTTGCACAACCGTGCGGTCTTGCACGCTAGCTGCGGCAACTAGATTGCGCTCTAAACTAGATTTGCCCTGTCCAACTACAGCAACGTCTTGGGTACGTCCCAAAATATTCATCGCATCGACATTGATATTGGCGACGGTATTGGCAAGTGGGATGACGGGGTTTTGTGCATAGAATTTGGAGCCGAGCAACCCTTGCTCTTCAGCGGTGACAATCAAAAACGAAATGGAGCGCTTGGGGCGCTCCTTTAGGCTGGCTAGACTTTCTGCAATTGCCAACAGACCGCCTGTGCCAGTGGCATTATCATGAAAGCCATTGTAGATTTGGTCGCCTTCAAGTGTAGTGTCTGTGCCTAAGTGATCCCAATGCGCAGTAAAGATAATGTGCTCGTCAGGTAAGCTGCTGCCGGGCAAGGTAGCCAACAAGTTATAGCTTTCGGAAGTGCTGAAGGTATTGTTGACCGTGCTTGAGGCCGTTAATCCCAAGGCTTTGGCATAAGGCGTGCGCGTTGCTTTGGCTTTTTCGCTGGCAAAGTCTAACCCAGCTTCGGCAAACAACGCTTTGGTGGCGTCAAGTGACAGCCAACCTTCTACGGCTACACGAGACGCACCGCCATCACTGCTGACTAGACCGTACTGAGGACCCGACCAACTGTTGGCCACCACTGACCAGCCATAAGACGCTGGCTCGCTCTCATGCACAATCAAGGCAGCAGCAGCACCTTGGCGGCTGGCTTCTTCGTATTTATAACTCCAGCGGCCATAGTAAGTCATGGTCTTGCCCTGAAACTTGCCTGATTCTGGATCGCCAAAGCCGGGATCATTAACGAGGATCACCACGGTTTTACCGGTAACGTCCAGTCCTGCATAATCGTTCCAATTATATTCTGGCGCATTGACCCCATAGCCAACAAACACAAGGTCGGAGTTATTGATCGCGATATGTGCCTGTTCTCGCTTGGAGCCAACCACCATGTTTTCTTTATAGGTTAATTGCTGTGAGCCTACACGCAAGGTCGCATCCGGTGCCGCAGTGATAGACATCAGCGGCACGGCTTGTAAGTAACTGTCACCTGCGGTTGGTTCAAGACCAAACTGAGTAAATTGTTCTGTTAAATAAGCGAGTGTTTTAGCTTCGCCCGGGGTGGCTGGTAACCGTCCACCAAAGTCGTCTGAGGCCAAGACGTTGGCGTGTTGCAAGATGCGCTCTCCTGTCAGACCTTGATAGGCCTTGGCGACATCCGGAGACTGGGTGGCTGAGACGGGGGCAGTCACGTTCTCAACGGTTGCGGTTATGGTATTGGTAGCCGCGTGCTGGCGAGCACTGAGGCTAAGTAAGGCTAAGCTTGCGCATAGCAGTAAACGAATTGGTCGGGTCATGGTTGCCTATATATTTGTTATAGTTATTAGGGTGGCGCAGAGTATAAAAGAAACGAATATAAAAGGCTATCCGCGAACAAGCACAACGCTACATGTAGGGTTGGATGGGGGGAGGTGGCTGGTGCAAGCTTGTATTGATGCATACACCAGCCAAGAGTTTGCTAGTTTATAGGATGAGGGTCACGATCCACACGCCATAAATCACCAGGTATGGGATACCTGCTAGCAACAGGCATTTGTTAAATGAAAAGCGCGTCCAGGTGCCTATTGCTACTGCACCTATGTAGAAACTCAGTAAAGATTCAATGCGCGCTGAGTTCGCCAAATTAAACCAAGCTGAATCCATACCCACGCCAAAAATATAGCCAATTGAGGTGGTGTTGAGTACCCCGATATCAATCTGCCCGCTACCGTCATTGCTGATCAAAATCATCAAAATAGAAATCAGTGAACCGATGATGGTTGGCATGCCAATCCACCACATAGCGCCGTACCAGTCAGTAAAACCGGCTAAGTTTTCTTCATCTGATTGGGTCACTAGCTTGTAATAGATAGCCATGATGGCATTGACGATTAGGATCCCGATAATAGTGCCAATTGGCATTGCCCAGGCGAGCTGTTCCACTTTAACAAAGCTTAGTGAGGCGTCGATTTCAGCCGGGCTGAGATCTTGGAAATCAGCAGAGTTGCGCAACAGGTTTTCATAGTATACCTGGTCAACGGAGCTAAAATATAAATAGCTCGGTAGTACTGCAAAAATCACCACCAAAAAGAAAGGCACCCACGCCCAGTTATTGGCAGTTTTGAGGGCCGTAAACACGTCTTTGGGTTTGATAAAAATTTCACTGCAAGCCTGCAATGGGTTGG
>CAZLGJ010000106.1:0-9744 GCA_964559075.1 uncultured Glaciecola sp.
CAACATTTGTCACCACATGAGTTGCGCTTCGCGCTAAAAGCCATCGTCAATTAATACACGGGATCAGCACATGGGATTATTTGAGCGTTATTTGTCCGTTTGGGTTGGCTTAGCCATTGCCGCGGGAGTATTGTTTGGCAGCTTAGTGCCAGAATTTTTTGCGGTGATCGCTAGTGCCGAATTTGTCAACGTGAACTTAGTGGTTGCGGTGCTGATTTGGATCATGATTTACCCAATGATGGTGCAGGTGGATTTTGGCGCTATCAAAGATGTCGGCAAGAAGCCCAAAGGGATCATCTTGACCTTAGTGATCAACTGGTTAATTAAGCCTTTCACTATGGCGCTGTTGGGCTGGTTATTTTTTAAGGTCTTGTTTGTAGATTTTGTTGACCCGCAAACGGCCACCGAATACATTGCGGGGATGATTTTGCTTGGTGTGGCGCCCTGCACAGCCATGGTATTTGTCTGGAGTCAGCTGACCAAGGGTGATGCCAACTACACTTTGGTGCAGGTCTCAATCAACGATGTCATCATGATTTTCGCCTTTGCTCCATTAACCGCGCTACTCCTTGGCGTGTCAGATATCGTGGTACCTTGGGACACCTTGCTATTGTCAGTGGTGTTATATGTGGTGTTGCCGTTGTTAGCCGGTGCGTGGACCAGACATAGACTCAATCAAGCGGGTAATTTAGCGCGGCTTGAAGGTTTATTAGCGGTATTAAAGCCATGGTCTATTGCAGGCCTGTTACTGACAGTGGTACTTTTATTTGGACTTCAGTCGCAAACCATACTCGCCAAGCCCATGGCGATTGTATTAATTGCTATTCCACTGCTCATTCAAACCTACGGGATTTTTGCTCTGGCGTATTTTGGCGCGCACCAGTTAAAATTGCCGCACAATGTCGCGGCACCTGCATGTATGATTGGCACCTCAAACTTCTTTGAGTTAGCCGTTGCGGTTGCAATTGCTTTATTTGGCCTTAACTCTGGTGCAGCTTTAGCGACTGTGGTGGGCGTCTTGGTCGAAGTTCCGGTCATGCTCTCATTGGTCTGGTTTGCCAACCGCACGCGGCACTGGTTTACTGCTGATAGCAAATCTTCATAGAGCTGCAGGCGATTATAAAAACTTCAGCTGTAGCCCCAAGCCAATGCGCTCCTGATGGCGATTATAGTCGATCAACGAATCGCCATACCCATTAAAATATTGAATCAACACGTCATAACGTTCAGTAAAATTATAGGTGTAGTTCAGCTCAACACTGCCGCGGTTGTTATCGCTCTGTAAGTTGTTGCGCAATCTGGCGATGAGTTTGTGCTTCGGGGTAAATTGCCAGGCGTAGCCAAGCTCAACGCGGCCAACAAAATCCAAGATATTGGGGTTATCGTCGCCCGAGGCATCGTTGATGTCGGTTTTGTCATCTTCTGGCAGGCGATACCAAGTCCGCACATAATAGGCGGAGTTAATGTCGCTAAATAACGCCGTTAGGATGACTCTATTCCAGCTACGCGAGTTCAATCCAGACTGACCGTTAGACTGATGGTTAAGACTGACTTCAATCGCGTTAAAGCGATAATTCAAAAAACTGTAGTCGGCTTGCCAGCGGTACATCAACTCTGGTTCGTAATTGGTCTCGCGAAAGGGTTTTGAGACCTCGTCATTATAAACTTGCCAGAACGACTTTGAGGTAAAGCCAAAATACCAGCCGGTATTGGTATCACCAAATGAATAAATGGGGATCTTGATGCTGATTTGAAACTTGGCTTCGTGGTTATCGATGTTGCTTTGAGTCAGATCGCCTTGTCCTGCCGCATTGGGATTTTTGACATAGGTGATTGGTAATAGGTAGTTTTGTTGATGCTGGTAGATCGCGAACGGGACTTGCTCAAGAGTTTGTTCGGCTTTGCTGCGCTCGTCCAGTAGTGATGGTGCACGTGGGCGAGATTCAATCACCGCTATTTGCTCAGAGGCGATGCGTCGGGCTTTGTTTAGCACACTCTCTGGCGTTTGCTTGGTGACTTTCGTCTCGCTCTGAGCTGCAGCGTGGTGACTAACGAGCAGATTGAACAGCAATCCAAACAGGATGAGATTTGTCATGGTAATTTCCCTATTGCACAAACACTGACAGTGTAGATAGCAATAGGGAAAAACTCAATGCTTTGCAGTATTAGAGGGGTTACAACGCGCTGAGAAAATTACCTAACTGGTCAATATCGAGCAGTTGTTTTTCACCAGTACGACGGTTTTTGTACTCAACCTGCGCGTTATCCAAGTTGCGTTCACCGATGACGATAGAGTGAGGGATCCCGACCAGTTCCATATCGTTAAACATCACGCCTGGACGCTCTTTGCGATCATCAAATAACACTTCAATACCGGCTGCTTGGCAATCGGCATACAGCTGCTCTGCAACTTCTTTGATGCGATGTGACTTGTGCATGTTCATCGGAATAATTGCCACTTTAAACGGCGCGATGGCGTCCGGCCATTGGATGCCGTATTTGTCGTGGTTTTGTTCAATCGCCGCTGCCATTATGCGCGACACACCAATCCCGTAACAGCCCATAGTGAGGGTGTCGTGTTTACCAGATTCGGTCAGTACGCCGCAGTTCATGGCTTGCGAGTATTTTTGGCCAAGTTGGAAGATGTGGCCTACTTCGATACCGCGCTTGATCGCCAGCTCACCTTGACCATCCGGAGAAGGATCGCCTGCGACCACATTGCGCAAGTCAAATACTGCAAACTCACCCACATCGCGTTGCCAGTTAGCACCTGTGTAATGTACATCATCGGTATTGGCACCACAGACAAAATCTGCCAGCGCTGCGGCGCTGCGATCGGCAATTACTGGGATAGTTAATCCAACCGGACCAATCGAGCCAACATTTGCGCCGATTTCGGCTTGAATACGCGCCTCAGGTGCCATGGCGAACGGTGCGCCAATCAGCGGGTGCTTTTCTGCTTTAAGCTCATTCAGCTCATGGTCGCCGCGCAATACTAACGCAACTAAGGGCTGTGAGCCGTCTTCTTGAGCTTCGCCCAAGACTATCAGGGTTTTGACAGTGCGGGTAGGATCAATATCGAGCAACGTGGACACTTCGGCTATGGTTTTAGCATTAGGTGTATCGACTTTGGTTAGTGCAGCTGTGCCTTCGCCTTCGCTTGCTGGCGCGACAGCTTCTGCCATCTCGACATTGGCGGCATAATCCGAGGCGGTAGAAAACGCAATATCATCTTCGCCAGAATCAGCTAGCACGTGGAATTCGTGTGAGCCCGAGCCACCAATCGAGCCGTTATCTGCAATCACTGGACGAAACTCCAAGCCAATGCGCTCAAACACATTGCAGTAGGCTTGATACATCTTGTCGTAGGTCGTTTGCAAACACTCGGCAGATAAGTGGAACGAGTAGGCATCTTTCATCAAAAATTCACGTCCGCGCATCACGCCAAAACGGGGGCGCACTTCATCGCGGAATTTAGTTTGGATTTGATACAGATTTAGCGGTAGCTGTTTGTAGCTGCTGATTTCGTTGCGTACTAGCGCAGTCACCACTTCTTCATGCGTTGGACCCAGCACAAAATCGCGCTGATGACGGTCTTTGATGCGTAACAGTTCTGGGCCGTACTCTTCCCAACGCCCAGATTCTTCCCATAAGTCAGCAGGCTGAACTACGGGCATGAGGATCTCAATTGCGCCAGCCTTATCCATCTCTTCACGCACGATGTTGGCGATTTTGTTTAAGACGCGCAGACCAGTCGGTAAATAGTTGTATAAACCCGAAGCTACTTTGCGGATCATGCCCGAACGCAACATTAACTGGTGGGAGATGACTTCCGCATCTGCTGGCGTTTCTTTTTGAGTTGAGAGTAAATATTGGCTAGTACGCATGCCGGCAAAGTTCCTATGACAGAGTTACTGTGGTAATAATGCGCGTATTTTATCACAGCTTAGTTTTTGCAAAAGGGCTAATTGCGCACAATATCAATTACTTTGAGCGTGTTGTCTGCCACAACAAAGTGCCAGTGCCAGTCAAACAAGTGCACTTTGTACACGCGCTGCGGATCATCTTGATAAGCTGGGCGCGGATCACAGGCCAAGATATGACTGACTTGTGCGATTACTTTTTGCGGCAGTGCAGCCAATTGCTGCGACACAGTCGCAAGGTCAACCGCCAGCATCTCAGGCGCCTGTGGGGCAAAGCCGCCTTGCGCATTGGGGATACTGTCGGCATAAGGCACATAGGGTTTGATATCATAGACGGGGGTGTTGTCCACACAATCAATACCGCTGATCTGCACCAAAAGCTGCTGCTTTGTATGCTTAAGACCGCGATAGGCGACCACCGATTGCCCAATGTGATTGGGGCGAAACGGACTGCGCGAGGCAAATACGCCGACCTTGTCGTTCCCACCTAAGCGGGGAGGGCGCACCAGTGGTTTGACTGCGTCTGAGTCAGCGCATAAATGAAAGCCAAACAGCAGCCAAATATGGCTAAATGCATCTAGGCCACGAAACGCATTGGAATCGTTCCATTGTGGGGTCATCTCGATGTGACACTCAACTGTATCAAGGAGGCTGGCCTGACGCGGGATCCCAAATTTTTCCGCAAAAGGCGTACGCACGAAGCCAATCGGGGTCATGGTTTATCCAAGTTTTCTGGTTGTCTGGCATCGCTGAGGACGGAGGTAAAATAAGCCCGTCCGAGTTCGGCAGCGCGTGCGATATTATCCAGTGGGATCTGCTCCGGATCTGACACATTGCGCAACACTTGGCTTAAACTTGCTTCGCGCAGAATGTGCAGCATGGGGTAGGGAGAGCGGTTGGTAAAGTGCGACACGTCTTCTTCAGGCTCACCAGCAAAGACATACTCGGGATGAAAACTAGCAATTTGATAGACGCCGTCGAAGCCCAGCTGTGACAAAACCGTTTGGGCAAAGGTGAGATAATCCATGTAGTCATCAAAGCACATTGAACCACTCTCGTGTTCGCGATCGTCAATGATGAGTAGCGTGGTTTCAACCTCTGCGTGCTGATCTAACAACTGGCATTCACGTGTTAACTGATCAAACAAAGCATCTGGCGTTAAGACGCTGGTGACTTGATAGCGGATGGCGTCTTGTACGAAGGGCCTGCTGGCAAAAGGGCAAAAGTTTTGCCCAATCACCACGGTTTTTAACCAGTGCTGCGTGGCGTTAACCACGGCCTGCTCTGACGGCGTCAGCATTATTTGGTTTGTGCTTTGACGTAGGCTTCGAGCGTGTTTTCAATCAAGCTTGCCACCGTCATTGGGCCGACACCACCAGGAACAGGGGTATTCCAGCCTGCTCGCTCTGATGCAGCACTAAACTCCACATCACCGACCAACGCACCGTCGTCGAGGCGGTTGATACCCACATCAATGACAATGGCGTTTTCTTTGATCCAGCTACCGGGAATGAAGTTGGGTTTGCCTACCGCCACCACGACTAAATCCGCGCGCTGTACGTGACTTTGTAGGTCTTTAGTGAATTTGTGACAGGTTGTTACCGTGCATCCGGCGAGCAATAATTCCAACGCCATTGGACGACCAACAATGTTCGAAGCGCCGACGATGACTGCATCTAAGCCTTTGATGTTGCGTTTGGTCGAGGCGATCATGGTCATGATCCCTTTTGGCGTGCAGGGGCGGATCGCGGGAATGCGTTGGGCTAAGCGGCCAATGTTGTAAGGGTGAAAGCCATCGACATCTTTATACGGGTCGATGCGCTCGAGGATTTCTTCAGCATTGAGTCCTGCCGGAAGCGGCAATTGGACTAAAATTCCATCAATATCTTCGGCGTGGTTGAGCTCATCAATCAGTGCTAATAATTCTGCCTGCGAAGTACTGGCTGGCAAATCATAGCTTTTGGAGACAAAACCCACTTCGTCACAGGCTTTGCGTTTGTTATTGACGTAGACTTGTGAGGCTGGGTCACTGCCGACCAATACCACGGCTAGACCCGGTGCGCGCTTGTTTGCCGCGACTGCACGAGAAACATAAGAGGCGACTTCCTGTCTGACGTTTTGAGCAATGACTTTGCCATCGATGAGTTGAGCTTGCATGAAGAAACCTAACGGATGTGAATTGCGAAAGTGATATTGTTTCACATCCGACGATGTTTGCCAAAATAAATTCTACAGTACTATTGACCCACCTGGTTAATCTCGGTAGTATGCGCACCCCTAGTCGGTGAGTGGCGCAGCTTGGTAGCGCACTTGGTTTGGGTCCAAGGGGTCGCAGGTTCAAATCCTGTCTCACCGACCATTATTTCCCCTATTGATTCTCCTACTTTTATTCAGTAACGCTCTGTTAGCTTATATACAATTGTAAACCTGTCCAAGTCTCGTAAGTAATGATTTGTATAAATAGCTGTATGGTTATTTACTACGGATTATACTCATGCAAATAAAATCATTTACTGTATGGTAGTTCTAGTAAAATGTGAAAATCTCCGTACGCTTTTGTCTTTGAAATTACTATGCATTCAGTATAACAATGCATAAAAATGTAGCAATTTACCACTCATAAATAGTAAGCTGTTGATATTGTTAGGCTATGTGGGTTGAATAGTGAAGAATTTGAAATTTTGTTACTGTGCAGACTACATAATATACTGTTATATGCTTCAACGAACCTGCGATTTAAGGACTCTTAATTGATTACTTGTTTCATCAAATATGTCGTAGACCCATACAAAATCTCAGAGTTTGAGGTTTATGCAAAACTATGGATTCCACTCGTCAATAAATTCGGTGGTCAGCACAACGGATACTTTTTACCATCGGAAGGAGCCAACAATATTGCATTGGCATTATTCACTTTTCCAAGTCTTAGCGAGTACGAAAAATATCGCAATGACTCGTTTAAAGACCCAGAATGTATGGAGGCGTTTAAATACGCAGAAGACACAAAATGCATCATCAGTTATGAGCGCAGTTTCTTTAGACCTGTCTTCGAATAAGCGCGAATATAACAAGCCAATTAATTCATTCACTTCGTTCATTGAGACACATCTTCTGCTTACGCTAAACTTGGGTTCATTATCGGGGCGTTATATGGTCGTGCAAAGATCCGCGCTTTTTTTATTTGTACTATTGCACGGACCTGTAATGGCTGAAAGTGTATCCTATGAGTCAGGTTCTTATAGGGATAGTCTAGTTTTGCACTACACAGAAAATTCTCTTTCTTTGTCTAGAGTGCTTGGTGGTAAAGAAACAGTCTTATGCACTTCAACAATTTCCAATGAAACATTAGAGCACTCAAAAAACTTCTTCGAAGAAATTGGTGTTAAAGATTGGGATTCAACCTACTTTTCGGAACATACTAAGGATGGAAATACTTTTAGTTTGAAAGTGCAAATTGGTGGCTTTTCTGCGTCAAATCAGGGGCATTATTCTCATGCGCCTAAAGGCTTAGCAAAGGTAGAACGGTATTTAAATCAGCTATTGGTTGTAAACGGCTGTACAGAAAGAATATAACAAGGCGATAAACACGTTCACTGAGGTAGCCTGAAGCTTTTCTATAGGAGCTTGCTCAAGCGTAAGGCATCAAGGGAAATAAATGATTCTCGCACAACTCAATATTACAATTCATTATTTAGAAGTATCTCTTTGCTTAATTGCAAAAATTTAAGAACTCGTAAAATTTGCTAGGCTGTATCTTTGTTCTATAATATTTAAAAACACAACGTTCAATAAGTGGTTTTGCGTTCAGTTCAAGGAAGATACCATGAATAAGTATGCAGAATTCACTGTTGGCGCTGGTATAGGTGCGCTAGTCGGCTTATTAGTCGGTCTCTCCACTGCCACCGTTATGGGCAGTATTATCAGTGCTCTTGCCGCCATTCTCGCAGCCGCGCTGGGCTTGCGCCAAACCAATCAAGAAGATTTTTCACCACAGCCATTTAGGTTGATGGGCTTTGGTATGTTTGCCACGCTGGCGCTGTTAATAGGGTTGCACTTACGAGTGCAGGATTATATGGCGCCGAGCATTGAGTCTCGCGTAAGCGAATGGGAACTGGCAGGCTACGAAGAGGACATTGCCCGTGCCTATGCTGCCTTTCAAATACTGGGGATTAAACCTGAAGAGGCTGAAGTCCTTCCCAGGCCAGCTCCGATTACTATCTTATCGTCTAGCGCGACACCCAGTAACTGCAATAATCTGCGCATAGGCAATCGTACCCCCGAACAATGGATCAGTGCTGCTTTAGTTGAAGACTCACCGTGGCCAACAGTTGCAGCAATTGTTAACAACACCGAAGTGTCTGCGCAAGCAAAGCTTATCAATGTCTCATGGAGAACATTATGCGAAGAGTAATTTGTCTATTGGCCTCACTGGCAACCATGTTTGGCTTAGTGTTTGTGCCTCATACATCCGCCATAGAAGCTGATACCCTTGCCCAAATAAAGCAATCGGTGGTGAGAGTACAGGCGCGAAACTGCGAGAACAACGCCCATAACGGTAGCGGTTTTTTGTATGGTAGCTCAAATAGAGTGTTGACTGCGCTGCATGTCATTGCTGGGTGTAGCACGTTTAGTGTGTACCATGAAAAGACGGGGGATACGATTACGGCAAGGGTGTTTAAAACTTACCGCAAAGCCGATCTAGCCGTACTCAAACTCGACACGCGTATAGCTGCGCCGACATTAACAAAAGCCACCATACAACCCAGTTATAACGACCGATTATTGGTGTTAGGATATGAAGCCAATGCGCGCACGATGGATGATACTGAACTAAGAATGACCTCAGGGAGCAATAAACTCGCGGATATGCTCAACGATAAGTCCATTAACCAACTGCGCAGTGTGGGAATGCCGTCGGTGAATTTAGAAATACTGCGCTTTGATGGGCATCTTATCCCCGGCATCTCAGGTGGCCCCATTTTAAACCAGAGCGGTGAGGTGGTGGGGATTGCCGATGGTGGTCTTGAAAGCGGTACGGCTAGCATTAGTTGGGGCGTCCCCATAAAAAACTACTATCATTTAATGTCTGGCAATGAACGCAATATCTCAGCCAGCGCTAGTGGTGGCGGCACTCTGACCGCGGCAGCAGTGTTTTCGGCCGATACAAATATTTCGTTGGGAGATAACGTGGTCTGTGGGCAGTTTACCTTTCGTAAAATGCGCACCAGACGGCTAAGCCAGCTTATCGAAACATCCGATTCGCCAATGGGTATTTCCCAATTAATCAATGCTGCGAATATGGCGGGGCATTTCAACATAGATCCGAGCTTTGATATATACATTCATCAACAATCAGGGGGGGCTTTTGCCATTCCATCAGGCTGGGAGGTGAACACGCAGGGGGGGCATTGTCGTGCCTATAACCAAAGTGGCGAGGTTGAGGTGCGCTTAGCTGGCGCTACTGTATACGGGCAGATGCAAGCGCAGCAAGCGTCGTTGGACTTTGAAGCAATGTTGCTAGATGATCATGCATTGCTGGCGCAAACTGATCCTGCTTGGACGTATCAAATGCCCTTTGCCAGGGCTGATGGGCTACTTGCAATGCGCAAGTCTGCGACATTATTTAGTCCACCTATGGCGCCATGGCAACTCCCTCAATTTAGAGCCTATATGATGGAAACCCTGTTAGTGCGCTCGGATGCGTTTTTGGGGATAGCTGCTTATGATTACTCGATGTGTCGAGTTGATTACTTTGCGCCTGGTTGTAATCCCGCACAACCAGTGAGTAGGGACTATGTCCATGCCTCTTTAGGGGCTGCTC
>CAZLGJ010000107.1:0-9689 GCA_964559075.1 uncultured Glaciecola sp.
AAATACTCTTGAATAGTGAGTTCTTCGTGCTTGTGCTCTTCGTAGCGTTGTTGGTAATGCTCAAAAATGCCCATAACTTCTCCAGGTCGGCCGATAATTCGATTTTTGGTTTACTTTAAGCGTAGTCGGCTTTTGTGAAGTGGGGGAGTAAAAAATGAAAAATATATTGTATTGTAGGGCTGACAAAGCATAAAAAAGCCCGCGTGATGCGGGCTTTTGCAAGGAATAATGTGGCTAAATGCAGACGCTTATGCAGCGAAGTTTTCTGCTGCAAATTCCCAGTTAGCAAGTGCCCAAAAACCTTCAAGGTAGTTAGGACGAACGTTGCGATAATCGATGTAATAAGCGTGTTCCCACAAATCAACAGTCAATAGCGGCGTTAGGCCGTCAGTGATAGGGGTTGCAGCATTGCTGGTGTTGACGATGTCTAATGAACCATCTGCAGTTTTGACTAGCCACGTCCAGCTAGAACCGAAGTTGTTCACTGCTTTATCGTTAAAGGCCGCTTTAAAGTCAGCAAAAGAACCGAACTTAGCTTTGATTGCATCTGCTAGTGCACCAGTCGGCTCACCGCCACCATTAGGGCTTAAGCTGTTCCAGTAGAAAGTGTGGTTCCAGATTTGAGCTGCATTGTTAAATACACCGCCTTCAGAAGATTTTACAATCTCTTCAAGAGACTTATCAGCAAGCTCAGTGCCTTCGATTAGACCGTTGAGTTTGGTGACGTAAGTTTGGTGGTGTTTACCGTGGTGAAACTCTAACGTCTCTGCTGAGATATGAGGTTCTAGTGCATTTTTTTCGTAAGGTAATGCGGGTAATTCAAAAGCCATGAAGTTCTCCATTCGTGTACGTGTGTATATCAATATAGCGACCAATTGCAGCGACAGTGCAATTAATCAAAACTGTTACGGATAATATAGGTATCATTATCGACAAAACAAGTCTTTTAGCAGTATTAATATATGCTTTTGGCATAAATAAGTTCACTTTGGGTTAATCTATATTGAAAAAACAGGCATAATACCTATATACAAAGACAATTTTTTAGCCATTTTTTATAGGTACATTATGGAAACTGTTGAGAAGATCAAACAACAAATCGCCGAAAATCCCATCCTTTTATACATGAAAGGCTCACCAAAATTACCTTCTTGTGGTTTCTCTTCACAAGCGTCACAAGCATTAATGTCGTGCGGTGAGCAATTTGCCTATGTCGATATTTTACAAAACCCCGACATTCGTGCCGAGCTGCCAAAATACGCCAACTGGCCAACTTTTCCGCAGTTGTGGGTCGATGGTGAGCTGGTCGGTGGCTGCGATATTATTTTGGAAATGTATCAACAAGGTGAGTTGCAGGAGCTGGTAAAAGAAACAGCTGCAAAATACCCAGACGAGGATTCAGCTGAGTAAATACGCTTACTTACATAAAAAAAGCGACGCAGATGCGTCGCTTTTTACCTTTTTTGGCGCATAGCACCACGAATGAGAAACTTGGATTTGTGTAGTACTTAACCGACGTCTTTAAACAAAGACTCATCGATAATGACATCGTCGATGATAGTTTGTGCCATTTTGATACAAGAGCCGCACTGATCACCGAGGGTTAACACGGATTTTAATTCGCGCATATTGCCGACGCCGTTATCCTGAACCGCTTGTTGGATATCTTTATCAGTGATGCCGTAACACATACATACAAACATAAATACTCGCAAAAAAATTAAAATGGCTAACAAATCGCTATGTAAATAATAATAGTTCTCATTTTGTTTTTGTGCAAGCGATTTTTTTATTTTTTTCGCCTTGAATCTGGCGCGCTAAACCTTATATTAGATGCTAACGTATGTACGTGTTCCTAAACCTATAAACATTGGAGAATATTATGGGAGTATTAGTTGGTCGTCAGGCACCAGATTTTACCGCTGCAGCGGTACTTGGTTCAGGCGAAATCGTTGATGCATTTAACCTAAAAGAAGCTGTAAAAGGCAAAAAAGCAGTCGTTTTCTTCTACCCGTTAGATTTTACGTTTGTTTGTCCTTCAGAGCTCATCGCGTTTGATAAGCGCGTAGCTGAATTCCAAAAGCGCGGTGTGGAAGTTGTTGGTGTGTCAATTGATTCTCAATTCACGCACAACGCATGGCGTAATACCCCAGTCAATGAAGGCGGTATTGGTCAAGTGGGCTACACGCTAGTAGCTGATGTCAAGCACACGATTTGTCAAGATTACGATGTTGAGCACCCAGATGCAGGCGTTGCTTTCCGTGCGTCTTTCTTAATTGATGAAGAATTCAACGTTCGCCACCAAGTTGTGAACGATTTACCGCTTGGCCGTAACGTTGACGAAATGTTGCGCATGGTCGATGCGTTAAACTTCCACCAAGAACACGGTGAAGTATGTCCTGCTGGCTGGAAAGACGGCGACAAAGGCATGAATGCATCACCAGACGGTGTTGCAGCTTACTTATCAGAGAACTCTGACAAGCTGTAACTATCTAATTGTATAGATAGAAGCGCTTAACGTGATTTCACGCTAGGCGCTTTTTTTTTATGCTTTTTTGGTGATGACAACTACCAGATGTGCAGTCTAAAGGAGTTTGTGCTGTGAATGGTTATGCTAGCGGAAACCCGCCTAGTGATTGGTAACGATTTGCCATGTAACAAAACAGCTCGGTGGTTTTTTGAGTGTCGTATAATGCACCATGTGCTTGTTTTTGGTCAAATTCAATACCTGCAGCCTGACACGCTTTAACCAGCACCGTTTGGCCAATGGTTAAGGCCGCCATACTGGTGGTATCAAACGACACAAACGGATGAAAAGGCGTGCGCTTGACTTTACTGCGCTGAATGGCGGCATTGATAAAGCCCTGATCAAAGGCAGCGTTGTGGGCTGTGATGATAGAGCGCTGACAGCCGGCTTTTTTTTGTGCTTTGCTGACCCACTTACACAAATCTTTCATCACCTGCGTTTCATCTTGGGCACCACGCAGTGCACACTCAATATTAATGCCGTTAAACTCCAAGGCAGAGGCTTCGATATTGGCACCTGCAAAGGGCGTTACATGCGCGTGAAATGTCTCGCCAGGCCTAAGTAATCCCGTTTCAGCATCCATCTCTACCGTCATCGCTGCCACTTCCAAGAGCGCGTCGGTGACGGCATTAAACCCCGCAGTTTCAACATCGATGATGACGGGGAAATATCCGCGAAAACGTTTTTTTAATTCTTGCACTACTCTAACACTACGACATTGATTGGCGACACCGCCCATTATCTCAATACTTACTTGGAACTGCTAGCATCAATTTGAACAAATGCAAAAAAACGATTAACTATTTTTGCAACTGGACGATACATTCTTTGTTGGAGAGGTTCTAAAATGAAGAAAACGATATTAGCTACCGCACTTGCCAGCGTTGTTCTCACAACATGGTCTGTCGCTGCCGATGTGCGTCACTACGTGGCCGATATCGAGTCGTCTTCATGGTTATTAGAACCTACTTCCAACCCGCTTAAATGCGAATTGACCCATCAGGTGGGGTGGTTTGCTAAAGCTGTGTTCACAAGTGAAGCGAGTAAACAGTTAACGCTGAATTTTCGTTTAGAACAGAGCATGATACCTGATACATATGCACAGGCGACTGTGTATTCTGTACCTCCCGCATGGATGCCGGGAGTGCCAAGCAAGTTGTTGGCGCAGATGGATCTGCAAAAACAGTTTGCGCCAGAACTTGATAAGGAACTTGGCTGGACGCTGCTAACTGAGTTAGAAAAAGGCTTTTGGCCAAGTTTTTCTTATCAGGACTGGTATCACCCCGTTGATACCATCAATATTTCCCTCAATAGTGCTAACTTTGCCCCAGCGTACCAAGAGTTTGTAGGCTGTGTTGGGCAACTACTACCGTTTAGCTTTGAAGACATTGCCTTTACGATTTTGACCTACAAAAACGCCTCGGCGGATCTGACCTATTATGCGGAAAAACGTCTGGCGATGATTGCTGAGTACTTGTCACTGGCGCCAGAGCTTGAGTTAGTGTTAGTCGGCGCTTATGCTGCGCCAAAAGGGCCAAATAGCGAAAATACGGTGTTGGCTCAACAGCGTGCCGATACCGTGCGTGATTTCTTTACGCAAAAAGGCATCGAACCTAGCCGCGTGATCGTCAATGCCCTTGGCGATAAACGTCAAATCGGGCAAGACAGCGTATTGGGTAATAAAATAAACCGTCGCGTCGTAATCCAGCTCAACAAAGCCCTTAGCTCATAATTTGCTATTGCAGAGCTAACTTTCGGCCGTGACGCGAGCGCGTTCAACAACTTTGCGTGCTTTAGGCGCAAATTTCTGCTCCAAAATCGGGTCGAGCACGTTTTTGAGCGCAATTATTAACCCCATTCCCAAAAACGCCCCTGGTGGCAATAGTGCCAATAAAAAGGGATTGTCTGGTGTATAAAGAGTGATGGTCAAGACACGCGCCCAGTCACCTAATAAAAGCTCTGCACCGGCAAATAGTGTACCTGCCCCTAATACTTCGCGCATCCCACCCAATACCACTAAGACAAGGGCAAAGCCTGCGCCCATAACAAAGCCATCGTAGGCAGAGGGGAGGATGTCGTTTTTGGCGGCGAAAGCTTCGGCGCGACCGATAATGGCGCAGTTAGTCACTATCAGCGGAATAAAAATACCTAAAGCCAAATACAGATCATAGGTAAACGCATTCATCAACAGCTGCACGACGGTCACAAATGCCGCAATTACCATCACAAATATGGGAATGCGAATTTCGTTGGGGACAAAGTGACGCACCGCTGACACGGTTATATTAGAGCCCATTAACACTAATAATGTTGCCAATCCTAGACCTAGGCCGTTGATTGCGGTAGTGGTGACCGCGAGGAGCGGACATAATCCAAGCAGTTGGACCAGGGCCGGGTTATTTTTCCACAGGCCTTGCCAGGTGAGTTCTCGCCATGCGGTCATGATGTTGCTCCAGTGTCGCAAAGATTGGTCGCACGGGACAGCTGCTCGCGATTCTGTTGAATATAAAGCGCCGTGTTCGCCACCGCGTTGACTAATGCCCGCGGGGTGATAGTTGCACCAGTAAAGGCATCAAACTGACCGCCATCGCGTTTAACCTGCCATAAGTCTCGCAGCTCAGGCGTGATGGCTTGGCCGGTAAAATCGTATATCCAAGGGCTAATGCGCTCGTCGATTTTATCGCCTAGTCCAGGTGTTTCCATGTGTTGTAGCACGCGCACGCCGGTTACTGTGGTGAAGTCCTCACCGCTCAATCCAATGATGAAGCGGATGGCACCGCTATAACCGTTGGGCGCCACGCTTTCAATGGCAATGGCGTGCATTTGGCCATCTAATAGTCCGCGATACGCTTTGAGGTTTGGCGTGTTGCCAAGTGCCTCAACGCTCGGGAGCGCAACACAGTTGTGCTGAATATCATTATTGTAACTTGCTTGCGGCACGACATCGCTGATCACGCTCAGCAGTTTGGCTTGTTCCTGAGCGCGGATCACATCCTTGGTGCCCAAAAATGTCAACGTAATTAATACGGTCACGGCTACGGCAAAGCCACTTAAAATCAAGCTGTTGCGCTTGGTACTCGCCACAATCATGATTTTGCTCCATAGGTACGCGGCTGGGTGTAATAGTCAATCAAGGGGACCGCGATATTCATCAGCACCACGGCAAACGCCACTGCGTCAGGGTAGCCCCCAAAGGTGCGAATAATCACAGTCCAAAAACCGATAAGCGCCCCAAAATACAGCCGCCCTTTGGGCGTAGTAGAGCCTGATACAGGGTCAGTGACAATAAAAAATGCCCCAAATATCACCGCCCCTGAGAATAAATGAAACGCGATACCGCCACTGGCATCCGGCATCAGCATCTGTAATAGCCCAGCTGTCACAACCACCCCTGCTAGCATGCTCAGCGGCATGTGCCAGGTGATGATATTACGCATCAGTAGCCATACGCCGCCGAGTAAATAGGCAAGCGCGACCCAGCTCCACCCATAAGATAGTCCCCAGGAGTTGCTAAAGATACTGGCTTGCAGGCTTTCGCTATAGGTTTGGCCTTCCAGTAACGAGGTGCGCACCGCATCAAGTGGCGTTGCCTGTGTAATGCCATCGACGCCGGATCTGAGCTGATTAAGGTCGTAACCCGTGACGCTAAATCCAGTAAAAATGACGCTAAACGCGTCTGCAATAGAGTAGGGGTATTGCGCCATTGACTGTACCGGCACCCACATGGTCATCGCGAGGGGGAACGAAATCAGCAGCATGACATAGGCAGACATGGCCGGGTTAAACATATTAAACCCCAAGCCGCCATAGAGCTGTTTGACCATGATAATAGCAAACGCCGTACCTAAGACAATGACCCACCACGGTGCTAGCGGAGGGATGCTCACTGCCAGTAAAATAGCTGTTAATAGGGCGGAATTATCAGACAATACGCGTTTGACATTGCGCTTGCGCAGTTTTAATACTAGTGCTTCACACACATATGCGGTAATAATCGCCAAGATAAGTTGGATAAAAATACCCACGCCAAAAAAGAAGGCTTGGGCCAAGATCCCCGGAATACAGGCTAAACACACAGCAAGCATCACGCTGCTGGTGTCACGACGGACGCGGTTGTGGGGAGAAGAAGCAAGGCTATACTGCATTATTGGCTAGACTCATCGGATTTATCTGCAGGCTTCTGAGCGCTGGCATCAGAGGCAGGTGATTGTTGTTGAGCGCGTTTGGCTTTCGCGCGCGCCAGCGCCGCTGCGATTTTGTCTTTTGCGTCATTATCTTTGTTGGCCATGGCCTTTTTGCGCGCTTCAGCAGCAAGGCGATGCTTTTCTTCACGTGCTAACTTGTCCGCTTCTAAGCGAGCTTGACGTTGTTCAAAGCGCTGTTTGGCTTTTTCGGATTTTTGTTGTTCGTCCAGCTGCACTCTAATCTCGGCCTTTGCTTGACGATAATACTGCACTAACGGAATCTCGCTCGGGCAGACGTAGGCGCAAGCACCACATTCAATACATTCAGACAGGTGGTAGTCTTGGGCCTTGTCGTACTCTTTGGCTTTGCTGTACCAATAAAGCTGTTGCGGCAATAAGCCTGCTGGGCATGCATCGGTACAGTAGCCGCAGCGGATACAGGGGCGCTCAGCGTCGATATCAGGCAGCTCATTTGCGGCAGGCACCAAAATACAATTGGTGATCTTGACTACGGGAACAAGTGGGGCATGCACGGTAAAGCCCATCATGGGACCGCCCATAATAATTTTACGGCGACGCTGTTGCTCTGGTAGATACTCGGCAAACTGCAACAAGTCGTCAACTGGCGTGCCTAATAACGCCCACACGTTTTGCGGTTTAGCTACGGCCTCACCGGTAATGGTGACGACGCGCTGGACTAATGCTTTGCCGTAAATCACGGCATCGGCAATCGCAAAACAGGTGCCGACATTAAACATCATACAGCCGATATCCATGGGCAGCCCTGTGTTTGGTACTTCGTGGCCGGTTAAGGCCTGAATTAGCTGTTTTTCGCCACCGGCTGGGTATTTTGTGGGCACTGAGGCCATGGTGATAGATGCATCGTCCCCACAGGCAACCGCCAAGGCATCATACGCCTCGGGCTTGTTATCCTCTACTGCGATGATGATTTCTTTGGGGTTGACCAAATAGCGCAGAATGTCGATGCCTTGCTTAATTTGCCAGGCATGTTCACGCATAATGCGGTCATCCGATGAAATGTAAGGTTCGCATTCAATGCCGTTGATGATCAAACACTCTACATCGGCATTGCGCTGGGTTTTGATATGGGTGGGGAAACCGGCGCCGCCCAAACCACTGATACCAGCATCGCAAATACGCTCAACTATATTCACCGCCGGCACATCGCGATAGTGTTCCATGGTCGGCAATAGCTGCCATTCATCACGACCATCGGTAGTAATTTCTACTGTCAGTTCAGGTAAGCCAGAAGGGTGCGCCGATACGTGTTCGGTGATGGCCGTGACTGTTCCCGAGGAAGTGGCATGTACGGGCACGGCAAAAGGCTGGGCGCTATGCGTGAGCGGCTGACCTTTTAAAACCTTATCCCCTTTATTGACGACTAAGCTGCCGGCGACCCCAGCGTGTTGTTTGAGTGGGATATACAGCTTTTGCGGCAACGGCATGGTTGCAATTGGCGCTTGATTGGAGAGGGTTTTGGCCTCTGGCGGGTGCACACCACCGGGGAAGTCATGCAGACGTCCAGCCTTAATTGCAGCCACCACTGCTGCACCATCCACGCGTTGTAAAAAACTAGTTTGTGACGCTACAGTCATACTTCTCGTACCTCTTTCACGTCGATATTGCCAACGGTACCGCCGGCATTTTTGCCCAAGCGCCACTGCCAGTTTGCCGGAGTTTCTTTGACCGGCACCATGTCGATACAATCGACCGGGCAGGGGGCAACGCACAAATCACAACCGGTGCATTCGTCGATAATAACGGTGTGCATTTGTTTTGCTGCACCGATAATGGCATCTACTGGACAAGCCTGAATACATTTGGTGCAGCCGATACATTCTGCTTCACGAATGTAGGCGACTTTCTTCACGTCTTCTACGCCATGGGCATCGTCAAGTGGCTTCGGCTCTACGCCCATCAAATCTGCAAGTTTTTTGATGGTTGCTTCTCCACCGGGTGGGCACTTGTTGATTTCGTCGCCATTGGCAATGGCTTCAGCGTAGGGCTTACAGCCCGGGTAGCCACATTGCCCGCATTGAGTTTGCGGTAAAATAGCGTCGATTTGTTCGACTAACGGATCTGCTTCTACTTTAAAAACCACCGCTGAGTAGCCCAATATAGCGCCAAAGATGAGCGCGAGGATCCCCAGCGTAATCAGTGCAAAGCCGATAACTGACATTATACCAACCCCGTAAAGCCCATAAAGGCTAGTGACATCAAACCGGCTGTGATCATCCCTATGGCCGCGCCTCTAAATGGCGTGGGCACATCTGCAGCGGCCAGACGCTCACGCATGGCGGCAAACATAATCATGACTAGCGAGAAGCCTAAGGCGGCGCCAAATCCATAAATGATCGACTCCACCAGCGTGTGTTGTTCTTTAATATTGAGCAGGGCGACGCCAAGTACCGCGCAGTTGGTGGTGATCAGCGGTAAAAAAATCCCCAACAGGCGATAGAGCGTAGGGCTAGTTTTGTGTACAACCATTTCGGTGAACTGGACGACAACAGCAATCACCAGAATAAAACTAACGGTGCGTAGAAACTGAATTTCAAACGGGATTAATAAATAGGTTTCAATCAAATAGCTTGCTAAAGAGGCAAGGGTCAAAACAAAGGTCGTGGCCATGGACATACCAATGGCAGTTTCTAATTTGCTCGATACCCCCATAAAAGGGCAAAGGCCTAGAAACTGTACCAACACAAAATTGTTGACCAACACTGTACTGATCAAAAGGAGAATAAATTCAGTCATACCTGTCATAACTTAGTAGATATGAGGATTATTATCTAATGTTTAAAGGTGTTTAACAATGATTGGGAGCAGTTAAATCTAACGAAAGTGCAGAAAAATTGCCATTTGTAGGAATTTTATGCGAAAAGAGGTGAAACAGGGGGTAGAGTGCGATGGCTCCCCCTCCCCGACTCGAACGGGGGACCTGCGGATTAACAGTCCGT
>CAZLGJ010000108.1:0-9353 GCA_964559075.1 uncultured Glaciecola sp.
ATAAGAGAATAATATAAAAAAGACGTTCTTATAAGGATAAATTTTATATAATACATAAAAAATTACCTAATCAAGCGACAGCGTCTATGAGTATTCTAATTCATCACTTTGTGATGCACCCACTGCGCGCCACCGATAAAGGGGCCATGCGCATCGAACCGAGCACTTCGTGTCTTGACGTAAACCAAGCAACGGCTGGCCTTGCGCAAGATATTCAACAGATTTTTGCAAGTAAGCCTGGCAAGGGAATTGGTGCGTTTGCCGCCCCAACTTCCGCTTCTGATAGCGACGCTAGCTCTGCTGAGCCGCACAGCGATGACGATGAAAATGACTCGGAGAATAATGCCGATAGTCCACGCTTTGTTGATTTATTAAACGATGGCTTAAGCGCCAGTGATGCCTTCTTAGCGATGTCGGTAGATAGTGCTCAACTGCTGGTAAAGGCAATGGCCGAGGACAACATTGTTGAAACTGGTTTTGTGGTGTTTAGTCATTATGAGTTTTTGGCTACGGAGTACTTATTTATTGGTCTCATCAACACCAAGCAACACGTCGAAGTGAATGATGCCCTGCAGTTGGAATATGCCGACCATCTTGATATTGCCAAAATGCAGTTAGCGGTGCGCATTGATTTGACTCAGTGGCGGGTGACGCCTGAACAGCAGCGCTACATCAGTTTTATCAAAGGCCGCATGGGCCGCAAAGTTTCTGACTTTTTTATGCGCTTTATTGGCTGTGAAGAAAAAGTCGACGTGAAACAACAAAACCAGCAGCTGCTGCAGCACGTTGAAACTTACCTTGCGGAAGAGCAGCTGAGTCCTAGTGAAAAGCAAACCTCATTAAGTGCCGTGCAAGACTATTACAAAACGCAAATCAACAGCGGTGCGAATATCAAAATTAGCGATTTGGCCGAGAAGCTGCCTAAGCGAGAAAGCGAAAACGAAAACGAAGTGGCTGATTTTTCTGTATTTACCGCACATCTAGATACGCCTCTTGAACCGGAATTTCAACCTGACGGCACAGCGGTACGCAAACTATCGCGCTTTTCGGGACAAGGCGGCGGTGTCACAGTGGCCTTTGATCGCAAATTACTCGGCGATACAGTACACTACGATCCGGTAACGGATACTTTGGTGTTCAAGGGGATCCCACCGAATTTAAAAGACCAACTTAGTAAAGCCCAAGAGTAAGGCAGGTTCGATGCAGTTATTTGTCAATGATCTCACCGTGATGGATTTTTCCTATTTGTGTCCGCGACGCGGCATGGTAGGGGAGTCTTGGATTGTCGATGTGGTATTGCGCGGCGATCTCAACGATGAAAGCATGATCCAGGATTTTGCCCTAGTCAAAAAGCAATTAAAGTCACTGATTGATGAATACGTCGATCACAAATTGCTCGTGCCCGTTGAGCACGCCTATACGCAGATTGAGCATTTGCCGCACAGCGAGCAGGTGAATGTGAGTTTCTTGCGTCCTGAGACACGCAGTATTCATCTGTCTTGTCCTGCCGAAGCCTATGCGTTTGTCTATGCTGACGAGGTCACGATGGCATCTGTCGGTAGTTATTTAGAGGATATCTTGGCCACGCATCTGCCCGAAAACGTCAAAGGCATTGAGCTACAGTTGCGCACCGAGCATATCCCAACGCCGTTTTATCACTATACCCACGGTCTCAAAAAGCACGATGGCAACTGCCAGCGCATTGCGCATGGGCATCGATCCAAAATTACGATTCAACACGGTAAGCAAGCTAGTGATATCGCGCAAACTTACTGGGCACAGCGCTGGGCAGATATTTATATTGGCAGTCGCGAAGATCAAATACCCTGTGCTGAGCTTGCACATCAGTATGCAGATATCGCCGACACCACGCATTATGCGTTTGCCTATACCTCTTCGCAGGGGTATTTTGAACTTGCTATTCCCATTGCTGAAACTGACATCATCGATACTGATACGACGGTTGAATGCTTGGCACAGCACCTGTTAACTCAGGAACTGGTGCGCTCAGGGCAAAGCGATGTAACAATCATTGCATATGAAGGGGTGGGCAAAGGCGCGCTAGTGAGTTCAGATTAACGCAAGAATTTGATTTGTGTTTAATCGATGGAGGGTAAAACCAACAATCGCTCAGAACGCCATACGCGTACTATTTTAATTTGCATTGCTTCTTTTACATATACAATTCTAAAGGGGGGATAAATTATCTCCCTTACTGAAGGGGTGTTTAACTCAGGAACAATCCTACCTAACTCAGGATGAGTCTCGAGCTGTTGAATACGAGCAAAAATCTCGAGTTGAAATCTTTTGCCAACTTTTGGCACCCCTTGTTCGGAATAGTAGTTTTGAATTAATTCCAAGTCACCGAACGCTGACTGAGAAAAAACAATGTTCACTTACTCAATCCCCAGTTTTTTTGCAACCTCTGACAATGGCATTTCATTACCTTCTTTGAGATCCATCATTCCTTGCGTAATAGCCCTAAGAAATGCTCTTTCTTCTTCATTTTTTTCAAACTCATCCAAGGCTTGAACGACTGCGACACCTCTGCCTCGACTTGTCAATAATACTGGTCGCAGTGAGTCTTTTGCGTGATTAATTACTTTGCCAGGGTTGATTTTTAGATCGGTAAGGGGAACAACATCTTTGGAGAATTTAATACTCATCACTGACCTCTTTATTGGTACGGTTAATAGCTATTATTAATAGCACTAATTTATGATGTTTTCCAATTTAAAATGCTACTATTTTATACAGCTATACCGTTCTTTCATTAAACATTTTGTGCGGTAGTGTCGATAAGATGCTATGCATACTTCTTCTGAATCAACACTCCACTTTGCAGAGCATACCGCTGAGTCAGCGCAGGGTATATTGTCTGCGTCTCCTTTGTCACATGGTCAGGCTGACGTATCCGAAAACTCTCAGCTTAAATGGCGGGGGGCGTTAGCTCAGGCGCTTGCGGGTGTGGTACAACAAGGCAGGCTGCAAACGCAGACAGCACCAATAATAGCTGATAGCTCACCATTACCTGATTATCTACAGCAGGTCAGCACAGCTCAGCCTTTAGCGACACAAGCACAGCATCTTGCGCGGTTGCATGAGCTCAGCGTGGCATTGTCGATATCAATAACGGCGTTTCACTGGTGTAACTGCGCGCACAAACAGCCATTAAGCTGGCGCAATAATGGGTCAGACATTGCCCCGCAGGTGCTGGCCAACGGATTACATTTTGACCAAGCTGCCGCTGTGACCACAGCGCATGACGAAACGCAGCTGATGATTGACATGTATGGTCAGCCGCCCACATTCTCACCATCTGGAAGCGTCTAAAATCTCGTTAAATCTGAGCCTAAAACCTTACATAAGTCATGGTTTTTGTCGCAATCATTGCCGCTTTTATTTATAATCGCATTTTTAATTTGCCTTGGCTTTACGCGCCAAATTGCAAGGAAATACTATGAACCAATATATTGTATGTGCAATGTACAAATTTGTTGCACTTGAAGACTTTGAAGCTATGCGCGAGCCACTGCATGCGTGCATGGTCAATAACGACATTAAAGGCACCTTGTTGCTTGCTCACGAGGGGATCAACGGGACCATCTCAGGTCCGCGTGAAGGGATTGACAATTTACTTGCCTACCTAAATAGCGATGTCCGCATCAACCCGATTTCATGCAAAGAATCGCTGCACGATGAACAGCCGTTTTATCGCACTAAGGTCAAACTCAAAAAAGAAATCGTGACCTTAGGGGTTGACGGGATTGACCCGCTCGACTCTGTAGGCACCTATGTCAAACCACAAGCGTGGAATGCGCTGATTAGCGATCCCGATGTGCTGGTTATCGATACGCGCAATGATTATGAAATTGAGATTGGCACCTTTAAGCATGCGGTTGATCCCAACACCAAGACTTTCCGCGAGTTTCCACAGTATGTCGCCGACAACCTTGATCCGCAACAGCACAAAAAAGTCGCTATGTTCTGTACCGGCGGGATCCGCTGCGAAAAATCCACTGCGTTTATGAAACAGCAAGGTTTTGAAGAAGTGTATCACCTCGAAGGTGGGATTTTGCAATACCTTGAAGATGTCCCTAAAGAAGAGAGTTTGTGGGAAGGGGACTGTTTTGTGTTTGATAACCGTGTTGCGGTCAATCACGACTTACAAAAAAGTGACTATGACCAGTGTTACGGCTGTCGTTTACCCATCACTGAGGCTGACAAGGCGTCGGATAAATACGAAGCAGGGGTGACCTGTCCGCGTTGTTACGGGACCCATTCTGATGAACAGCTAGCGCGTTTTCGCGAGCGTGAAAAACAGGTGCATCTTGCCCGCGCTCGCGCTGAAGAACACGTTGGTACTGATGCACGTCACGTGATGGAGCAACGTCGCCAGCAAAAAGCCCAGGAGCAACGCGCTCGACAGTTGGCTAAAAATGCTAGCAGCGAGCAATCTTCATAATTAGTAATCAAGAAAAAGTCCTAAGTTAGTACTTTTGGTGAGTTGAGACATTTGTGGTTTCGTGTAGGATTGAAGATATAGCAGTAAGGATGATGTGATGACTAAGCAAGCAATTTCTGAAAGTGAACTTCAGCAAATCAAAGAAGAGTTTGACTTCTTTGATCGCGACCACAATGGACTGATTGAATTACCAGAATTCATCGAGCTCCTAACCGTATTGAGCCCTAAAACTAAGGTAAAGTCGGTGGAGGAAGGGTTTTCGTTGATCGACTCCAACCACGACGGTTCGATTGATTTTGATGAATTTGTCAAATGGTGGCAAGCTGGATGGTGGGAATACTAATCCTCACCATCATCTGACTGGACAGAGCGGCGTCGCTTTTTGGGGATCGGCGCCATACCTACATCTTTCCCTTGTGTTGTTTTTACCCTCGCAGTGTAAGTTTTTTCTGATTTAGTAGTGCGCTTTTGCTGCGGCTTTCCTTTTTTCTTTGTGGATAAGTTTTTCTGCGGTCGTTTACCTGTAAATGACGCGGGATACTGCGGATGGTTTTCTGGCACCAATTCTGCGGTAATGTGCTTTTGTAAAAAGGTAAACGTCTGCCAATCTCTCGGTCCCACTAGTGAGATGGCATGGCCTTGATCACCAGCGCGGCCAGTTCTACCAACGCGATGCACAAATTCTTCGGCTTGACGCGGCAAATCAACGTTCACGACCAGATTAACTTTACGCAAGTCTAATCCGCGCGATGCGATATCGGTACACACCATAATGTCATGCTGGCCATTGCTGAACGCATTGATGGTATTGGCGCGTTGATTTTGTAACAGATCACCGTGCAGTGCCACCGCATCTAACTGCTGCGCTTTGAGTAGCTCGCACAGCCGTTCACTGTCGGCCTTAGTCGCGACAAACACCAGGGCTTGATTGAACTGCTGGTGTTTGAGTTCGTGGACTAAGATTTGTTCTTTGTGCTCGATATGATCAACAAAGAACAGCTGTTGGGAAATATCGCTGTGCAGTGCATAGCTGGCGTCTAGCATGATTTCGACAGGTTGTTGCAACAAATCATCGAGCAAGTGGCGTAATTTGGGATCATCCAGCGTTGCCGAGAATAGTAATGTTTGGCGCTTGCGGTGATCCGCTTGACGGTGGATCGCTAGCAGCTGTTCGGCAAAGCCCAAATCCAACATGCGGTCGGCTTCATCGTAGACCAATATCTCTAAGCCGTTGAGGAAGAAGCTGCGGTCAGATAAATGATCGGCAATGCGTCCAGGTGTCCCAACCAAAATATGGGGATCTTTACGCAGTGCTTTGGCTTGGTCATTGTAATTGTCACCGCCAATGATCAAGGCTGTTTTGAGGTTTAACGCGCGCGCTAAGTCTCGGGTTACGGTAAATACCTGTTTGGCGAGCTCGCGAGTAGGGGCAAGGATCAACGCTCTGGGATCGCGCTTAGTCAGGGGCTTTTGTGAAAGCAGACGGGCAATAATGGGCACGACAAACGCCAGTGTCTTGCCCGAGCCGGTTTTGGCACAACCTAGAATATCTCGACCGTGAACGGCGTAAGGAATGGCTTGGCGCTGAATGGGGGTGGTGTCGGTAAAGTATTTGTCATTGAGGACATTGACGATACGCGTATCTAAACCGAGTTCTGAAAATAACAAAAGCGTGTCTCGTTAACCTATTTATCAATAGATTGTAACAAAGACACGCTAGTAGACCTAATTTAAATCACAGCTTGGTTAAACTTGCATCTCAGGTACATCATCCGGTACCACTAGTTCACCCGCGGTTTTCTCACGAATTTCATCAACGGAGACACCAGGGGCGCGCTCGAGCAAATAGTAAGCTTGGTTTTTGACTTCAAGTACGGCCAGATCCGTAATGATTTTGGTGATGCAGTTAACGCCTGTTAACGGCAAGGTACACTCAGATAACAGCTTAGAATTACCGTGTTTGTCGGCATGAGTCATAGTCACTATGATGTTTTTCGCACCAGCGACGAGATCCATTGCACCGCCCATACCTTTGATCAACTTACCGGGGATCATCCACGACGCGATGTTGCCGTTCACATCCACTTCAAATGCACCCAGCACGGTCACATCGACATGACCGCCACGGATCATGGCAAAGCTTTCGGCAGAGTTAAAAATAGACGCGCCGGTAATTGCGGTCACGGTTTCTTTACCCGCATTGATCATATCCGCATCGACTTGTTCTTCAGTTGGGTTGGGGCCCATGCCGAGTAAGCCATTTTCGGACTGCAACATTACTGAAATGCCCTCCGGCACAAAGTTAGCCGCTAGCGTTGGGATACCGATCCCTAAGTTGACATAGTTGCCATCGTTAAATTCTTGAGCGACGCGCATTGCAATTTGGTCACGAGTTAAAGCCATGGTTGTTCTCCTTATTTTGCCAATACACGACGTTCGATACGTTTTTCAAACGTGCCTTGAATAATGCGATCCACATAAATACCCGGCGTGTGAATTTCACTTGGGGCGATTTCGCCAGGCTCCACGATATGCTCCACTTCAACCACAGTGATTTTGCCTGCCGTAGCGGCCATGGGGTTAAAGTTTTGTGCAGTGTGACGATACACACAGTTGCCATAACGGTCTGCCTTATAGGCTTTGACGATGGCAAAGTCACCGGTAATGCTTTCTTCTAAGATATAGGGGCGGCCGTTAAATTCTTTGACTTCTTTGCCCTCACCAACGGGCGTACCGTAACCAGTGGCGGTAAAAAATGCGGGGATCCCAGCGCCGCCAGCACGCATTTTTTCAGCGAGTGTACCTTGCGGGGTTAATTCGACTTCCAATTCGCCGTTGAGCAGTTGTTTTTCAAACAGCGCGTTTTCACCGACGTACGATGAGACCATTTTTTTGATTTGTTTATCGACTAACAAAATGCCCAAGCCAAAATCATCCACACCACAGTTATTTGACACTATGGTCAATCCTTTGGTTTGCATGGTTTTGATTTGTGCGATCAGCCCTTCAGGGATCCCACACAGGCCAAATCCACCGGCAATTACCGTCATGTTATCTTCCAAACCAGCCATTGCCTCGGCATAACTAGATACTACTTTATCGAAACCAGCCATTTTAGCTCCATTTTCGTGTTGTTGTGTAAGAGGGGTATGTTGTACTAGGTTTAGTATAAAAACCTTTAATTATTTGTAAAATTGATTTAATTTATGCATTAATAATAAAAAATTATCAATAAACGGTATGCCGCTATCATTTAAACAGTTACAAAGCTTTATCAGCTTAGCAGAGTGTCAAAGCTTTGCTTTGGCCGCAGACAAACTGTGCGTCTCCCAGCCCGCGCTGTCTAGCACGATCAAAAAATGCGAAGAGGTGCTTGGCGGACAGTTATTTCACCGCACCACCCGCAATGTGTCGCTGACCAAAGAAGGGGAGTGGTTTTATCCTAAGGCACTGCGTTTTTATCAAGAATATATTGGCTTAAATAATCACGTCAAAGAGATGTTTGCCAAAGAGCAAGGCATGTTGCACTTGGCCTGTATACCTTCCTTTGCACAGGGCGGACTGGCTCATCACATGCGTGACTTTATTGGGATGTATCCCAATATTCATTTTCATATCCAAGATGTGATTGTGGAGCAGGCGATCAGTGCCGTACAAAATGAAAAGGTCGAAATTGCCTTTACCTTTGAACCTGCCAATCACTCAGACATCATTTTTTTGCCGTTATTTAATGACGGGTTCATGGTCGTCATGCCGCCGCACCATGCGTTTGCCAACCAGTCACAAATCAGCTTGCGCGAACTCCACGATACGCCGTTTATCGCCATGAATCACCAAGCGAGTTTGCGCACGTATATAGATGAGGCGGCTGCCAATGTGGAGATGACGTTTAATCAAGTTGCCGAGGCGAGTCAGATTGCGACCATTGGCCATCTCATTCAGGCTAATATTGGTATTTCAATCTTGCCGGAGCTGGCGCGTCAGCACATGCAAGAGCTTGGTCTGGTGTGCGTGTCGTTACCTAAACGTGAAATTCAGCGCCAGTTGGGCATGGTCAAGTCACGGCATACCGCATTATCGGTGCTAGCGCAGGCATTTTGGGAATTTATGCAAAAACGCGCCTCTACCACTTGGTCTTTGTAGCAAACTGCTCGTCTTCCTCTCGCGCAGGACCACCGTTTGCCGCCTCTTGTTCGGCGCGCAACATTTGCTGGATTTGGTTGAGCTGTTCTTTGACTTGCTCATCCTTTTGTTCGGTATAGTTGTCCTGTTCAGGCACGGCGGCAAGGGCTTTTTGGCATTTTTCAAAATACTGTCGCGCAGAGCCCAGCATGTTGGTTTCTTTGGCTTTGAGCCCGCGCTTGTAAAGCGTTTCAATATTGATACGCAGCAATAGTTTTTCGTAATAGCTATCTAGCGCACTGGCAATGGCGCCAGGGACGCGGCCTTTATTTTGTTCAGAGCGCAACACCATGCGCAGCTTTTTGGCCGTATGTATGTATTGCATGATGGTTTTTTCTTGCTCGGGTAGCGCAAAGTTTGGTGGCTCTGCAGGCACAGCTTCACCGCTGATTTCCGCTTTGGCTTGTGCATCGGCGATGCGCTGATCAATCGAATAAGCCTTGGGGTTAAGTTTTTTGAGTACCTTGAGTGCACTGACAATGCGTCCGTTCAAAATACTGACCACTACGTTTGGGGTAGGCAAATGACTCGAGGCCATCATGATCGTTTCCGTTTCGTCAATCACGTGGTTGACGCGCTTCATTTCGCGTCGCTTGATTGCCTCTTGTTCTTCCTTGTGTTGTTGGATCGCGTTGATGATTATTGCCAAAATTACTAATCCAATAATCAAAATCACAATGATGGTAAATAGCATGGTGAATCCCTA
>CAZLGJ010000109.1:0-9233 GCA_964559075.1 uncultured Glaciecola sp.
ATAAATAACTGAATGATTTACACAATAAGGCTGGAGGCTGACAAGTGCAAGAACAAATGCAAGAATACGTTCTATGGTATCAAGAGTTAGGTATGCACGATGTAAATCGTGTTGGCGGTAAAAATGCATCTCTTGGTGAGATGATTTCAAATCTATCTAATGCGGGTGTGCAGGTTCCAGGTGGTTTTGCCACGACCTCTTATGCGTTTAATGAGTTTTTGGAACAAAGTGGCCTCGAAGCTCGGATTCACGAAGTGTTAGATGCTTTGGATGTTGAAGATGTTAATGCATTAGCCAAAGCCGGCCAAGAAATCCGTCAGTGGATCATCGATACGCCCTTCCAACCAGCACTAGAAAAAGAAATTGCCGACGCCTTTACTAAATTACAAGGCGATGCCGGTGATGCCGCGTCATTTGCGGTACGCTCTTCAGCCACAGCAGAAGACATGCCGGATGCGTCATTTGCCGGTCAGCAAGAAACCTTTTTGAATGTCAAAGGCTATGATGCGGTATTAGTCGCTATCAAACATGTATTTGCCTCGTTATTTAACGATCGCGCCATTTCTTATCGCGTGCACCAGGGCTACGACCATAAAGGCGTTGCGCTCTCTGCAGGTATTCAGCGCATGGTACGCTCTGATAAAGCCTCTTCTGGCGTCATGTTCTCAATTGATACCGAGTCTGGTTTTGAAGACGTGGTATTTATCACATCTAGCTTCGGTTTAGGTGAAATGGTCGTGCAAGGTGCGGTCAACCCAGATGAGTTTTACGTGCACAAGCCAACGCTGAATGCAGGCCGTCCAGCGGTGTTACGTCGTAACTTGGGCTCGAAACTGACTCAGATGATCTACGCTGATTCACAAGAACACGGCAAACAAGTCGAGATCGTTGATGTAGATAAAGCGCAGTCGCTGTCGTTTTCGATCACCGATGCAGAAGTCGAAGAGCTGGCCAAACAAGCCATTATCATTGCCGAGCACTACGGTCGCGCGATGGATATCGAATGGGCCAAAGACGGTACCGATGGCAAACTATACATCGTGCAAGCACGTCCAGAGACAGTGCGCTCGCGTGAAGATGCGCAAGTCATTGAACGCTATCAGTTAGATGGTCAAGCCTCTACTGTGTGCACCGGCCGCGCTATTGGGCACAAAATTGGTGCCGGTACTGCTAAAGTCCTTGGCTCAATCGCTGAGATGGACAAAATCGAAGTCGGTGATGTGCTCGTCACAGACATGACCGACCCTGATTGGGAACCCATCATGAAGCGTGCGTCAGCGATTGTCACCAATCGTGGCGGCCGCACCTGTCACGCAGCAATCATCGCGCGTGAGTTAGGTATTCCTGCAGTCGTTGGTTGCGGTGATGCTACTAGCTCAATTACCACGGGTGATAAAGTCACGGTTTCGTGCGCTGAAGGCGATACCGGTTTTATTTATGGTGAAGAGCTCAACTTTGATGTGGTGACGTCGCGCATTGATTCGATGCCTGATTTGCCTTTAAAAATCATGATGAACGTCGGGAATCCTGATCGCGCCTTTGACTTTGCCCGTTTACCGCATGCCGGTGTTGGTCTAGCGCGTTTAGAGTTTATCATTAACCGCATGATTGGGGTGCACCCCAAAGCCTTGTTGAATTTTGACGAGCAGCCGAGTGAGCTTAAAGCCGAAATCAGCGAAATGATTGCAGGCTATGCGTCACCCAAAGAATTTTACATTCAAAAGCTGGTCGAAGGCATCAGCTCCATCGGTGCAGCTTTCTCGCCAGAGAAAGTCATTGTGCGAATGTCTGACTTTAAATCTAACGAGTATTTTAACCTCGTAGGTGGTTATCAGTACGAACCGGATGAAGAAAACCCAATGCTGGGTTTCCGCGGTGCATCGCGCTATATTTCGGAAGACTTCCGCGACTGTTTTGCGCTCGAGTGTGAAGCTATCAAGCGCGTGCGTAACGACATGGGCTTGACTAACGTTGAGATCATGATCCCGTTTGTACGCACCTTAGAAGAAGGTCGTCAGGTCATCGAGCTGCTGCGTGAAGAGGGCTTAGTGCAAGGCGAAAACGGTTTACGCGTGATCATGATGTGTGAACTGCCGTCAAATGCACTATTGGCTGATGAATTTTTAGACATTTTTGATGGCTTTTCGATTGGCTCTAATGATTTGACGCAGCTGACTCTAGGACTGGATCGCGATTCAGGTTTGATTGCGCATCTGTTTGACGAGCGCAATGTCGCCGTCAAAAAACTCCTGGCGATGGCAATCCAAGCTGCCAAAAAACGCGGCAAGTACGTCGGTATCTGCGGACAGGGCCCGTCTGATCATGAAGACCTCGCTGCATGGTTAGTTGAGCAGGGCATTGACAGTGTGTCATTAAATCCTGACACTGTGGTCGAAACTTGGCTGTATTTGGCTGAAAAACACGCCTAACTATACAGTTAGCAAACAATTTACTGGCCCCGACAGATGCATCTATCGGGGCTTTTTTGTATACTTTGTGCATCTGAATTTTACGAGTTGATGTATGTTACCCGTCATTGACCCCAAAGCTTCATTAGAAGCACATTATCAAGCTTATCTCGACGCGCTGGCCAAGAGTGATTTTAGTGGTGATATTGAGACCCAGTATTCCTCGCGTTTTGCGATGGCCACGGATAACTCCATTTACCAAAAGCTACCTCAAGCGGTGGTGTACCCCAAGTCTGTCAATGACTTATCCATCATCGGACGTTTGGCAAACGACTTCCCCGAAGTCGTGTTTTCAGCACGTGGCGGCGGCACTGGCACTAATGGGCAATCGTTAACATCAGGGATTGTTGTCGAGACAGCTCGTCATATGCATCAGATTTTGGAAATTAATGCCCAAGAGCGTTGGGTACGCGTCCAGTCTGGCGTAGTTAAAGATGCGCTCAACGATGCACTGCGTCCGCTAGGCTTTTTCTTTGCGCCTGACCTGTCGACCTCTAACCGCGCCACCATTGGCGGCATGATTAACACTGATGCCTCCGGACAGGGCTCCTTGGTCTACGGCAAAACCTCCGATCACATTTTGGGGTTAACTAGCGTGTTGGCCAATGGCGATGTCTTGCATACCGAACCAACAGCCATTGCTGATTGCCTAGAGCACGCACAGCAAAGCTACCAGCAAATTAGCGAACAGATCCAAGCGAGCTGCGTGGAAAAACGCGAGCAAATTGTGGCGAAGTTTCCACGACTCAATCGTTTTTTAACTGGGTATGATTTGGAGCACGCCTACCATCCCGATAGCCAAGCGTTTGATATCAGCCGCTTGATTGCAGGCTCGGAAGGATCACTGGCCTTTGTTGCTGAAGCCAAGCTCAATATTACGCCCATTGCCAAATGCAAAGCGCTGGTGAATATTAAATACAACTCATTTGAAGCGGCTTTGCGCCACGCGCCTAAGATGGTGGCAGCGCAAGCCACATCTGTTGAGACCGTGGACTCGAAAGTGTTGAACTTGGCCAAAGCCGATATCGTCTGGCACTCGGTGTCTGATTTGATCACCGATGTGCCCAACGCAGAAGTCCTTGGTCTGAATATGGTGGAATACAACAGCGAAAGCGAGACTGAATTCACCAGCAAAATTGCAGAGCTCGAGGCGCGTCTTAATGACGAAATCAGCTCTGGGGAAACTGGCGTCATCGGTTTTCAAGTGACCTACAGCGTAGCGGATATTCAAAAAATCTACGCCATGCGCAAAAAAGCCGTGGGCTTATTGGGCAAGGCCAAGGGACCGCGCAAACCCATAGCGTTTGCCGAAGATACCGCGGTGCCGCCTGAGAACCTCGCTGATTTTATTATGGAGTTTCGCGATCTGTTAGACAGCCACCAGCTCGATTATGGCATGTTTGGCCATGTTGATGCCGGGGTGTTGCACGTGCGTCCGGCGCTGTATATGAACGACCCGCAGCAGGAAGTTCAGCTCAAACAAATCTCTGATCAAGTGGTCGCCCTTGTTGCCAAATATGGCGGTTTGATGTGGGGCGAGCACGGCAAAGGCTATCGCAGCGAATATGCACCGGCGTTTTTTGGCGAAGAGCTATATACCGAGCTGCGTAAAATCAAAGCCGTGTTTGATCCGCATAACAAAATGAACCCCGGTAAAATCTGTACGCCCTTTGCCTCAGATACACAGCTAGTAAAAGTCACCGACCCTAAGCGTGGCACCTATGACCGCACCATCCCGGTAGTGATGAAAGACGCGTATGAGCCCGCAATGAGCTGTAACGGTAACGGCTTGTGTTTTAACTACGATACCACATCGCCAATGTGTCCATCGTTTAAGATCACGGGTGATCGCCGTCATTCGCCCAAAGGCCGCGCCGGAATGATCCGTGAGTGGCTGCGTTTGTTAGCGGGCCAAGGCGTCAATGCGACCCAACTCAATCCAGAACGCGGTTCAACGTCCTGGTTTGAGCGGGTGGTTAACACCAATTCTGCCGCCAGTCGCAGTGATTTTTCACACGAAGTGTTCCAGGTCATGGATGAATGCTTGGCCTGTAAATCCTGCTCTTCACAATGCCCAGTTGGCGTAGATGTCCCTGACTTTAGAGCCAAGTTTTTGGCATTGTATTACCAGCGCTATTCGCGACCCATCAAAGACTATTTGGTGGCGAATATCGAAAAAATGGCGCCTTGGCTGGCTAAAATTGCGCCCTTGCACAATGCCGTGATGCGTTTGCCGCCGGTAAAATGGCTGCTTAAAGAAACCATTGGCTATGTCGATGCGCCGTTGTTGTCAACTCCGACGCTAGCCAAAAAAGTCAATGCGCGCTTTAATTTACACGATCTACAGTCGCTTAGTGATGCTCAAAAAGCCAAGACGGTGCTGATTGTGCAGGATCCGTTTACCAGCTTTTATGATGCGCAAGTGGTGGCTGATTTTGCCGACCTCGTCACTACACTTGGCTTTACCCCGGTGTTGTTGCCGTTCCATCCAAACGGCAAGCCGCAGCACGTCAAAGGCTTTTTGGCCGAGTTTGCGCGCACGGCCAAGACCACGGCGGCGTTTTTAAATCAAATAGCCCAGCTCAATATTCCGATGGTGGGCGTGGATGCTTCATTGCTGCTTGTATATCGCGACGAATACAGCAAAACCTTACAAGATCAGCGCGGTGACTTTGCCGTGTTAGCAGTGCATGAGTGGCTCAGTCAACATGCCGCTGAAGCGCTTGGCAAGTGTCAGGCCGCGCCGAGTGAGCCGGTGGCGTTATTTACCCACTGCACCGAAAAGACCGCGCTGCCGACCAGCGAAAAACAGTGGCAGCATTTGTTTGCTCAAGCTGGCTTAGAGCTGCAAATTATCTCGGTCGGGTGTTGTGGTATGGCGGGTACCTATGGTCATGAAGTGGTGCACCTGCATCACAGCAAGGGCATTTATGATTTGAGCTGGGCGGACGCGATTGCACAATATGCACCTTCACAGCGGGCGGTGACTGGCTATTCTTGCCGCTCGCAAGTAGCGCGATACGGGGCAGAGAAACCGCGTCACCCACTCCAGATTTTGCTAGCGCAACTGCGCTAGCTGCACCACTAACCAATAATAACAAAGGCAAATACAATGGCAGATTTACAGCAAGAAATGAGTCAAGAGGCACTGGGTGAATGGGTCCGTGCGCAATTTCAAAAAGCCAATAAACACCTGGCTGAAAACGGGATTTTATTTGACTCTGTGGTCATGCAGGACAGTCGTTATATGGCGCCCATGGTCGCTGTGTGGAAAATCAAAGCGCAGGACGGTCGTTATTTTTGGGTGATCAGCGGCGATTTGCCCGTCGATTTTGTCCCAGCTGATGTGGCCGCTGATGTGCGCGCTGTGCTCAAGCATTTTTCTTTGTTGTGGAACCTTAAAGTCGAAAACCTCTCGCAGGCTCACGACATAGATGAAACTCAAAAGCAGTATCTGACGCTCCTTGGCACGCGCGCCGCTGATTTGTATTTGATGAGTGAAGACGAAAAGCTTTGGCAGGGCTAATCGTCAGTCCTTCATGTGACGGTTGAATTAGGCAGCGATATCCACATAGCCATCGTTCACTAATTGCGCGATGACCTTAAAACTGCTGAATTGTAGGCCGTCGCGTTTTTCAAGTTGCAGCGTTTCGCGATCAAATAGTGACTCAAAATACGCGCGATCCGCGGCATCCACTGCATAGCAATCCCCGTGAATATAAAACACAAAATCGTCTTGTGTTTGATGTTCAACATACAAGGCTTTTACGCCTAAGCTGGTGCACAGGGTTAATCCTTGATTAACCAATGCCAATATATCTGCGCCCTGGTACTCAGATTCTCTATAAGGTTCATCTAAGCATGGATGGCGCTTGGATAACATTTCGGCAAGCAGGGCATCGCAATCTGGTGTATCAATAAACTGATGCAGCATTTGTTTGAGCGTGAGCAGGTCATGATTTGACAAGGCGGCTGGTGAGTTTGATATTTGCCGAGAGGGATCGGTAAAGCGCTTAGTGCTGACATCATTAGTGAGGATCCCATCGGCAACTGCTTGGAATAAATCAGATTGATTGGGCGCGCGAAAGCCCACCGAATAATTGATGCAGTCTTTGATGGTTTCTCCTTTGTGGGGAAACTTGGGTGGAATATAAAGCACATCGCCAGGTAACATCACTACGTCGATGATCGGGGTAAAGCTGTCGACCTGTTGCAATTTGGGGTGAGGGAAGCGCGCTTGATTATCGGTATATAACTTATCACCTACCTGCCAGCGGCGCTGCCCCATTCCTTGAATGATAAACACATCGTATTCGTCCACATGTGCACCCACGCCTGCACCAGGCACCGAATAGGTGACGAGCAAGTCATCAAAGCGCCAGTAGGGAATAAACGAGAAGCGCTTGATCAGCGACTGTGTGTCTTCAATATAGTTATCAACACCTTGTACCATCAAGGTCCATTTGCCCACACAATAGTCATTAATGTCCTCATCAAAAGGGCCTTGTTCAACGTGCCATTGCCCGTTGTCCAAGCTGACAATCCGCGAATCAACATCCGGCTCCATGGTTAACCCAGCCAGTGTATCCACGTCGATGACATCAGTAAATTCGGGAAACAAACGGCGAATAATGCAGGGCTTTTTTTGCCAATACTGCTGCAAAAATAACTCAGGTTCAAAATCAATGATGTCGTAGGTGTTCACAGTTCATACTCACGGTTTTTACGCTACCATACCCCTTTAATTTTAGCGGTTCAACGGCTAAATGTTGTTGCGGGGCGAAGCGTTGATAAAAGGTGTCACTCATTAACACGCAGTTTTGTTGGGCGGCGTTTTCAAGTCGGCTACTCAAGCTGACCGCGCGCCCCCAAATATCAAAATAGCGCGGCAGGTTACCAATATAGCCACATAAGACATCGCCGCAGTGCGCACCAAAACGCAGGTTACCGCACACATTGTAGTAATGCGCAATTGCAAAAAAACAACGAAACAGCGCTTCGATGCATGGCCAGATATGTGTGGGCGCGGGCGTGGCAAAAAACACGATGCATTCATCGGCGTTGTTTTTGATCATTTTACCCTCGTGCGCGTTGATAATATCCTCAAACGCGGCGAAACAAAAATGCATGGCATAGAGCACGTCTTTGTCGGCAAAATCACGGGTGATGTAGGTAAAATCCTGCATATCTATAAAAAGCACCACGGCGTTATGCACAGCGTCGAAAATCGGTTTGGTGCGAGTCGGTGTAAACTGACTGGGTGTAAATTCTGGTGGTTGCATACTTAAAGCCCCTTGAGATAATGACTATCAAAAGGGGCATCATGCAGGAGGATTAGTCAGCTAACAACTGATCGACTAGCCTGATTGCATCCCCAATGTAGCTTGCCGGGGTAAGGGTTTTTAGCTCTGCTTTGGCCGCTTCTGGCATCTCTAGGCCATCGACGAACTCCGCCATAATAGCGGCGTTGACTTTTTTGCCACGGGTCAGCTCTTTGAGTTTTTCGTATGGTTTTTCAATACCATATCGACGCATCACGGTTTGAATGGGCTCAGCTAATAACTCCCAGTTGTCGTCTAACTCGGCCAGCAGGCTCGCTTCGTTGACTTCCAACTTGCTAATGCCTTTGAGGCTAGCTTGATAGGCAATCAGTGAATAGCCCATGCCCACGCCAAGGTTGCGCAATACGGTGGAGTCGGTTAAATCACGCTGCCAGCGCGATACAGGTAGCTTGGTAGCTAAGTGCGCAAAGAGTGCGTTGGCAATGCCCAAGTTACCTTCTGAGTTTTCAAAATCAATCGGGTTAACTTTGTGCGGCATGGTGGAGGAGCCAATCTCACCGGCAACGGTTTTTTGTTTAAAGTGACCAAGGGCAATGTAACCCCAGATGTCGCGGTCAAAGTCGAGCAAAATGGTATTAAAACGCGCCACGGCATCAAATAGCTCTGCAATATAGTCGTGCGGTTCAATCTGCGTGGTATAGGCATTCCACGATAAGCCAAGGCTAGTGACAAAGGCTTCGCTCAGTGCGTGCCAGTCGGTGCCAGGGTAGGCTGATAAGTGAGCGTTGTAGTTACCTACGGCACCGTTGATTTTGCCCAAGATGCTGACTGTTGCAACCTGTTCACGTTGACGTGACAAACGCACCATGACGTTGGCCATTTCTTTGCCCATAGTGGTGGGAGATGCAGGCTGGCCATGGGTTCTGGCCATCATGGGGATCGCGCGGTACTCGACGGTTAATTCACGCAATGCCGCAATCAGCTTATCCATATATGGCAAAATCACGTCATCACGCGCTTCTTTGAGCATGAGGCCATGTGACAGGTTATTGATGTCTTCTGAAGTACAGGCAAAGTGAATAAACTCAGATACGGCGTCCAGTTCAGCTACTTGCGCGACTTGCTCTTTCAGGAAGTATTCCACGGCTTTCACATCGTGATTGGTGGTTTTTTCGATGTCTTTGATGCGCTGTGCGTCGGCTTCAGAGAAATTAGCCACGATGTTATCCAAAAATGCATTAGCATCGTCAGAAAACGCGGGGACTTCGGCAATTTCTGGGGTGGCGGCAAGGCGTTGTAACCAACGTACTTCAACCACGACTCGGTATTTAAGTAGACCAAACTCAGAAAAGTAAGCGCGTAATTCGTCGGTTTTACTGGCGTAACGTCCATCTACAGGCGATAGCGCGGTTAATAAAGATAGTTCCACGTGGGGCTCCTAACAGCTAACTCATTTGTTGTAAGGCTTGCTGCGCTCCGCGTA
>CAZLGJ010000110.1:0-9080 GCA_964559075.1 uncultured Glaciecola sp.
GGTCTAAAATCAGTAGCTGCGGGTATGAACCCAATGGATCTGAAGCGCGGTATCGATAAAGCCGTTGCGGCAGCGGTTGAAGAATTAAAAGGTCTATCAACGCCATGTGCCGATAGCAAGTCTATCTCTCAAGTAGGTACGATTTCTGCCAACTCTGACTCAATCGTCGGTGACATCATTGCAGAAGCAATGGAAAAAGTTGGTAAAGAGGGCGTCATTACGGTTGAAGAAGGCCAAGCCTTACAAAACGAATTGGACGTGGTTGAAGGTATGCAGTTTGACCGCGGTTACTTATCGCCATATTTCATTAACAACCAAGAAAATGGCACGGTTGAACTAGACAGCCCATACATCTTGTTGGTTGACAAAAAAGTCTCAAATATCCGTGAATTGTTGCCTACGCTAGAAGCCGTAGCCAAGTCATCTAAGCCATTGTTGATCATTGCTGAAGATGTAGAAGGCGAAGCGTTAGCGACGCTAGTGGTAAATAACATGCGCGGTATTGTGAAAGTGTCTGCGGTTAAGGCTCCTGGTTTTGGTGACCGTCGTAAAGCGATGTTGCAAGATATTGCAGTATTGACTGGCGGCACGGTGATCAGCGAAGAAATCGGCCTTGAGCTTGAAAAAGTCACATTGGAAGATCTCGGTACTGCCAAGCGCGTCGTGATCAGCAAAGACAACACCACTGTGGTTGACGGTGCGGGTGATGAAGCGGCAATTGAAGGTCGTTGTAACCAGATCCGTGGTCAAGTAGAAGAATCATCTTCTGATTATGATCGCGAAAAACTTCAAGAGCGTTTAGCCAAGCTTTCTGGCGGTGTAGCCGTTATCAAAGTTGGTGCTGCCACCGAAGTTGAAATGAAAGAGAAAAAAGCACGCGTTGAAGATGCATTACACGCAACTCGCGCTGCGGTTGAAGAAGGTGTGGTCCCTGGTGGTGGTGTCGCACTAGTGCGTGTTGCAGCCAAACTAGCTGACCTAACTGGTGAAAACGAAGAGCAAAACGTCGGTATCAAACTGGCGCTACGCGCGATGGAAGCACCACTTCGTCAGATCGCATCAAACGCTGGAGCGGAAGCGTCAGTTGTGGTAAACAACATTAAAGGCGGTGAAGGAAACTACGGTTATAACGCGGGTAACGATACCTACGGCGATATGATTGAAATGGGTATTCTTGACCCAACCAAAGTGACGCGTTCTGCATTACAGTTTGCCTCATCTGTGGGCAGCTTAATGATTACGACTGAAGCCATGGTTGCTGAAGTACCTAAGGATGACGCACCAGCAATGCCTGATATGGGCGGTATGGGCGGCATGCCGGGGATGATGTAGTCGCACATCAGTACTTGAAATAGCTAAAAAGCTGTCGTTTGACAGCTTTTTTTTTGTGTAAATGGTGATGGCTAAGCTAGATAAATTGAGGCTGTAATAAGGTTCAGGTTTAGCCAATTTTTTCTGACTCTTTGTTGCGATAATCGCTGAACAAACTCCAGGTATTACCGCCGAGCGACTGTGCTTCTTCAAGCGCTTTTTGGGCGTTGTGATGCAGCACCGAAGAGTCGATAATGTCATCGGGATAGACCGACGCAATGCCAATGCTTACGCTGACGTAAATAGGGTCATCTTTACCAAATAGCATGACCGGCATGCCCTTGATACGGGCAATGATTTCTTTTGCGGCATTTACTGTATATGAGATATGGCTATCAGATAGCAATATCACAAAATAAAACTCATCGATGTGCGCTACCATATCGCCGGGGCGGCTGCCTACATTACGGATACCGTTGGCAACGGTCTTGATGCATTTTTCTCGCGCGGCTTGGCCGTACTCATCGGAGATTTGAACCAACCCATCAATTGCACAGTGGATCATCGAAAGCGGATAGTCATAGCGCTTACAAGTCGCCCATTCTTTTTGTAACTCCTCCACGTAGTGGTTGAAATTGTACAAATTGGTAATGGGATTGAGCGCAGGAATATTGTCAATTTCGATGGCCTGTTGATTGAGGCGCACGTGCGTTCTCAAGCGCATGCTTAGCTCAATCGGATCAACCGGCTTGGTGACATAGTCCACACAGCCAAGGTTAAAGGCTTTGGTTTTGACACTGGTACGGTTGTTACTCGAAATAAAAATCTTCGGAATGTTGCGGGTCTTGTCGCCCAATGACAAGACTTCGCACAGCTGAAAACCGTCCATCGTTGGCATGTGCACGTCGATCAGAATGATATCCGGAGCAGGGTGCTGGTTGGCATAAAAGACCGCTTCTTTAGCCGTGGTCGAAAAAGTGACTTCAAATTCATCAGATAGCTTATTGAGCAATACCTGTAAATCTAAGGGATTGTCATCGACAAATAACACGCGCAGCTTCTGGCCATTGCGCCGCTCATACACGCTGCTCGGTGAAATTTGTTTTTGGATATTCATATTAATCAGAACTTCTCAAATGATCATATTGCAAGATGATTCATTTAAGTATAGGCACCTTGTGGAGAAACGTGGCAAATAATTCACAGCTAATTTAGCTTTTTTCTCGCGATTTTTTTTATTCACTATATAATCCGAAATTTACCCCTCGAGCAGTACTTTTACACTGACATAACTACCCGCGAGAATGACAAAAATGATCGAGCATTCACGACAACAAGATTGGCATATCACTGACGCAGACGCACTCTATGGTGTCTCCAAATGGGGCGCTGGGTATTTTGCGATTGGCGCTAATGGCAACCTGTGCGTCACGCCTGACACAACACGACCGCACATGCAGATTGACTTTACCGCAGTAATAGAAGAGATCCGTGAAGAAGGTATACAGCTGCCGGTGGTAGTGCGCTTTCACGACGTGTTGCGCGCTCAAGTTGCCCAGCTCAATGAAACGTTTAACCGCGTGATTGACGAGGCCGAGTATCAAGGGCTTTATCGCGGGGTCTACCCAGTCAAAGTCAATCAAATGCGCGAAGTTGTGGAAGAAATTGTCGATGCTGGTCAAGCCTATCACTATGGCTTGGAAGCGGGCTCGAAAGCCGAGCTGTTGACGGTGATGGCGTACAACACTACGCCGGATGCATTGACCATCCTCAATGGCTATAAAGATGAAGAGTTTATGCGCTTGGCGTTTTTGGCGCAGAAACTCGGTCGCAAAGTGCTTATCGTTGTCGAAAAATATTCAGAGCTGTATTTGATCGTCAAAGTGGCGAAAGAGCTCGGTATTGATCCGATGATCGGCGTGCGCGCCAAAATGTCGGTGAAAGGCAAGGGCAAATGGGAAGGATCGGGTGGCGATCGTGCGAAATTCGGCTTGACCATCAGTGAAATCATCAACGCAGCACGTTATTTACAAAGCGAAGGTTTAGGCCATTGTTTGCAGCTATTGCATTTTCATATCGGCAGTCAGCTGACCGATATTCGCGCGGTCAAAGAAGCTATCAATGAAGGCGCGTTGATTTATGCCGAGATGCATCACTTGGGCTTTCCATTGCAGTATGTCGATGTTGGCGGCGGTTTGGGCATTGATTATGATGGCAGTAAATCCACCAATGACTCTTCGCGCAACTACTCGTTAGACGAATACGTTGCTGATGTCGTCTACGGCATGAAAGAAGTGTGCGACCTTGAAAAAGTCCCGCATCCGACTTTGGTCAGTGAGTCGGGGCGAGCTATTACTGCTCACCACAGCTGCGTGATCACCGAAATAGTCGGCGAAATTCGTCCCGACAGCGCTCATGTGGACACCACCGAAGTGGCTGACGAGCACGTACTGGTGCAAAACATGCGTGAACTGGCTGGTACCGCATTGACGGTCGAAAACATTCAAGAAGTCTTCAACGATGCCAGTCAATACAAAGAGCAAGCGGCAGATGCTTTCAAGTTTCGCGTATTAGACATCACTGAAGTGGCCAAAATAGAAACTTTTTATTGGCAGATCATGAACCGCGTGCGCGAGAAACTGCGCGGCGAAGATTTTATTCCCGAAGAAATGGAGCAGCTCGACTTTAATTTATCGAGCCAATACTTGTGTAACTTTTCGATTTTTCAATCAGCTGCAGATACTTGGGCCATTGATCAGATCTTACCTGTCGTGCCGTTAACCCGCATGGGCGAGGTACCGTCGGTCAACTGTTCGTTGGTAGATATAACCTGTGACTCTGATGGCAAATTAGATAAGTTTACGGTGGGCCGTGAGATCTCCAACGTGATCCCGTTGCACAAATTACACAGCGGCGAAAACTATTATATTGGCTTGTTTTTAACAGGTGCCTACCAAGACGTGATGGGCGATATGCACAACCTATTTGGGCGTCTCAATGAAGTGCATATTTATAGCCACGACGACGATCCGCAAGATTTTTATATTGAAGAGGTCGTCCGAGGCTCGTCGGTTGAGAATGTCTTGTCTATTATGCAGTACAACCCCGACTCAATGGCCAAAGACGTCAAGCGTTTAATTGACAAAGAAGTGGCCGCGGGCAATATCAAACCGCGTGAAGGGGTCAAGTTGACCGACTTCTACGAAAACTGTTTGGCAGGGTATACCTACCTCAAAAAATAAGCGCTTGGTACTCAGGTGCGGGGAGATTGATGACGAACGGTGCTCAACAACAGCTCATTCTGCCTTGCCAACCAGGATATCAATGGCCGTTGGTCAGGGAATTTTTGGCTCGACGGACGTTGGTTGCGCTTGAGACAGTGGCGCAAGATAGCTATCGTCGAGAGGTGTCCAATGGGGCGATTGTTGCGCGCTATGATAAGGCGCGACAGGCCTTTGTTGTGCGCCGCACTGACGCAGCCGCAATAACGGCCGCTGAGCAGGCATCACTGCGGCGCGTGCTGGGCTGCGATACCCCGTTTGCCGACATCCATACCGCCCTTATTCAAGCAGGTTTGACACACCAGCAGTTGTATTTTGTAGCAATAGCGGGCTGTTGGCACCCCTTTGAAGCCTTGTTAAGGGCGGTGGTTGGCCAGCAAGTCTCGGTGACTGCTGCCATCAAGCACATCAATCATATTATGGCGCTGGCGCAAGCGGCATTTCCATCGCTTGAAGCGTTCCCCAGCCCAGAGCAATGCCTAGCGATTGATTTTAGCGCCCTTAAAATGCCCCAGCGTCGTCAGCAAACCCTGTGTGATGTGTGTGAGTATGTTCATTTGCATGGCCCGTTACAGCCAGAGGCGTTAGCGTCCTTGAGTACAATTAAGGGGATCGGACCGTGGACCCTCAACTACGTGCGGCTGCGGGGTTTTTGTTTGCCGGATGTGATGCTGGAGAATGACTTGATCATCAAACGACAGCTGGCCAAATACCCTCTTGATAGCACATTGGCCAAGCCGTGGCGCAGTTATTTGTGTTTACAACTATGGGAAATGAGCAACCATGACTAGTAACACTTTTGTAGATGTGATGTCAGCGTCTGGGTTTTTCCTTGAAGTATGTGCATCAGCAGAATCGGTAACGGCGGTGACCTTTATTGATGAGGCGCAGTACAATGTTCATCACGCCAATCCCAATGCGATCACGCAGGAGGCTTGTGCACAACTAAAGGACTATTTTGCCGGGACTCTGCAGCGTTTTTCAGTGCCGGTTGCCCCAGGAGGTACGGCATTTCAACAGCGCGTGTGGACACAGTTAGTCACAGTGAATTATGCACAAACCGCCAGCTATGGGCAGATTGCCTGTGCCCTAGGTCAGCCAACGGGCAGTCGTGCAGTTGGCATGGCCAATGGCCGTAACCCCATTGCGATAATCATTCCCTGCCATCGCATTATTGGCAGTAATGGCAAGCTCACCGGATACGCCGGCGGTCTTTCGGTCAAAGCCTGGTTGTTAGCGCACGAGGCACAGCACGCACAATTTTCCTTAGATGGTTTCATCTAAAATGATAAGGATGAAGCAGTGAGCCACACAAACTTAATGAAATTATTGGTGTTGGGGGCGATTTGGGGCGCCTCGTTTATGCTGATGCGGATCAGCGTGCCGGAGTTTGGTATTTGGGCAATGGTGGAGATCCGGGCTGTGCTGGCGAGCGTGATTTTATTGCCGTTTGTCTGGTGGCGTCGTGAGCTAAAAGACATGTTGACATACTGGCGTCAGGTTGCGGTGGTGGGACTGCTCAATACCGCGATCCCGTTTTGTTTTTTTGCTTATGGGGCTATGCATTTACCTTCGGCATTAACGGCATTATTAAACGGAACGGCTGGGATTTTTGGCGCCTTGCTCGCTTGGTTATGGCTGCGCGAAACGATCTCAACAAGCGCTAAGTTCGGGTTTTTGTTTGGCGTCTTCGGGGTGTTTTTGCTCAGTTATGAAAGCCTCTCGCTCGCTGGGGTGTCACTGTTACCGGTGTTTAGCTGCCTAATTGCGACCTTCTGTTACGGGGTGGCGGTGTGTTATTTTAAGCGCTATTTAAGTGATGCCAAACCGCTGGCAGTAGCCGCCGGTTCACAAATTGTGACCTCGATTGTCCTGGCACCACTGGTGCTCATGTTTCCAGTCACAAGCATGCCTTCGGCAGATGCATGGGGTGCGGTGTTGATTTTGGCACTCGTGTGTACAGGCATCGCCTATGTGCTGTATTTTGATTTGATAGGCAACATTGGCGCATCCAAAGCGATATATGTTGGTTATGTAGTGCCGGTATTTGGTTTACTGTGGGGTTGGTGGCTCCTCGATGAAACCATTTCTCCAATTATGTTAGCTGGCGCCGGTGTCATCCTATTTGGTATTGGACTTACCTCGGGCGGGTTTGATAAACTCAAACGCAAATGGCAGCAGCAACCGAGCTGAATGGCCGATACTCTTCATTGGAATTTAATTTTTTAGGGAAAACCATGTCTTTAGCAGTTGTTATCCTCGCGGCCGGAAAAGGCACGCGCATGAAATCCTCACTCCCCAAAGTTTTACACCCGATTGGCGGCAAAGCCATGGTCCAGCATATCATCGATACGGTTGATGAGCTCGGTGCAGCTCAGGTCAACTTGGTCTATGGGCATGGCGCTGATCAGCTGCAAGCGGCTGTTGAGCACAACAATCTCAACTGGTGCTTGCAAGCGCAGCAGCTCGGTACTGGACATGCGGTTCAGCAAGCGCTGCCACATATAGATGATGCCAGCGATGTATTGATCCTAGTGGGTGATGCCCCTTTGATTAAAGCCTCAACGCTGTCGCGGTTGCTGGAAGCTAAAGCACAAGCGGATTTAGCGCTGTTAACCGTGCATTTGGACGATCCGACCGGCATGGGCCGAATTATTCGTGAAGGCGATAACATCACTGCGATTGTGGAGCACAAAGACGCGACCGATGCCCAGCGTGACATTAGCGAAATTAACACCGGCATGATGGTAATGGGCGGTGCTGATTTGAAGCGTTGGTTGGGACAGCTCAACAATGACAACGCCCAAGGCGAGTTTTATTTAACCGACGTAATTGCGATGGCAGCGGCTGAAGGTAAGCAAATTCGTGCTGCGCATCCAGATACGCCTGTAGAAGTAGAAGGTGTCAATAACCGCGTACAGCTAGCGCGTCTTGAGTGTGCTTACCAGCTTGAGCAAGCCGAACAGGCGATGCTCAATGGGGCGAGTCTTGCCGATCCACATCGCTTTGATGTTCGCGGTACACTCACCGTGGGCAACGATGTCAGCATTGACGTGAACTGTGTGTTTGAAGGTGAGGTGGTGTTGGGCAACAATGTCCGTATTGGTCCTAACTGCGTCCTACAAAACTGCACCATTGCCGATGGCGCTGTTATAGAAGCGTTTTCGATTGTGCAAGAAGCCGTCGTGGGCGTTGACTGTCAAGTTGGACCTTACGCGCGTTTGCGCCCGGGCGCTGAGATGGCAGAAGGCGCCAAAGTAGGTAATTTTGTCGAGGTGAAAAAAACCTACCTCGGCAAAGGCTCCAAAGCTAACCATCTTACTTACCTTGGGGATACCACGGTCGGAGAAGGGGCCAACATTGGCGCTGGGACTATTACGTGTAATTATGACGGAGTAAACAAGTCCAAAACCGTGATTGGCGACGGGGCCTTTATTGGTTCAAATTCATCCTTGGTTGCTCCGGTTGAGATTGGCGTGCAGGCGACCGTTGGCGCAGGTTCGATTGTCACTAAAACGGTTGGCGACAGTGAGTTAGCCATTGCCCGAGCCAAACAGCGCAACTTGGCTGGCTGGGAGCGACCAACTAAAAAGTAGGGTATTTCGCTGTTTACAAAACGAAACTAATCAACTATTATTGGTTTCGTTTTGAAACTTGGTGTGTTTAGATAGTGCCCAGCGAAAACCTAGCTATTATCCAACAGCTTCTAGAAACCCAGCATAAACTCAGTGTAGCAGAACTTGCTGCAAGCTTGTCTGTATCTGAGGTTTCGATTCGAAAGTACCTGCAAGCGTTAGAGCGTGACGGTGTTTGTATTCGCACGCATGGTGGCGCCGTGCTGGCTTCGCCACAGCAACCCGCGACGTCTATTCCATTTGCGCAAAAGATCACTACCCCACAAAAGCGCAGCATTGCCAAAACGGCGAGTGAACTGATCACACCAGGAGCGCGCATTATAATCGACAGCGGTTCGACTACCGCGCAGATGTTGCCTTTTTTACAGGCTATTCCCGACTTGGTGATCATGACCAACTCATTACCTATTGCCACCGCGCTGACGCAGCAAAGCCAAAATGCGACGGTGCTCATGTGTGGCGGCACTTGGGATCCTGTTTCGCAATCCTTTCAAGGACAAATGTCAGAAAAAATGATTGCTTCTTACAACTTTGAGTTGGCATTTGTCGGGGCATCTGGGATTGATTTGGCAGCCGGGACAACCACGTTTCACGAGCTGACCAAGCTCAGCCAGGTCATGTCGCAAGTCTCAGCACGCACTGTGGTCTTAGCTGAGTCGAGTAAGCTCGATAAAAAAATGCCCAATATTGAATTAGCCTGGTCACAGATATCCACATTTGTGACCGATAACCAAATTAATAATGATGCGTTGCATCGAATTGAACAAAAGGGTGTCAACGTCCTCGTTGCCACCGACAAGGAGTAAATTATGTGCGGAATCGTTGGTGCTGTTGCAGAGCGTAATGTCGTAGA
>CAZLGJ010000111.1:0-8999 GCA_964559075.1 uncultured Glaciecola sp.
ATCGCAAGGTGGCTGAGCTTCACGTCGATTCGGGTTGGGTGCCAAGCCATGCCAATGTGGATGATTTGGAAGTGGCAATTCGCGCCGTGTGCGATCCGATTTTTCACAAGCCGCTGAATGAAATATCCTTTGGTCACGTGCTGTTGCAACTGTTTAACACCGCCCGACGTTTCGAAATGGAAGTGCAGCCGCAGCTGGTCTTACTTCAAAAAACCCTACTGTATGTCGAAGGCTTAGGGCGACAGCTATACCCACAGCTGGATCTATGGGCTACCGCTAAACCATTTTTAGAAAATTGGATGAATGAACAAATTGGTGTAAAAGCCTTTATCACCAAAATTCAACAAAACGCGCCGTACTGGGTTGAAAAATTTCCTGCCATGCCCGATTTGTTGTTTAACAGCCTGCAACAGCTCAAAGCTTTGCCCGACCGGGAAGAAAAACTTTTTTTGCAACAACAGCGTCAGCAGCGTGAGTATCAAAAATCTACTTTGTACGGCATGTTGGGGTCCACGGCCTTTGTCATCGCCCTGTTATTGTTTATCAACGACCAGCCTTGGTATTACGATATCGCTGCGCTTAGCGTTGGCGTGCTGTTTTGGTTAAAAGCAGCGCTAAAAACTAAGTTTTTGGATGATTAGAACTGAAAATTCGCATCGGCCCCAAAAAACGCTTCAAAGCGCAGCGCCATTCCGTATGAAGGGCGAAAATCCTCTTCTTTGAGCCATAGTACAAAGGGCTCAATTTCAAAAAACAGCCATTTGCGCAAGGGGTTGCTGCGTAATTTGGTGCTGATATACACCTGTTCGGTGTGCATGTTGGGTTGTGAATAGCCCTGTGTGTAGGCATTTAGGATAAACGTAGATTGCGTGCTTAAGCGGTAATAACGCTGCGCTTCGACGTGCCATTTGTAGCGATGATACTTGTCTTGGTAATACCAGCGATGACTGTAGCGATCGAGCTTGGTACCGCTGGTCTCATGGATCAGTGATGCACCGACTTCGGCTCCCCAGCCATCGCGATTGTAATGATATACCCGCCCGTCATAGAGCAAGTGTAGTTTAGGGGAAAAGCGCTCGGTATTGTAGTAAGAGGTACGCACAAACACTTGGTCGCGTCGTCCTACCCCTACGCGATAGCGCACTTTATCAAAACGCGGACTGAACACACGTAAAGCTAAGGTGGTGGTGTCTCGGCGGCGTTCGAGCTCACGCGAGACGTTTAAGGTGTTATCTAAGCTGTCATCATCATCGTCACTGAGCAGTAGGTCGACGCGGTTTTGCATGGATGGTAAGCGCAAACGCAATTTGAAGCGTGGCTCGATACTGCTCAGATCGCCGCTGCGAGGCTCCCATCCAAGTTTGATTTTGCCCGAAGCGCCAGCAGACACGTCTGGGTTGTCCGCACTGGCAAACCACGCATCGATATCTTGCGCTTGGGTATTGAAGGTCGTGGTAAGCGAGCGTTGCCAGGCGTCAAACCACACATCGTCAGCTTTTTCTTTGGCGTGCGACTCCTGTGCAACACCCGTTGCAGGAAATAAAAACAGCACAACAACCATCAAAAAACGCATACAAGCCTATTATTATTGATTTTCAATCTGAACGTTTGTAACAAAACGACAACATGCCTACTATATCAGTCGAAAGAAATGAAACATAATGTTTATTTCGCATGAAATCTCCCGATAACTCACATATAATCGATGCAGTTAGTTTTATGGAACAAAGGACACAACATGGGTGGTATTAGTATTTGGCAGTTATTGATCATCGCGTTAATTGTCATTTTATTATTCGGCAGCAAAAAACTGCGCGGGTTAGGCAGTGATTTAGGTGATGCTGTTAAAGGATTCAAAAAAGCAGTCAATGAAGAGCCAAAAGACGCAGACTTTCCTCAAGAAAAGCTCTCTTCTGAAGCTGACAGCGCACAAACAACAGCACAACCAAGTAAAAATGTCCAAAGTGACAACGCCGAGCGCAAGCAAGATTAAACTATGTTTGACATCGGTTTTTGGGAGCTGCTAGTTATTGGGGTGATGGCGCTGCTGGTGTTAGGACCTGCTAGGCTCCCTGGTGCTATTCGTTCGACCTTATCAACGGTGCGCTCGGTCAAAAAAGCCGCCTCTGGTTTCAAAAACGAAATGGAAGAACAGCTGCGCATTCATGAGCTACACGAAAATCTGCGCAAAGCTGAGGAACAGGGTATGCAAAACCTCGATCCCGAGCTGCAAAAAAGCGTCGATGAGCTCACCGAAGCAGCACGTTCAGTGCAAACGCCTTACAAAAAGTCATCAAAATGACGGATACCGCAAGTTTAATTACCCATCTTATCGAACTGCGTTCGCGTATATTAAAAATGCTGCTTAGTGTTCTGGTGGTATTTTTGTGCTTGGCGTATTTTGCGCAAGACATATATCACTGGTTAGCCAGCCCGTTACTTGCGGTAATGCCCGAAGGGGCCAGCATGATTGCAACCGATGTGGCCTCGCCGTTTTTTGCACCATTTAAACTCACCATTGTCGTAAGCTTTTTTATTGCTATTCCTTATGTTTTGTATCAGCTCTGGGCGTTTGTTGCGCCGGGACTGTACCGCAATGAAAAAAAATTAGTCGCCCCGCTGCTGTTTACCTCAACTTTGCTGTTTTATGCTGGAATGGCCTTTGCCTATTATGTGGTGTTTCCGCTGGCGTTCGCGTTTTTTAATTCAGTTGCGCCAGAAGGTGTCATCGTGAGTACGGACATCAACAGCTATCTCAATTTCGTACTCAAAATTTTGTTTGCCTTTGGCGTCTCTTTTGAAATACCTATTATTATCGTAGTGATGTTGTGGACCGGCGCAACCACGGCAGAAAACCTACGCGCGAAACGGGCCTACGTGATTGTCGGTGCCTTTGTGGTAGGGATGTTAATGACGCCACCGGATATCATTTCCCAAACATTATTGGCAGTGCCAATGTGGCTACTCTATGAATTGGGGATTATTGTTGGTAGCATCTATACGCGAAAGCCAGTGGATAGTGCATCCACCTCACAATAAAAAAGTTAGACTCAAACACTAAAATAAAGAGAACGATATGTTACGCATTTCCATCATTATACTTACACTTAGTAGTAGTGTGTTTGCCGCTCACGCTAAAGACTCTTTGGCAGATGCAGTGGCACAATGCGCGCAAACGAGCAACAGCTTGCAGCGTTTGGTATGTTTTGATCGCATTGCTGGTCAGCTAAGCGATTATTCGGACAGCGTCTTGCCGCAAGCGCAAATCCAACAGCGAGATGCCTCTCAAGGGCAAGCGAATACGCGCGATTATGCCCCACAGCAACGCGTTTTATCATCGATTAACGACCCATCGGCGGTGCCAACCGAACCGTTTGCGGTCATGGACAGCGCGCCAGTATCGACTGCCACGCCGACACGTCAGGCACCACCAAAAACGGCAAGTCAGCTCCGCCGTGTAGAGGACGATTTGGGTATTACGGAAGATTTTGGTCGCGTGGAAGTGCGTGATGACACTCTATTTGCTGCGGTTGCCGACATTAGTTTTGACCGCAACGAGTACTTTACGGTGACCTTGAACAATGGACAAGTGTGGAAACAAACCGAGATTAGTCGTTTAAAAATTGCCGTTGGCGACCGTGTTGAAATTGAAGAAGGTCGTTTTGGCGGATTCATTTTAACCACCGAACAGTCCAATCGTACAGCACGTGTTAAGCGCATTGATTAAGCGAGCAAATTAGATGTCATTCAGCAATATGAGCCATTACCCTTTTTCACGACCACGCCGCCTGCGCTTAAACGACAATATTCGCGGGTTAGTCAGTGAAACGCATTTATCGGTAAAAGATTTGATTTATCCCATGTTTGTGCGAGAGGGTGAGGGGCAGGTTGAGCCGGTGGCTTCGATGCCAGATGTATTTCGCTATAGCATTGATACTTTATTGGGGCGCTTGGAGCATGTCGTTGCTTTGGGGATCCCTGCAATAGCTTTATTCCCAGTAACGCCTCTTGCGGCAAAGTCATTAGATGCGGCTGAGGCCTTTTCGGCAGATGGCTTGGCACAGCGTGCCGTGCGCGCGGTTAAACAAAAATTTCCAGAACTGCTGGTGATCACCGATGTTGCGCTGGATCCATTTACGACCCACGGTCAAGATGGACTGATTGACGATAGTGGCTATGTACTCAACGACGAAACCTGTGAAGTGTTGGTCAAGCAAGCACTTTCTCATGCTGAAGCGGGCGCAGATATCGTTGCACCCTCAGATATGATGGACGGGCGTATCGGGATGATCCGTCATGCGCTAGAACAGCAGGGACACCCGCATATCAATATCATGGCCTATTCGGCCAAGTATGCTTCGAGTTACTACGGTCCGTTTCGCGACGCGGTCGGCTCTGCGGGTAACCTCAAAGGCGGTAACAAGAAAACGTATCAAATGGATCCCGCCAACAGCGATGAAGCGTTAAAAGAGATTGCCCTAGATCTGCAAGAAGGGGCTGATATGGTGATGGTGAAACCCGGCATGCCGTATTTGGATATTGTTAGGCGTGTAAAATCCGAATTTGCTGTACCGACCTTTGCTTATCAAGTCAGCGGTGAATATGCTATGCACCAAGCTGCATTTGCCCAAGGTTGGCTGGATCCACAACAGGTCATCACCGAATCACTGCTGTGTTTTAAACGCGCTGGTGCGGATGGGATCTTAACGTATTTTGCCGTGGCAGCTGCTGAACAGCTACAAGGATAAATCGGCCTGATTCAGTGGATGCGTCTGTAGACTGAGCGTCCACTTTACTCTGTGCTGGAGCCATGCCTCATTGGCAAGCTCGGCCTGCACCAGCTTGTTGGCATCTAGCCAATGTTTATTGATAAACAATTCCCACTGCTCGTTATTTTTATCACCTGTTACCCTTAGGCTTATCTGAGCATCTTGGATTAAAGCAGGTTGATGGTTCCGCTTTACGTGTAAAAGACAAGCGATCCGCAAAATCCGGATCAGTACCACCATCGATGTTCTTAGCTCCTCGGGAAAAGCGGCAAAGGCCTCAGCGTCAATTGATTCCTTGTAATTACCAACTAACAGCGCAAGGCATTCCTTTTGGAGTTTGGTATATCCCGGTAATTCATAATGAGACAAGATATATTGGGCGTGTTGCTGTTGGTTTTTGAAACTAATGTGCAAGCCCGTTTCATGTAACATCGCTGCGGTGTGCAATAAGGTGCGACTATCAACGCTGCATAAAGGGGCTTGTGCACAGTATTGTTGATACAGGCCAAGTGCGGTATGCGTCACTTGTTGGGCATGTTGGGCATGAATGTGGAACTGCTTAATACAGCGAATAATGGTCTGAGTACGTCTATCATCTAACGGCTGATCATCGAGCATCCCGTAGATCAAGCCCTCCCGCAACGCGCCGCCAGCGAGATTCATGGCGTCGATATTAAATTGCTCAAATAAGGCAATGAGGATCGCCAAACCACTGGGAAAGATCGCTTGGCGCGATTCGGCAAGTCCCGCAATATCAAGCTGTTCAATGTGTGCATACTCACAGCATTGTTCGCGCAGTTGGTACAAATAATCTAAGCGGATCGCATCTTTGTAACCTTGGTGCTGCAGGATCTCAGTGATCGCTTGTGGCGTGCCAGAGGCGCCGAGGCAAATCTCCCAATCAAAGCAGGTAAATGGACTCAAATGCGGATTTATTTCTGCTTTGGCAGCCTTAATAGCGGCGTCAAAGCGAGCCATTGTCAGTTGACCTTGGGCAAAATAGCGCTCAGTAAAGGTTACGCATCCCATGTTAAAACTGTGCAAATGAATAGGTTGAATATCGCGTCCAATAATGACTTCAGTGCTCGCCCCGCCGATGTCTATGACCAGCGTATTACCGGTGGTAGTCGAGGTGTAGGCAACACCACGATAAATTTCTTCGGCTTCTTCAACACCGCTGATCACTTTTATCTGTTGAGATAAAATAGCTTCCGCTTTTAATAGAAAATCATCTGCGTTAGTAGCTAAGCGCAGTGTTGCGGTGGCCACCACACGAATGTTTTGCACCTGAATATCTTTAAGCCGGTCGGCAAAGGTAGCCAAACACTGCCAGCCACGCTCCATAGCATCAAGATGCAAGAAGTTCTCGGCGTTAAGCCCAGCGGCAAGCTGAACTTTTTGCTTTACCTTAGAGACGATTTGAACATTGCCATTGACAACATGCACAACCACCAAGTGAAAGCTATTTGAGCCCATGTCAACGGCTGCAAAATACTCACCCTGTGGCTGTAATGTGGTCAAATCCTGGTGGCGCATCGTTTTCTTATTATTATGTTGCGGTATGTTGTCATACCTAGCATCAAACTGACCTTGTACATCTGAAACCTCTGCAGTATCAACCTCTATCTTGACGAGGTTTGCGATGTCTGTTGTTATGGCTTGGCTTTCGCCCTGTAGGTTTGCCATGGCGCTTCCTTGTTGGTGTTTTTGGCACAGTTAGATCCGTTAACAGTGCGTCAGTGTCATATTCGCTGACGGGTATCTGATGTTCAATATACGCCTCAATTGCGGGTAAGTTCAAGGCATATTTTTCGCAAGCAAAGCTAATGGCATGGCCAGCTTCGCCTGCACGACCGGTACGACCGATGCGGTGCACATAATCTTCGGCATCATCAGGCAGGTCGTAGTTGAATACGTGCGAGACTTTATCGATATGCAAGCCGCGTGCTGCTACATCGGTGGCAACCAAAAAGTCTAATGTCCCTTTGGTAAAGCCTTGCAAAATTTGTAGACGTTTTTTCTGAGGAACATCGCCACTGAGCAAGCCAACGCGGTGACCATCGGCTTTGAGCCAGGCGGTAACATTTTCACATTCGTGTTTGGTGTTGGCGAATATGACGGCGCGATCCGGCCATTCATCTTCAATCAGCGTAAGCAATAGCGCCATTTTGTCTGAGCCAGAAGGATAAAAAAGCTCTTCCTGGATACGTGCGCCGGTTTTTTGTTCCGGCGCCACTTCGACATGAGTAGGCGTATTCATGTGTTCGTAGGCCAGTTCCTGTACGCGGAAGCTCAGCGTGGCGGAGAACAACATGCTTAAACGCTCTTGTGGTTTGGGCATGCGACGGAACAAGTAACGTATGTCTTTGATAAAGCCTAAATCAAACATGCGATCCGCTTCATCCAGTACTGCTACTTCGATATTGGCTAGGCTAAACGCGCCTTGCTTATAAAAATCGATAATACGACCCGTGGTGCCGATGATAATATCAACTCCATTGTCGAGCTGTTGACGTTGATTTTCATAACCTTCGCCCCCATAAATCAAACCACATGATAAACCGGTTGTTTGACTGAGTATTTTGGCGTCATTGTGAATTTGCACGGCAAGTTCACGGGTTGGGGCCATAATGATGGCACGCGGGTCATTGTGCTCTGGCGATTGCGATAGGAGCTTGTGATACGTAGCGACCAAAAAAGCAATAGTTTTACCTGTACCCGTTTGTGCTTGACCGGCAACGTCGTTGCCCGCAAGTAACGGGGGTAAGCTCATTGCTTGTATCGGCGTACAGCTTTCAAAATTCGCTTGTTTAAGGGCGGCTTTGACTTTTTCGTTGATCGGTAAATCGTCAAATCGAGTATCTGTTAAGTGTGTCTTTTGCATAAATTTATGTAATTACCCTTGCATTCTAAGCAGATTCTTATAACACTATATCGATGAAATGAATTGTTCATCTACACTGGAGAAAAGAATGAGCGACAAAATTATCACGTTGTCTGACGATAAATTTGAGGCAGATGTCATCAATGCTGAAGGTCCTGTCCTAGTTGATTTTTGGGCGGAATGGTGTGGCCCTTGTAAAATGATTGCGCCTATACTATCTGAAATTGCTGAAAGTTACGACGGTAAAGTGACAGTCGCAAAATTAAATGTGGATGAAAACAGTGAAACGCCGCCTAAATTCGGTATTCGTGGGATCCCTACATTGCTCTTATTTAAAGGCGGAGCGGTTGTTGGAACTAAGGTTGGCGCCTTATCCAAAACCCAGCTAGAAGAGTTTTTGGCTGAGCACGTATAAAGTAAAATTTATCATTTAGCAGTCCTTATGAAGCCCTTGTCATGTGTTTGACAGGGGTTTTTTGTATGACTTTGGCATAATTACACTTGTGCATTTGTGTATTTAGTGTTAATTTTAACCGTATAGCTCAGGCATGAGCACACAGTCACATCCTACAACGCCTGTGCTGTGCATATTCCCAATTCACAATCATTATCTTTGATAACGCCTTACGCGTATTTGACGAGTTATAACGCTCACAACCACAGAATAACCCAACTATGAATCTTACCGAACTCAAAAACAAACCAATTAGTACCTTAGTTGCCCTTGCTGAAGAAATGGGCATTGAAAACATGGCGCGCGCGCGCAAACAAGACATTATTTTCTCCGTGTTAAAATCCCACGCAAAAAGCGGCGAAGATATCTTCGGTGACGGGGTATTAGAAATTTTACAAGATGGCTTTGGTTTTTTGCGCTCTGCAGATTCATCTTATTTGGCCGGACCGGATGACATTTATGTCTCGCCAAGCCAGATTCGTCGCTTTAATCTGCGTACCGGGGACACGATTTCTGGCAAAATTCGCCCCCCTAAGGACTCCGAGCGTTATTTTGCACTATTGAAAATCCGCGAAGTTAACTTCGACAAGCCAGAAAACTCCCGTAATAAAATCCTCTTCGAAAACCTAACACCATTGCATGCAAATGAACGTTTCAGACTAGAGCGTGGAAATGGAAGTTCTGAAGATATTACTGCGCGTGTCCTTGACCTTGCTTCCCCAATTGGTCGTGGTCAGCGTGGCTTAATCGTTGCTCCACCGAAAGCAGGTAAAACGCTATTACTTCAAAATATTGCGCAGTCGATATCAGCCAATCATCCTGAGTGTCAGTTGATGGTATTGTTGATCGATGAACGTCCAGAAGAAGTAACAGAAATGCAGCGTTTGGTGCG
>CAZLGJ010000112.1:0-8990 GCA_964559075.1 uncultured Glaciecola sp.
TCAGCGCATATTATAATAATCGATTCACTATGTATTTATCGTATTTTGGATTATCCGACAATCCGTTTTCTATTGCACCTAATCCCGCTTATTTATTTATGAGCCCAAGGCACAAAGAGGCGCTGGCACACCTCACCTATGGATTACGCGAGAGCGGCGGCTTTGTCATGTTAACAGGGGAAGTCGGCACCGGCAAAACCACGGTATCGCGCCAGCTACTCGCCCAACTCCCCGAAAACACCCAGGTGGCGCTGATCCTCAACCCGACTTTGTCAGCACTGGAGCTGTTAGCCACGGTATGTGATGAGTTTGGCATTGAGTACGATGCGCAGCAGCGCAGTTTAAAATACTTTACCGATATCATTTTGCGCCATCTCGCCGCGAATCACGCCAAGCATGTCAACACCGTACTTATCATCGATGAAGCCCAACACCTGCTGCCCGAAGTACTAGAGCAGCTGCGTTTGTTAACCAATCTTGAAACTCATCGTGAGAAACTACTCAAAGTGGTGCTCATCGGTCAACCTGAACTACAAGCCCTACTCCAGCGCAATGAACTGCGCCAGCTTGCCCAGCGCATTACCGCCCGTTATCACCTGCTGCCACTCAACGCAGAAGAAGTCAAAGGCTACGTGGCGCATCGTCTCGAAGTCGCAGGGGGTGACATCAGTGCGTTTCAACCTGGTGCCATTAATACTATTTATCAAATCACCGGCGGGATCCCTCGAGTCATTAATTTGTTGTGCGACAGAGCGTTAACCTTAAGCTACACACAACAATCACCGGCGGTCAAAAAACACCTGATGCGACTAGCCGCCAGCCAGATCCTTGGCGAGGATGTTGTCACCCAGCGTTTAGAACAGCATACGACGACCTATGTGCTGGCCACTTTTGCCACTTTTGCTGTGCTCGGTGCATTACTCGCGGGAGGCATCCATGGCTGATACGACTATCATTCACATTGACGCATTAGCGCCTGGCATGTACGTAGTCTCTATTGTCGCCCAGCATGGCCCGGTCAAAATCCGCAAGCAAGGTCATATCACTAGCTTTGATATGGTCAAGGGGCTTAAAGAAATGGGCGTCACCGAGCTTGCCATTGACCCAAGTCAAACGCTAGAACTGGAGCCAACCGCCCCTGTTGAAGACGAACGCCAGAGCCAAAGCCATACTAGTCAAACCCAGCATTTATTGATGCAAAAAGACGCTCGCGAGGTCGACTCGCAGATGTCAGAACAATTTAATCGCAGCGTATTTTTGCCAAGTATTCAGCGTCTGCCGGGGTTTTGGCAACTGCAAGGACCCAAGTTATTCAAATTTACAGGCGCTGCAGTGGCCGGTCTGCTGTTAGGCTACAGCGTTATGTGGTGGTACCTTTTGCCCCCCCAGACAGTCCCCGACACCGTTGCCCTGCCTAAAGAGACCACAGAAGCGACATCACCTGTAGCATTACCCTTACAAGCCTCAACAGCCAACCCGGCAGAGGTACAAACTGCACCAAATGAGCAAGCGCCAATCTCTAGTGCTCCTAGCGAGGTTTTTAGCGACGATGTGATCGACAATGTAAGCGACAATGTGAGTGACGCGGATACGCTCACTGATACTGACAATGCTGGCAATAACGCCAACCTTATCGCGCCAGAAGAAGGCGTGTTGCTAACGCAGCAAGCCCCAACAACTAAAGCCTCCCCAGCGGTGCAGGCCAAGTTGGCCGAAGTCCTTGCACAAATCGAAAGTAATCCGCTATCCATGGAGGATGAAGTCAAAGTCAAAATCACCTCTAACGAAGATTTGCCGCGCATTGGTCAACTTCCCGCGCACTTGTTAACGCGCATGCCAAATATGGTATTCGCTCAGCATTTGTATGCAAGTGTGGCAAGTGAGCGCTGGGTGCGAGTGAACAATCGTAGAATGCAGGAGGGAGATATGATCGACGGTCGTGTGACCATCATCGCTATCGAGCCACAGCAGGTCGTGCTAGAGATAGACGGCACGCGCTTTACGATGGCCGCGCTCACCGACTGGTAGCGGTAACGCCCCCTGCTTATGCAGAGGTGTGTTGTAGTTCGTCTAGTTTGACTTGTAGTGCATCTAGGCGCTTTTTGGCGGCGGCTTTTTCAGTCACGTCATAAACCATGAGCGAGATATAATCGACCTTGCCGCTGGTGGATGTCAGTGGTGATATGACGATATTTTGGTACATAAAATCCTCCAGCCCGGTAATGGGATGAAAGTGCGTAAATTTAAATAAATACGCCCGCTGCTCCCACGTCATGAAGGTACGAACATGCAGGTCAAACACCGCTTTGCATTTGTCGCTGAACCACTGCGCATCGATATCAGGATTCACCGCAAACAGCGACTGACCTTTGACATTATCGGCGATGATCCCAGAGTGGGATTCCATAAAATCATTCCACACCTGAATGTTAAACTCGCGGTCAAGCACCACGATGCCCACGTCCACGGTTTGGATCATGTCCATCAGCCAATGAAATTCTTGCATTTCCTCAACGACGGTTAGGCTCATGCGACGTCCTCCAACAAGTGGTCGAGTTTTTTGTTCATCACCAGCATCGACTCTTCACTGAACAGCAGCACTAAGTCACACTGCACATCATAGCCTTCGATACCGTAGCTGATCTCTATGGCGAGGGTTTTGCGCCACTTGTGCTGATTATTGGCAATCAAATCGCCCACATTGCGGTGCTGGCCTAACACCATTGGCTGACCTTGACGGAGATGAATATCAAGCTGCTCGGCAATACCGCGTAAACACGTACCAATTAAAATACTGGCGGCATCCATTAACACTTCGAGCTGAATTTGGTCGTCCACCGCTTTATCGATATTGAGGATCTTCGCCACATCTCCAAAGGATGAGTCACTTAAAATACACACGGCTTCACCTGATACTCCGCCGCCCACAAAACTCTGACACACCGATGACACTCGTTCGTCTTGCTCGATGTCGCTGAGCATCATGTGGATCTCAGCCACCTCAATCAGGTTGACATTGGGGATGGGTAGTTTGACAAAGACATTCATAATGCGCGCCAAATGATCGCCCGCTTGTCCCATCGCAACGTTGGTAATTTCTTGGTAACAGTCGCGCATGATATAGGGTAACTCGGAGGTTTCCTCAGCTTCATCGTGTTGAAGAAGCTGGTGTTTGGCCAACACCGCTTTGAGGTCTTGGCTATTGACGGGTTTATGGATAAAGTCCAGAGCCCCCAGCGCTAGCACTCGCTGATGCGCCTCGGGCTGGATGTCACCCGAGATCACGATGGTTTTGGTGCGGTGCCCTTCGTTCACAATTGCTTCAAGAGTTTCATAACCGTCCAAAATCGGCATGTTCAAATCCAGTAACAGGATCTGCCCTTTGCCTTGGACAATTTGATCCAGCGCATCTTCACCGTGTTTAGCAAAATGAACATCGACATCCCAATCTTGGGGAAGCGACTTGGCGACTTGTTTGCGGGCGATTAAAGAGTCGTCACAAATGAGCACAGAATATCGCATGTAACTTAACCGTTAGAACTCAGATAGCATTTTATCGGCTAGTGGCGCGTATTCTTAAGCCGTGAGACGCCAGTAAGACTAGTAGTTTCCCAATATTATACTTAAGATCAAGGCGGTGATGATCCCGTTGATCCCCAGTGCCAGTGAGGCAAATGCGCCGGCGCGCTCAGATATTTGAATGGCTTTGGCAGTGCCGATACCGTGGGCAAAAATCCCTAGCACCAGCCCTTTCACTGCATCATCTTGCACCGCACATAATCTGTACACCAGCTGACAGCCCAGTACGCCGACAATACCGGTAATAATCACAATGATGGCGGCAACCGATGGGATCCCGCCTATAATAGATGCGGTATCCATTGCCAATGGCGTGGTGATGGATTTGGTCAAAATAGTCAGCTGCATGGCCAGCGAGCTATCAAAGCTCAACAAAATCCCCCATGCGGTTAATGGCGCAAGTGCCCCACCCAATACAATTGGCACCAGTAAGCGCAGGCCCAACTGTTTGACTAGTTGGCCTTGCCGATAGATGGGGATGGCCAACGCGACGGTGGTGGGACCAAGTAACCAGTGGAGTAATTCAATGTTATCGACCACCGGGCGGATCGCCTGCCCGGAGACGCCGATAAGCCCTAGCACCATCAGCGCCGTCACGATAATGGGGTGCAGCAATACATGGTAATTGGCCCTGGCAAATAACTTCAGCGCCAAGATATAACAGCCAATGGTCAGGCTAATCCAAACTGCAGCGTTTGCTACCTGCCCCAACTCAGTCATCGGACTGCTCGGGCTTTAGCCAGCGGGCAAATTTGTGCTGAGTAAAGCGCGCCAAAATAGCCATGCATAGCAAGGTACTGACAAACACGGTAAGAAACAGTGCCCAAAAATCCGTGACCAACTGTGCTTGATACAGCGGCACACTGACAAAAGCGGGTACAAAAAATAACGACATGTGCTTGAGCATAAACTGCCACGGCAGCAAGATACACTGCGGGATCCGACCCAAACAGATAAATACCCCTAACAAAACCAGCAGGCCAATCAGCGCCGCGGGTAACTGCAGCCAGGGAGATAGCCACAGGCCCAGCGCAAAGATACTGCACACAATGGCTAAGCCGATCGCGCTTTGTAGGATGTCGCTTAAAGCGGGTTTAGTCACGAACCAAAAATTCCGACAGTTTGGATGAATGCGCGCATTTTAACTGAGACATGACCTGAATGTATTGTTTTAATAACATATTGATGGCATGTTCCCCGCCCTTTTCACCCAAGGCGGCAACGGCGTAGACAAAAGTGCGACCTAAGAAAGTAAAATCAGCGCCACTGGCCATCGCAGCTGCGATATCCGTGCCGCTGCGTACACCGCTGTCGAACAGCAGTTTAATTTTACCCGCGAAAGCCTCACGGACGTTTTGAAGCCCTGTGATAGAAGACTCACCGCAGTCAAGCTGGCGCGCGCCGTGATTGGATAACACCACGCCATCAGCGCCAATTTCGACCGCCTTGGCCACATCATTGGGGTTCACTAAGCCTTTGATAATAAAATTGCCCGGCCACAGGTCGCGTAATTCTTTAAGCGCCTCAAAATCCACCGCGCCCATTACCGTGTTATTCATAAAAGCAGCGAGCTGGTCAGCACGCATATCTTTGGGCATGTAGGGTTTGAGGGTTTGCATTTGCGGTTCACCGGCAAGTGCCGTTTCATATAACCAGCGCGGCTTGAGCCCCATCTGGATGACATTGCTCAGCGACATTTTGGGCGGCATGGATAGGCCGTTTTTGATGTCATTGACGCGATAGCCAAAGGTCGGCACATCCACCGTCACCATCATGGTCTGGTATTGGCAGTCTTTGAGGCGGCGGATCAAGTCAGCACGTGTGGCGTCATCAGTAGGGTTGTAGAGTTGATACCACGCCTTGCCTTCACTGATCTGTGCAATACTTTCCAAACTTGCCGAGGATACGGTGCTTAAGACATACGGAATGTTCATTTGCGCGGCGCTTTTGGCCAAGATTTCTGGTGCCTTAGGCCACATCAAGCCCTGCAAGCCAACCGGGGCAATGCCAAAAGGGGCTGCGTAGGTATGACCAAATAACTCGACGCTGGGATCCACTGTTAGGCTTGGTTGCAACAGCTCGCTGCGCAATCGCACTTGAATAAGCTCTTCGTGGTTGCGATTTAGACCGTTCTCGTCGATACAGCCACCTTCGAGGTACTGATAGGCGAAACGCGGCATACGCGCCATCGCTTTGCGTTGCAAACTGGCAGAATCGGGGTATTGAGGGTGATAAAAATCGTGCATGAGCCATCCAAGCCGTCTAAACATCAGAGGTTTAGCATAGATGGCTTAGTCCAAAAAGAGAATATCGATTTTGGTGGTAGACTTGTGACAAAAACGCGACAATTTTACAACATGCTCGCTTGATGCATTTTGATAAACAAATCTGTGCCAACTTTAGAGTAATCGATTTTATATTCTTTGCCCGAAATCATTTGCACAAACAACAAAGTCTTCTCTTCACCAAATACTTCAATCGCACTAATATCAAGCATCTCCACGTCCAGCATTTTGGCATCGCGTTTGGTCTCTGGAATGCTGCCTTCATAAACGCTGATACCGCGGTGGGTCACTAGCAATGCTGGCATTTCAGGTCCATTGATGATCAACAAATCATATTTGCGCATTTTGTGAATAATGGTATTGCGACCACTCAACAAATAAGGTCTTTCGATCATAACTGTCTCCATTAACTGATAGTCATCGTTTAAGTATCGGCATAGAAAGATATATCTGTAAAGAAAATTATCGCCCCGCGCGTAGCCCTAAACTGATCGCTTTGACGATGTCCGTGGATTCAAACTGAATGGGACACTGCAAAATCATCATTTGTCGCCACACAAAACGCAGCTCATCGGCTGATTTGCCACGCCAAAACTGCCTGGTTTTTTGGATATACGCTTTGACCATGTCGACGTAGCCGTCCTGATACAGCTGGCGAACCAAGGAAAAGTCAGGGCCGAAGGCACTGAGCAACAGCGGCTCTTTCACATCTAAGGCCGCCATTAGCGCTTGTTCAGTCGTCTCGATATCACCTTGACGGTAAGCGACCCAGGCCTTGGCCATATTAATCGCATGATTTTCGCTGCTAAATTCGTCCAGTACGAATCCCGCAATGCGCTTTTCCATACTCATGGCTTCAGAGTATTGAAACAAGTCAGCGATTTTTTGTTCTACTTCATCAATGGGGTCGAGCTGCGCGCTGTATTTGAGATGCCGAGTGAGTGCACTAATTCGCTCAAAGGTACTATCCGGCAAGGCTGAGGTGCGTTGGTACTCGCGTAATGTCTGGCTGTACATGCGCTGATTGTTTTGGGCAAAAAACGCAAAGCGCTTCTCCATATAGGTAAGGTAGTTGGGATCGGCACAGCCTTGAATGTACATGGCATTCACCGGTATCGAAAGGCAGCTTGTGATTATCAATAACAAATAAGACAAGCGGATTGTGGCGTTGCTTGGCATCTTGGGCGCACACGTTTATTAGCAAAATAAAGACTATTGTTTAAACGTATGAACCTGTGGAATGGATTTGCAAACCATCAATGCAATTGAAAAAGGTAAATTTGATCCAAGTGTAGCACTTGCTTTTAAAGCGGCTCGATTATTCAAATTGCCTATCGAAGATATATTTGATGATTCTGAAGGTTAGAAGAAAATGGTGGTCATGACCAGCAACTTACCGATATTGTTACAGCCTATGAATTGTATGGTGTAACTCAGATTGATTCTTACAAGTTTCGAACTAAACTGCATTATGGTAGTATAAAATAAGATTATATCCTTACAAGATTTCTTTCATTGGAGGTAAATTATGGCAATGGTAAAGAAAAGTATCACAGTCACAGATCAACAAGAGCAATGGATGCAAGCTCAGTTAGCAACTGGTAATTATGCCAGTGACAGTGAATTATTACGTGATTTGATCAGAAAAGAGCAAACACGAGTAGCAGAGATTGAAGCTATACGTATCAAGTTAATTGAAGCCGAACAAGGTGGTTTTGTTGAAAAATCTCCGAGTGACATGCTAGCTAGCTTTAAGGAAGAAGCTCGAAATAATGGCAAGTTATAAACTCAGTTCAGCTGCGGAATCTGATTTAAAACGTAATTGGTTTCGTGGCCTTGATGAATTTGGCGAAACACAAGCGGATGCATATTATTATCGATTTTTAGAACGTTTCAAACAGTTAGCAGACGAGCCTTATATTGCTCCTGCTGTAGATGATATCAGACAAGGCTATCGAAGAGCTGTTTGCGGTGTCGATAATATCTACTATCGTATTCATGGTGATAATATTGAAATAATGCGAGTGTTAGGCAGACAAGATGTTCAACTACATCTTTAACAAGTTCCTAATAAGTTAAGTGGTAACACCCTTTTTCACTAAACAGTTCTTTGCTTTATATTTTGTAAAACTAAGAGGTGTTAAAAGTTCAATAGAGCTCACACCAAAGCGATAAATAAACGCAATCGCAATATAACAATTCAAAATGGTGGTTGAAAAAACAAAAAATATGGGAAGAATGGTGGCCCGACCCCGACTTGAACGGGGGACCTGCCGATTATGAGCTAAGCTGAATGTAAAAATAAAACATTGATTAATAATATTTTTTTCCAAAAACCCCTTTCTTTTCCGCTCTATTCTCAGCGGAAAGCAACGGAAATCAGCTGAAAGCCGAGAAAATAAAAGGGGGCGATTAAGCGGAAGTTTTACGGAAATATGATGAGCAAAAAAAATGATAAAATCCCACTACTTATTCGTAAAAATATGAGTAAGTAGGGATTAGTTTTATTGCGAAACATCTCAGCTTTTGCTCTTCCAGTGATGATAAAAAGATACACTAGGCAAAACCCATATAACCAAATAAATTAACATATTTATCTTTTTATACCAAAACTGTGGATTAAGAGAAAACGAGGAAATAGCCACAACTATAATTGAAAAAAGCACACCCAAAATTAATTGTTTTAAGTTAAGGTCCTTTTCCTTTATGTATCTATGGATAATAAGAAAAAAAAAGGATATTAAAATAAAAATATGCAGCAGTTCAGCAAACATACCCCCTCCCCCCGAATATTTTATTCTAAATCAAAAGAGATATTATTATCTCTCATCTGGTTATGAGGCCAATAGCCTTGATTGTAAGATGTAGTAATGTATATCAATGCGTTTGTTAGTTCAGAAATCGTATAGCCATCAGAAAAATTAATCATACTATCAACGCATCTATATGTATTGAATGGATTGTCAGATTAAGTCGAGACTAATTCACTTTAGCTTTGTTCGACTAAAAGGCTGAGTAGACATATCGATTTCAAATTTACCAACAAGCTCTTCATGGTATTGATTCACCACTTTTACTTTACTTTGATAAAACTTAACGATTCTAATCCACGTCTTCAACGGGTAT
>CAZLGJ010000113.1:0-8940 GCA_964559075.1 uncultured Glaciecola sp.
GCTGATTCAAGCAATTGAAGTGCCAGCATAATGGTTTGCACTTCAAATGGCTTAGCTATCACATCCGTAAAACCTAGTGCAAGGTATTGCGCTCGCTCTTTGGCGGAGGCATTTCCGGTTACTGCGATTATCGGTAGCTCGGGCTCGCGCTGGTGCAGGGCTTTGAATAAATCTACACCGTCCATGTCAGGCATGCGAATGTCGGTTAACACAACGTCAAAATCATAGCCTTTCGTTACCGTAAGTGCGTCTTCCGCCGACGCTGCGATGATGAGTTTTTGCACGCGATTTTGTAAGATATGGTTGAACAGCTCTCTACCTATTTCATCATCTTCAACGACTAAAACGGATAGTGGTAGATATTCACAAGATGGAGCATCTGTTACCGAAGGTATGGACTCGTTTTGCCACTCCACGGGGAAAGAGAGTGACACTCGTGTCCCTTCACCAGTCTGCGAGGTAATATTGATTTCCCCCTCCAATAATGTGACCAGTGTCTTACATAATGGCATCCCTAATCCGGTGCCTTTATATCTTTTATTGTTGTCAGTATTGGCCTGTTTGAATGGGATAAATACACTTTCTAGCGCCGTCTGATCCATTCCTATGCCGGAATCAACTATATCAATATATAAACGCGATTCTGAGTGCTTAAATAAAACTTTTACAGATCCATGTTCAGTAAATTTCAATGCATTTGACAATACATTATGTAAGATTTGCAACAGCAGTTTCTCATCTGTCTTAACAAAGGTAGGTAAGGACTTCATGCCTTTGATATCAAACTGTAATGCTTTGTTAGTTGCATGGTATTGATGAATTTTAATGGCGTTCTTGAGATCGTCCTTGTTTAACCACGCTAATGAAATTGATGTTTTACTATTTGAGGATTTTTGATAATCCAATATAGTGTTTACGATATTTTTTAAATGCTGCGTGGCGCGTTGCCCTGCGTCGATAATTTTGGGTGACTTATCTGCCGGCGTGTCCGTGAGCGCTTCAAACGCTAAGTGAATAGAGTTTAACGGCGTACGCAATTCATGTGAAATGTTTGCCATGAGCTTGTCTTTTTCTCGGTTAGCATCCTCAGCAATGCGTGCTCGCTCATTGATTAACTTACGGTTCTTGAAACTTATCAGGAGTAAAAGACATAGAAATATGGTAGAAATAATGAGTCCAGCATTCACAATTATCTGGATATCTTCATACGAATATTCTTCGCGCCCAATTACCTCATAATCATCACTAAAGTTTTTGGGATTTAATCCAAACTTTTCTATGGCGTCATTGTGATATAAGGCAACGGTGACCTGTCTATCATTATCTGAGAGTATTTTATTGTTGATGATTTTTTCGATGAGTGAGCCTAATTTTACAGGAGATACCACTAACCCGCCCACGTTTTTGTGTTCATTTAAGTCAAATCTATTTCCAAATAAAAACAACACAGGAATATTGTTGCTAAGTAGCCAGTTGAATGCCTTTTTTTCTTCTTGAGAAATTGGCGCGTGGGTGACTAAGGCGACAGAATCATTGATTAGAACACCAGGCACACTTTCTGCTAGTTGCGATTGCTGGTAATCTGATGAAATGAACGTTAGCCCAGGATGATTGCTTTGTTCCTCTAACAAAAGCGCGGTGAAATAATTTGAAAAATTGTCGTAATTACCGACCAAGAGTAAGCGTGATTTTGATGGAAAGAGCCGAGCAATATGGTGAATTGAGTCTTGCAAGTTGATATCCGATGGGAGCATTTGCCCTGTGCTGGGAGTCCACAAAATATGCGTAAATATTCGCTCTGCAGCAGGGTATAACGTTGGGTAATCTTCTAAGAATATCCCGGGCGACGTTCCTTGACTAATAATACGTGTAATCGGGGTGGTTTCATCAATCCCTGCTATGAGCATCACTGATTTATAATGATCTGGAAATGCTTCTGATTTTTCACGCGGCGTTAGTGAAGAATAAAAAGAATCAACAAAGCTAATGTGTACCGTTGAATCAAACGAAGATCGTTGTAATGTTTGATAAAGTTCTTGAGTAAAGGTCGATTTAGCGGAACGCTCGAGGATTAAGAGTGTTTCAGATGAGGTGCTAAATGCGGGTAATGCATATAAAAAAGCGAAAATGAGAAGTCGAGTAAGCGCGCGTGACATGAAAAAATCCTTCTAGTCTCGATAACTTAACGCAGCGCGGTTCTTTTGTAAACAACCCGTTGTCCGTGGCCGTTGCGAGAGCAAACTTGGCGTTACAGTTTGCCCTTTTGTCTATGCTGGATATAAATGTAAAAGTAGTCCAAAAGTCATATTGTGACTTATAAGTCTCAGCGTAAGATGAGATACTTATGTTGCAAGTTATCGTACATACATTATTGGAGCAATAGGAACCATGACGGATTTAAATAGGCGAGATTTATTAAAGCAGCAAACCAAAGCCATCATCACCGCAATCAGAACTGAAGAAGCGGTATTGCGAGACAAGTTCCAATTTTTAGCCCATCAAAATACCATTGGCATGGTCATTTTAATTCTATCAGCGAGTGCCATGATTGGGCTCGGAAGTTTGTATTACCTCAGTGTCATTCCCGCATGGCTAGCTATCATATTAATTGCTATGGTTGCATCGATTTCACATGAGCTCGAACACGATTTGATTCACCATCAGTATTTTAGAAAAACGCCTATCGTGCATAATTTAATGATGTTGGTGGTTTGGCTGATGCGTCCCAATACCGTTAATCCATGGTTTAGACGCCGTATGCATCTGCATCACCACCAAGTGTCTGGCACAGATCAAGACTTAGAAGAACGCTTAGTCGGTAACGGCATTAAAAACCCGTTTAAACGTGCGCTCGTCATCATGGATGGCTTGTTGGGGCTGATATTATTTAGAAAAGTGTATGAGGAAGAGATCAAAGGATTTAGTTTCTCTAAAGTCTTTCATGCGGCATTTCCCATCGCAACTTGCTACTTTGTAGTGCTTTACAGCATGATTGTGTATCACGGTCTTGGCTTATTTATGCCGATTGATAACTATGTGCCGGCGTTTTTAGCCCCAGTAATCAGCTTGTTCGAGTTTCTTATGGTAGTGTTGGTGTTGCCAAATATTATTCGATCCATGTCCCTGAATTTTGTGACTTCATCGATGCATTATTATGGAGGCGTTAACCATTTACACGAGCAAACTCACGTGATCACCAGTAAGTGGTTCATACCTTTTCATTTGTTCTGTTTTAACTTCGGGCAGACCCACACCATCCATCATTTTGTGCCTAATCAGCCGTTTTATATCCGCCAGTGGATAAGCCACAAAGTCAATCAAGTGATGAAACAGCAAGGTGTTAGGTTTAACGACTTTGCAAGCTTGCGAAATGCTAACGCTTATCCAAGTGCCTAGCCAGTTTTGTACTATTGCCTGTGAATGATGGCCTGATCATTTGATCTAAATTAATGCAAATCTGGCAACCTGTTGTATGCTTTTACCAGACTACTGTTAGGTAACTGGAGAAACGATATGGATATAGGCATTAACCCTGAACAAAGAGAAGCTGTCGCCGAACAGCTCGATGTTTTATTGGCTGATAGCTACACCTTGTACTTACAAACCCACAATTTTCATTGGAATGTGACCGGCCCGCAGTTTCGCGAACTGCACCTGATGTTCGAAGAACATTACAATGAACTCGCCCTCGCCGTTGACGAAATTGCGGAGCGCATACGGACGTTAGGTTTTACCGCGCCGGGCACTTATAAAGCTTTTGCTGCATTGAGCACGATTGCAGAAGTTGATGGGGTGCCAGAGGCAAAAGACATGGTCAAAATCTTAACTGCGTCGCATGAAAGCGTCGTAAAAACCTGTCGTGCAGCCTTAAAAACCTCACAAGCGGCCGATGATGAGTCTTCTTCAGCGCTGATATCTGACCGCATGCGCGTGCATGAAAAAACGGCTTGGATGCTGCGTGCTTTACAAGGTTAGTCGACTCATCCTTTAGATGGCATTTGCTAGGCGGGGTAACAGCTTAGCATGATTTTTCACATTGAACTCCAGATACTGAGGCAACTTGTTAAAAAGTTTAGAGTAAAATGTAAATGTCTATTAAGCTGTATGATTTAGAACTTTCGGGGAATTGCTACAAAGTGCGGTTGTTTTTGTCGTTGCTCAACCAAGACTATGAACTCATACCGGTTGATTTTCTTGGTGGCGAACATACTCAATCACCCTTATGCGAAATGAACCCGTTGTGTGAAATTGCCAGAGGTCCAAACGACGCGCGGTTACACGATAAATTTGGTTATGAGTTAGATCATACTCTAGCCGTTAGCAAGTCCGAGCGTATTTTGGAATATATTGAAAACCATTTACAGGATAAAGCATGGCTGGCCGTAGATCGCCCAACCATAGCAGATATAGCCTGTTTTCCCTATATCGCCTTAGGCCATGAAGGGCGAGTTGACATCGGTGGCAGACAGCATATCAAGCACTGGATTGAGCGGATCAAACAGCTATCGGGCTTTATCTCTATGCCAGAGTTGATTTAATCTCACTATAAACAGTCCCTACCAAGGTAGGGACTCGCCGTTGGCATGCACAAAGCATCCGGTGTTGGCTAAGCTCACCTCATCCATACGTGCAATCAATCCTGCCGCTGCCTCATCTGCCTCAATTAGCCCGTTATTGCCAGTCATCTCAGTGCGCACATAGCCAGGGTGAAGCAGCGCAACTGCAATTCCCTCAGGCGCCAAATCAATACTCAAGCATTTACCGACCATGTTGACAGCGGTTTTGGAAGTGCGATAGGCATAGTTATTGGAGCTGGTATTGTCATCTAGCGAACCGACACGGCTGGTCACAATACCAATCTTACCGCCACTTTTGATTGAGCTTTGCAGCGCCATAACTACCACTGTTAATGCCATGTTTTTGGTGTCCTTTTTGTTGTTCAGTACTTGGTCAGGTGATTAATTTATGATAGCGTAAAATCATCCATGTGAATAACCATAATAAGATTTCATGAATTCGACCTTTAAAGTCCCCCATACACTGATATTGCTGCTGGCCATGATGCTGCTTGCTTATGTGGCAACTTGGCTAGTGCCGCAGGGTTTTTTTGCAACTGTCACCTTAGACAATGGCCGCGAAGCCGTGGTTGCTGGTACCTATGCGGTAGAAGAGACGCAAATACGCCTGACACCAATGGATTTCTTGGTAGCGATCCCGCGCGCGCTAGCGGCGGCGCAAGATGTCATCTTTTTTGTCTTTATTGTCGGTGGGGTACTGGCCATTGCGCGAGCAACGGGCACGATTGATGCCTTGATTGGCCGTTTATTAGAGCGTTTTGATAGCAAGCCCCATTTGTTGATTTTTAGCGTGGTGTTTTGTTTTGCGCTTGCCTCTGGCGCAATCGGCACGGCCGGTGAGTACATTCCCTTTGTGCTTATTTTGGTGGGGTTGTGTAAAGCCTTGCGATTGGATGCGATGACGGCGGTCGGCATGATCGTGACCGGATATGGCATTGGCTATGGGGTGTCTGCATTTAGTCCCTTTACCGTGATGATTGCCCAGCAGGTGGCGGACGTGCCCTTGTATTCAGGGATCGAACTGCGATTGGCGATTTTTGTGCCCTTTGTATTAATTGGTTTTCATCACGTATACCGCTACGCCAAAAACGTACAAGCTGATCCTGAGTATTCTTTTGTCAAAGACGAACCTTGCCCGCTTGGCGGGCAGGAGGTCGCTGAGTACCCGTCTTTGACCACCGCGCATAAGCTGGTTCTGGCAGGGTTAGTGGGCACCATTGCGATGGCAGTTTGGGGGATCTCACAATACGGGTGGTATTTGTACGAGCTCGGCGCTATTTTTATCCTGTGGGGGATCTTTACCGCCGCTGTGTGCCGCTTGAGTCCCAATACCGCCGCGATTAAGTTTATTGAGGGGGTTCAGGATTTGGCGACCACGGCGATTTTGATTGGGGTTGCCCGCGGCATCGCGCTGATCATGGAAGATGGCCAGATTTTGCATACGCTGGTGCACGCCATGTCGCAGCCACTGTCGCATTTAGGTGCAGAATTTGCCGCAGTAGGCATGTTTTTAATGCAAAGCCTTCTCAATCTATTTATTCCATCTGGCAGTGGACAGGCGTATGTGACCATGCCGCTCATGGCGCCTGTGGGTGACTTGATTGGCGTTAACCGTCAAATTGCGGTGCTGGCCTATCAGTTTGGGGACGGGTTTTCCAACATGATTATTCCCACTAACGCGGTCTTAATGGGGATCATTGGTATGGCCGGAGTGCCGTATTCTGCGTGGTTCCGCTTTTGTTGGCCGCTGATGCTAAAACTCATGTTAGCCGCTTCGATGGTGCTGGTTGGCGCGGTGATATTCGACTACGGCGCAGCTGTGCAACCGATCTAATCTCCATTTATTACCATAAAAAAGGAACAGCCTTGGCTAAGGATAATTTAATGATGCTTCGCAAACCCTTGCTCTTAACACTTTTGTCTATCTTGCTGCTCGGGTGCAGTCCCAGCACCAGTCGGGTCGAACAGGGCAATGTAGAGGGCATTTTTCACGTCGCCAACGGCACTGAGCCCGAGACATTGGATCCACATATCTATACCGGTGTCCCCGAAAATAATATAGTTATGGCTATGTTTGAAGGGTTGGTAAGTGCTCACCCGCAAACCTTGGCACCAGCGCCAGGCGTAGCAGAGCGTTGGGAGGTGTCTGAAGACGGACGCATCTACACCTTTTACCTGCGTAAAAACGCCAAGTGGTCCGATGGTGTACCCATGACCGCGGAAGATTATGTCTGGTCTTGGGAACGTGCTATTTCGCCCATGATGGGCAATCAATATGCCTATATGCTGTACGTGATCAAAAATGCCGAAGCGTTTGCCACCGGTCAGATCAGCGATTTTTCGCAAGTAGGTGTCAACGCGATCGATAGTCATACCCTTGAGGTTGAGCTTGAAAATAACGCGCCGTATTTTTTGAATTTACTCAATCATCATTCATTGTATGCAGTGCCCAAACACGCGGTGCTCGCGCATGGCGGCATGACTGACCAGTACACCCAGTGGGCGCGACCCGGTAACATGGTCGGCAACGGCCCGTTTATGCTGTCCGAGTGGAAAATTTATCACCAGCTCAAGGTGGTCAAAAACCCGCATTATTGGGATGCGGATAATGTTGCTCTCAATGGCATCGTGTTTTATCCAGTGGAAAATTACTCTACTGAAGAGCGCATGTTTCGCGCAGAACAAATCCATAAAACGTTCGAAATCCCACTCGATAAAGTACCGCACTATCGCGATAACGAGCCAGAAAAATTCTTCAATAATCCCTATATGGGCACATATTATTATCAGTTTAACGTTACCCGCGCCCCCTTTGATGATCCGCTCGTGCGGCGTGCGTTTGCCCTGGCGATTGACCGCGAGACGATTGCTCGCGATGTGATGAATGATGTGGTCGACCCCGCTTATGCACTGGTGCCCCCTGGCGTAGGCGGATACTATCCGCCGCAGCTGATCAGTTACGATCCGGACGAGGCAAAACGTTTACTGGCAGAAGCCGGTTTTCCGGACGGGCAGGGGTTTCCCACTGTAGAACTGTTGTATAACACCAACGAATCTCATCGCAAAATCGCCGTTGCCATTCAGCAAATGTGGAACACTACCCTCAATGTCAGCGTTGGGTTGACCAACCAAGAATGGAAGGTGTATCTCGATAGCCGCAATCGCTTAGACTATGACATTGCGCGTGCCGGATGGATTGGCGATTATGTCGACCCGATGAATTTTCTGGATTTGGGCTTATCAACCAACGGCAACAATCGCTCGGGATACGTGGTCCCTGAGTACGACGAAATGATCTTGCGCACTATCCCAAGTGCGCGCACGAGCGAGGAGCGGAACCAGCTATTTTTTGAGGCCGAAACACGGCTCATGACGGATTTGCCGTTTGCCCCAATTTACACTTACAAAACCAAATTTTTACTGCATCCCTCGGTCAAGAACCTGCATGTGAATTACCTGAATTACTATTACTACAAATACGTCACGCTGGAGGTGAGCTAGCATGGGTAAGTTTATCTTTTGGCGCGTGTTACAAGCCATTCCCGTGTTGCTGATTGTGATCACGGTGACGTTTTTTTTAGTGCGCTTCGCACCTGGTGGGCCGTTTGACGATGAAAAAAGCGTACCGCCGGTGGTCAAAGCCGCGTTAGAAGCCCAATACAAACTCGATCAACCGCTGTTTTATCAATATGTTGCTTACTTGGGGGACTTATTTCAGGGGGACTTAGGCCCGACGTTTAAATACCCAGGACGCAGTGTGAATGAACTGATTGCGACAGGCTTTCCAGTGACTGCTGAATTGGGTCTGTACGCAATTCTAGTGGCACTCGTGATCGGCGGTACCGCGGGGGTGATTGCTGCACTCAAACCGAACTCAACCCAGGATTACGTGTCGATGTCGGCGGCGATGATCGGGATCTGTATGCCGACATTTTTGCTCGGCCCGCTGCTGGTGTTGGTGTTTGGTATCTGGCTGGAGTGGCTACCGGTGTCGGGGTGGGGGGATTTACCCGGAGATAAAATATTGCCCAGTGTGACGCTTGGCGCAATGTACGCCGCTTACGTGGCACGCTTGTCGCGCGGTGGCATGCTGGAAGTGCTCTCGCAGGATTATATTCGCACTGCCCGTGCCAAAGGCTTACCGAATTATGTCGTCGTACTAAAACACGGTTTGCGCGCTGGGATCATGCCGGTGGTGGCGTATTTAGGTCCGGCATTTGCTGGGATTTTATCGGGCTCATTTGTGATCGAAACGGTGTTTCAAATTCACGGGCTAGGCCGTTTTTATGTGCTGGCTGCTTTTAATCGTGATTATACCCTGATCTTAGGTTGTACCGTGTTTTTGGCGAGCTTGATTATTTTG
>CAZLGJ010000114.1:0-8936 GCA_964559075.1 uncultured Glaciecola sp.
AAAAAAGGACGATAATGAAAGGTGAAGGATAACTTTTTTGATGCAACACATTATGATTAAGAAACAGTTTAAACACGAAGGAATGGCGGATGACTACGAATACGAAAGTGAGTATTCATCCAAATCACACAAGCGCGAAAAGAGCAATTCATTGTCCGATAAACGTCGCAAGTCTCGCGGCATGAGGCAAGACAGGTATGCCTACTAGTCCATACGCTAACTAACACTCAGCGCCCTTTGCGTCGGGCTAACTACTTGTTAGTACCGCGAAAACATACTGCGTGCAGACAAAGATAAGTAATAGTTGGTAAATCCACCATATCCACACTTCTCTGTACGCTTTTTGTTGAGTGACTTGTTGGTAGACGAGCAGGGCGATAGCCGCGATGAAAAGTGCGCTTAAACCAAATAATAGTGCCAATAAAAAACCAATAATGCGGGTAATGGTGCTGCGGATGCACAAAGTAAAGTTTTCATTTTGTGCCAGATTCGCGCTGCGATAAATCAAAATTTGTGTCATTGCGGCGGGTTTGTACAGCACAATCATCCCTAATAATACAGCTAGGCCAACTGCTAGATTGTGTGCAGATATGCCTAGCAGCGACAGCGACACATCTGCTAGACCTTGTTGTGCTAACCAGCTGTATACCAGTCCAATCACTAAGTAGTGCCCACCTTGATCGATTAAAAACGAACGCGTGCTAAAGGTCTGGTAGGTTTTCCATATATCAATCACATAATGCGTACTGATAATGATCAATAACCCTAGCCAGTGTTGCCAACTCAACGGCCATAGCAACAATACAAACACTAACCCCGTCGCCACCAAATGTACCATGATGTGCTTAAAGAGCCCGAGTGAGCGGTGTTTATGTTCGACCTTATCCATGATCCAGGCGTGCTTTTGCCAATAAAAATCAGCACAAAAATGCACGCACAGCAGCACTGTCAACAACACCATAATTGGTAACTCCGTTAGTTATTCCCGATTAGCTACGATGGGCTAGCTACAATTGTCAGTTATTTTTACAGTTGAACACTGTACACACAAGATTGTAATTTTAACGCGTTGATTTTGCTAGTTATTTTTTGTGGCGCGAAAAATGCAATCCACACAATTGCTAATAAGTTCAAGCAACTCAGCGTGAGTTAGTTGGCCAGTGACTGAGACTCGGCTTTAGGCTGACGTTTGTGGTGATGGCGTTGGCGCAAGGTAGCAACTACCCAAGCGGCGCTGTAAAGCAAATTGGCGATGCCATAAAACCCAATAAAAATCAGTAGGGTATCGGGTGTGATAATGAGATTGACACCTTCGCATACCAGTAGCAGTAGGTTTGCTGATAGCCCGGCAAAAAATAGGGCAACGATGGCGTCATTGACGCGCTTAGAATCTAATATGACGGGCAATATAGACAAAAATGCCACCGCCATATAGTGATTATTTAGTAGGGTTTTGTCATAGACAAACCATACGATAAGCGCAACAAGGGCGTAACTGGCGACGGTTGCGAACGCGATGAGTTTATTCAAACGGTGCATGGGGTTTCATTCCTTGATCGTCTTTAAGTATTTACTCAACTAAATATAGTGCTGATTTGAACCTTTAGCAGACCTTTTAATAATAAAATCGATAGGTGAGCGTCATGCAGCAAAATCCACAGCAACCATTATCAATCCTTGCAATGGGGCGGTGTGGCCTATTAGCATTGTTGTTATCTGCACTTTCGCTAATGTCTTTAGCGTCATCTGCTATCGCAACTGAAGCGCACCAAGTCAATTCTCAACTGCTTGACGAAATCGCCCTTGCCACCGACGAGATCAATCTGACGTTGCCGCAGATGGTGGATGATGGATTGCGCTTAGAGCGCACCAGTGTCGAAGATAGTCTGTTGGTATATTATTACACCTTAATCGAACAGGAAGCTGATATTACCGATCGGGCACAGTTTGCCAAAGTCATGAACCCCATTATTCACGGCGCGGTGTGCCAGTCTGAAGAGTTAGCATTCATCATCAACGTTGGAATCCCAGTGGTGTATGCCTACAGCGGTAAATTTGGGCAAAACATAGCAAGTTTCATCGTTGATAAACAATCCTGCTTACGCTTTTACAATTCTTAACTGTCTATACCAGTTGCAAGCGAACCCTTTTTAGTTTTAAATGTCATAAAATTGTTAATATTTTGTGTGCGCTGTGTTGGCTCATTGACGAAGCCTGCACGCGCGTTTGTACAAAACACGTTTGTACAAAAATAGTATATTAAATAGTGCATAAAAAAGCATAAATAAAGCAAAAAGGAATAATAACAATGCCGCTTGATCATGTAGGTACCAAAATGACGACAGATTACCAAAGCCCCGTTGCGATGCTTGCGCATTGGGAGAAAACCACCCCTAATGCGATTTTTTTGCGCCAGCCAATTAACGGTGTGATCAAGAACTACACGTGGCATGATGTATCCAATCAGGCGCGTAGAGTGGCAGCAAGACTAGAGGAGATGGCGTTGCCGCCAGGCAGTCGCATCTGTATTTTTTCTAAAAATTGCGCGCAGTGGTTTATCGCCGATTTGGGGATCATGTTAGCTGGTCACGTATCGGTTCCCATCTTTCCCACCGCTGGTAAAGAGACGGTGTCTTATGTGCTAGAACACGCAGATGTCAAATTGGTGTTTGCTGGCAAGTTTGACGCGCCAGAACAAAGTGTGAGTTATTTGCCGAACAACATCCCCGTGGTCAACTTTGGTTATCATGAGTTTACCGCGACCCACCAATGGACCGATTATTTGGATATTGCGCCAATTACCGAGTGGCCTGAACGTGCGCCTGATGAAATGATGACGATCATTTATACCTCTGGCAGCACAGGGCAGCCAAAAGGCGTGGTGCATAACTACGGCACGATTACTTGGGCGGCGAGTGGCTGTTTGGGCGATTTAGGCGTATCGGCTGATGATCGGGTTATGAGTTACCTGCCACTCGCGCACATTACCGAGCGTGTGATCATCGAGTTAGCCAGTTATTACTCGGGTATGCAGATTTCGTTTGTGGAGTCATTAGACTCATTTACCCGAGATGTACAAAATCAAAGACCAACGCTGTTTGTGTCTGTACCACGATTATGGACAAAATTTCAAATGGGCGTATTAGCCAAGATGCCGCAGAAAAAGCTCGATATTTTGCTGAAGATCCCATTGCTTAACAATCTCATTCGCAAAAAGATCACCTCAGCACTTGGCATTGATCAGGCGCGTTTATGGGCGAGTGGTTCGGCGCCGCTCGCACCCGCAACCATTCGCTGGTTTGCCAGATTAGGCGTGCAGATTTCTGAAGGGTGGGGTATGACTGAAAACGCCGCTTATGGCACTGCGCACGTGCCGTTCCGCACCGATAAGATCGGCACGATTGGCAACGCTTATACCGGGGTCGATATTCGCATTTCTGATGAAGGTGAAATTCAGGTCAAGTCACCCTGCAACATGGTTGGCTATTATTTAGAACCAGAAAAAACCGCTGAAACCTTCACTGCAGATGGTTATTTGCGTACTGGCGATAAAGGTGAAATTGACGCAGAGGGGTATGTGCGGATCACCGGCCGTTTGAAAGAAATATTCAAAACATCCAAGGGCAAATACGTAGTGCCCGCGCCGATTGAAGCCAAAATTTTGGAAAACACCTCGGTTGAGCAAGTGTGTGTGACAGGGAGCAATTTACCTCAGCCAATTGCTCTGCTGGTCTTGTCAGAAGAAGCCAAAACACACTCTCAACGCGAGCTGAAAGCGTCGCTGGAGCACACGCTCAGCAAGGTCAACGACCAGCTAGAGAGTCACATGAAGGTAGACCACATCGTCGTGCTTGACGAGGAGTGGTCGATTGAAAACGAGCTGCTGACGCCGACGTTAAAAGTCAAGCGACACGTTTTAGAGGCGCGCTTTGCCGACCTTATTGAGGCCGACCACGCGCACAAGGTGGTGTTCGCTTAAGGTTTTGCGCGACTTGAGTTTACGCAGGGTAGCGTGCAAGCAACCCTGCGTAAACGCTGTCTGCATAATTGTGGCTTTGAGGGTCAAGCGCATCTAGTACTTCCACTAGGTGCTCATTGTCCTCACGGCCGTCCCATATTTTTTCATAAGTACCATCTTTATAGCCATGGTCTTGACGGAAAAAGTTAAGCACGTTTTTGCCGACGTATTGACGAAACAGCTCGTTGGCATCCATTTGAGACTGGCTGAGGATCACCAAAAACAACCCCACATCAAAGCGCTTGGCAGCAGCAAGACCGGCCATGAGTTCGAGATTGGCTAACAAATCTTGCTCGCGGTAGCTGTAGTCCACGCCGTCGAAGGTAACTGTGCCTGTGCCTAACGTCAGCTGGTGGGTCAGCTCAACCGCAGTTTCGTTAATGTCACCCTGATACTGAATGATCAGGTGAGATAGGGCAAAGTGCCAAATATCCACGCATTCCATCTGCAGCTGGGGCAAATCTAAGTGTTGGGCTTTCCACCATTTCCAACCGTGATGTTCGATGGCTTCAACGGATTCGACCATGGCTGCCCGCAGGTAGCCATACCCCGCTGTGAGCCACTGAGGGTTCACCTTGCAATTCATATTATTTTGCAGGGTTAACATGATATGGAGTTGCGCTTGGCTAAACTGATTTGAAGATTGTAAGGACATAAAACGCCTGTTGTGGGAGATCACTGCGATCTTGTTATTGTTATAGTGGATAGTTTACATTGACGTGGTGTTGCTTTACAACACGTTTGAAAACCCTTGGGTGGGAATATAGTACTCATCAAAGAGGCTGGCGATGACTCTCACTAGGGGAATGTGCTCAGCGCGCATCACAATAATCAAGCCCTCTAGGTGAATGACACCAGCCTCATCAAAGGCGCGTAATTGGCGCAGCTCTTTTTGAAAATAAAGATACGCGTCGAGGTCAAATATTTCACCAATCAAACCCAAATCACACACATTATTGCACATGAGGTGGTTAATTATGGTTTTGCGAATAATATCTGAGTCAGTTAACAACAAGCCGCGATGATGCAGCCCAGCTTGTTGAGTCGCGCGCATATAATCGCCAAGTTTAGATGGGTTTTGCGTGATGATGCGATTGACCGTTGAGATAGCGCTTAAGCCAAAACCCACGATGTGTTGATTATTATCTGCCGTGTAGCCTTGAAAGTTGCGCTGTAGCACCCCGCTTTTACTGGCAATCACCAGTGGATCATGGGCTTTGGCATAGTGATCCATACCAACGCGAAAATAGCTGGCGTTGCAAAGGTGATCGCGAATGATCCCCGTCATAGCTTGACGCTCGTCCAAGCTTGGCAGCTGAGTTTCGCAAAACTTGCGCTGCGCCGCAAAGCGCTGTGGCAAATGGGCGTAGTTAAACACGGTTATGCGTTCGACATCCCACTGCAGTACGTCCTGGATAGTTTGCGTCACGGTATCGCGGGTTTGCTCGGGGAGGCCCACAATCAGATCGATATTGATATTGTCAAATCCAGCTGCATACGCATGGGTAATCAAGGTGCCGATGTGCTTATCACACTGGACGCGGTTGATGGTTTTTTGCACATCAAGGTGTGTATCCTGCACGCCAAAGCTCAGGCGTCGATAGCCTAATTCGGCCAAAGAGTCGATATACTGAGAGTCGCAGGTGCGGGGATCAAGCTCGATACTGAGCTGACAGTCGTCTTGAAAGACAAAGTACTGCTGCACAATGGCCAACAGCCGAGCGTGTTGTGCAATACTTAAAAAACTCGGGCTACCGCCGCCTAAATGTAAGTGACTGACGAGTTTGGTAGGTATTTGCGCCATGACCGCGTGCACTTCTTTGGCCACTGCATCGAGATATGTGTCTGCTTTGCTATTATCTTGGGTAATGACTTTATTGCAGCCGCAGTAATAACAGAGCGATTCACAAAACGGAATGTGTATATATAGTGATAATGCATCCTCGCAGGTTTTGATGGCGCGAATGAGCTCAGGGCTAAATTCGCCGACTTTAAACTCTAGGGCAGTCGGGTATGAGGTATAGCGAGGTACCTGTCGCGTGTAGAGCGATTCGGCAGGACTGGAAACAGCGGGGTCTGACTTCTCTAATTTCATAATGATAATATGGATATCTAATGCCATGAATGAGCTTTAAGTCTAGTTAAGAAGCACGCGCAATGTATTGATCTAAAACAATGGATAATTTTATTTTTGCGTGTCAACTTTGCTATTTCCCACACGTTAATGAAGATAACAATGACAAAACAAGGATTGAGATAAGCGGTGAATAGGTTTTTTAGACAGCATCAACACCACGCTTTTTTGTATTGTCAGTACAAGGGGTTGAGCCGTGCAGACGCGCTAGATGTGTTGCAAGACGCCATGGTCAAAGTATTTAACGCTTATCAAGACAAGCCAGAAGATGAATTACCTGCGCTGTTTTATACGGTCCTCAAACACTGCATTAGTGATTTTTATCGCAAAGAAGCATGGCGCAAGCGGCTCTTTTTTTGGCAGCAGGACGATGATCCGCAGATTTTAGATGGGATTGAACTGTCGCATCTGGCTCAGCAACTCGGCATAGACGATGTATTGATCGCCCAGCAGCAGTTACTTCGGTGCTATGAGCTGATTAATCAGTTGAGTGAACAACAGCGAGAAGTCTTTTTGTTACGCGCCTTTGGCGGATTAAGCGAGGCCGGTGTGGCACAAGCGTTAGGGATCCAGGTGGGCAGTGTTAAAACCCAATATTTTCGAGCCAAACAACATATTGTCAAAGCATTAGGAGATGTTAATGAATCAGCTGCATGATCCCGTTGAGACATTTGCCAAGGCGCAACAGCAAGCTGTCAAGCCCGAGGTGCACGCAGCCTTAACCCAAGTTGCTGCTCGGGTAACCGCCAAGCGGTCTAAGCCCCATGCAAAGTGGTCGGTGGCTGTGGTGGGATGTTTGGGAGTAGTTTGGGGGGTGACGCTTGCGTTACAACCAGCTGCAATAGCGCCAATGCCGCAGCTAGAACCAAGCACCTTTGAGCTACTGCTTGATGAATACAGCGAATACTTATTATCTGTATCTGATGAGTTTGAATTATTAACGTAATTTGAAAAGTGAATTTTGTAGAGGAAAAAAATGATGAAACAAACACGCACCGCTATGATGGCACCGGTCATGGCAATAGGTATATCAATAGTTGCGCTCAGTTTTAGCGCATCGAGTATGGCCGTTGAGTGGAATTCACTGTCTTCCAAGCAACAAAAAGCGCTGGCAAAGTATGAGTACTCGTGGCCAGATATCGCGGAGCCCGAACAACTCAAGTTAATTAGTCGAGCGGATCGTTGGTTGCGCATGCCGCCGGAGCGACGTGAAAAAGCCAAACAGCGCATGGAGAAATTTGCGCAGCTGCCTCCTGAACAACAGGCTAAAATCAAACATCGCGCTGCGCAATGGACACAGCTAACGCCGCAACAAAAGCAACAAATGCGGATCCGCATGCAGGAATTTGCCGCGCTTTCTCCTGCAGAACGCGAGGCGTTGAAAGCCAAGCTGAAGCCGTTGATGCAAAAGATGCAGGCGCTGCCCAAAGAGGAACGACGAAAACTCAGAGCGCAGTTAAAGTCACTGAGCAGTGAAGAAAGAGTCGCTTTATTGGAAGCCTATTTCTCGTAAATCAGGCTATACTTAATTAATGCCAGATAAATGAACTTAAGGTCGCCTTAGCCGTAAAAATAACCACAGTCATATGGTATGTTTGTTGTAGACGTTAGGGGATAAATCATGGCAGATAAATTAAGCAGTACTAATATTGAGGCAAGTTTGCTGGCACTCAATACGATGCTATCGGATGAAGAAAGATGGCAAATTGTCGATGGCAAGTTGCACAAGACGTTCGTGTTCAAATCGTTCATACGTGCGTTTGGTTGGATGAGTCAGATGGCGATTTGGGCAGAAAAGCTCAATCATCATCCAGAATGGTCTAATGTATACAACAAAGTCACCGTAGATTTGGTTACTCATGACGTAGATGGCATCAGTGATTTGGACTTTGCCTTGGCAAATAAGATGGAATTGTTTAAATAACTAGCGCTGGTGATGGTTTATTGGGCAAACGCACTTAAATCATAAAAATAAGCGACATTATCCTTGCGTCAATATCTCAGCTATGTATAATACGCACCACTTGAGAGGCGCAAGCATCTCATCCAGGTTTCAAGCGCGGAGTGGAGCAGCCTGGTAGCTCGTCGGGCTCATAACCCGAAGGTCGTAGGTTCAAATCCTGCCTCCGCAACCACATACATTGTTACTAGTACCACGTGCTAGTAGATGGTGGACTAGGGTCCAAGAAGTATACAAAAGCCCCAGCTTGAAAGGGGCTTTTTTCGTTTTGGGCCAACGAAAAAAATACATATAGGAGTGTTCTGTGGCATCACAATTAGAATCGACACTAATCGACATGCTCACACCGGCAGCCGAGTCGCTGGGCTTTGAGTTTTATGGTCTGGAGTTTGTGCGCGCTGGCAAACACTCAATCTTGCGCATTTATATTGACCATCCCGATGGTATTTCTGTTGACCACTGCGCGGATGTCTCGCATCAAGCCAGTGCGATCCTCGACGTAGAAGATCCCATTAACACCGAATATCACTTAGAAGTTTCTTCACCCGGGATGGATCGTCCGTTGTTTACGGCTGCCCATTTTGCTGAAGTCGTGGAGGAGGTTATTGAATGTCGCTTGCGCATGCCGCTGGATAATCGCCGCAAATTTAAAGGCAAAGTCACCGCAGCAGATGCGCAAAATATTGTTATACTAGTCGATGGTCAAGACTACACTTTGGCCATTACCAACATAGAAAAAGCGAATGTCGTGCCTACTTTCGAGTAGCATGTCGCATACGGGATAAAGCATTATGAGTAAAGAAATCTTATTAGTTGCTGAAGCA
>CAZLGJ010000115.1:0-8934 GCA_964559075.1 uncultured Glaciecola sp.
CAATATAAACATATCGACGTAACACAAACCAAGGCGATGCTCGATGATGGCAGGGTCGCCATTGTCGATATTCGCGATGAAAATAGCTTTGGCTCGGGACATATTCCGGGCTCTCGACATTTGGATAACGGTTCATTGCAGCGCTTTCGCGATGAAGTGGATTTTGACACCCCGGTGATTGTGACCTGTTATCACGGGATCAGCAGTCAGCCTGCCGCGCAATTTATCGTGGAGCAGGGATACGAAGACGTGTACAGCATGGATGGCGGCTTTACGCAATGGCAAAGCACGTTCCCTCAGGATGTGGCTGTGGGACACGATTAACAAAAAGGAAGTATAGTGCCCTACAAACTGGTGTGTTTTCGTGATGCTAATCACGCCCAAGTGTTGATAGATTATTTACTCAGTCAACATATCAACTGCGAGCTACAGGTTCAATCGCTGGCTAATGCTGAAGACGGCGAAGCTGTAGCCTCGGATAAACGCGACGACGCTCTGCAGTATTGCATCGTGTTAGCGCAAGACAGCGATACCGCCAAGGCACAAACGATCCTCAATCACTTTATTGATGCGCCACATGATCCGCGCTATCAAGCTGCCAGCTGGGATAATCCCAAAGTGACTAAACTCGCTGCCAAGCGCGGTTCAAAAGGAGGCGCTAGTGGCAGTGCTATAGTCGAGCAACTTCGTGAATTTCCACTCGTTACTGGTGTGCTTGCCCTGTGTATTCTCATTTACATGGCCATGCCCCTACCTGAAGCCGGAATGTGGATTTATTCCCATTTATTCATCGCACCGCTCAATGAACTGATGGTGACGATGGAGTGGTGGCGCATATTGACCCCTGCGTTCATTCATTTTTCTTTGATGCATATTGCGTTTAATTTGATGTGGTGGTGGATTTTGGGGACCCAAATTGAAGCTCGGATGGGCAAAAGCACGTTACTGTTATTACTGCTATCGATTGGAATAGCGTCGAATATTGCTCAGCTGTTGGTTTCTGGGCCTAACTTTGGCGGTTTATCAGGCGTGGTGTATGGCTTGTTGGGCTTTTATTGGATTTTGGGCTGGTTGCGTCCACAGTGGGGCTTTACCCTGAACAAAGGCATTATTGGTTTTATGTTGGTATGGCTGGCGCTAGGCTATACCGATTTACTCTTTGTCAACATGGCCAATACCGCGCACACAGTGGGTTTACTCAGCGGTATGGCGATGGCTGCGCTGTTTGCCCAAATTGGCAAACGCTAGATCACTGTGGCCGTTTTAGTGACGTCTACTGTTGAAACAGATACTTGGTAAAAATCAGCATCTTGATCGGCGCTTCGGTGCCCGTTTCGACTTGCAGTTCGCTGTTAAGTGCTTGCAACAGTTCTAGTTCAATGTCTTTACGGCCTAACTGGGATTTTATCTTCGACTCTGGCTGCTGCCCCAAAAATTCAATCACCACAGACCGCAACAGCGGTAAATGGTTTTCCACATCCGGGAGTAGGGCAACATCTTTGACCATCAACTCAATCGTGACGCGAATAAAACCAAGCTTGTTATTGCTCTCCGAAATATAGTTCGTCACGATTTCGGGATCGAGGCTGACATAGCCCACCATCTGATCAGGCGCATCTTGAGCATGGGCGAGCGGGCTTAAGCACCACAGGGCACATAATCCGAGGAGCAATTTTTTCATCATAGACTCTTGGGGTAAATTCACTAAAAAACTTTTTATCTATATCGGCAACTAAGGTAAGATCTCCACAGATTTACACAGCTAGAGCAAAAAGCAACCCCTTGTCTATTCTCACCACATTATCGTCTCACCTTGCCGCACAGGCGTGGCAGCCACAATTAGACATGCCGGTACAAGCAAAGTCGTGGCTATTAGCAAGTACCTCACTTACTGAGCGTTTAGTTGCTTGTTCAGCGCAGTTCCATGTTCAACTCATCCAGCAAGCACAGCTGCCGCTGTTGCCAAGTGAAAACGATCTCCTGCCAGAAGATGAGTACGAGGTGCGGGAGGTGTTACTATGCGATGGTCGGTTGCCGTTGGTGTTTGCTCGTTCGGTGATCCCGCGTCGCTTGTGCGCGGGTGAATTTGTCGGTTTAGGTAATCAGCCGCTGGGCAAAATTCTCTTTAATGATGCGCGGTTTGTGCGTCAACCGTTTTTGTTGACCAAGGTTGACCAGGCGAGTCCATTTGCCCAAGCGTGGGATGCACGGCACGATTTGTGGGGGCGCAGTTCGATCTTTACTTTTTCTGAACAAAGCGATGCTGATGCGAACGAGCTGCCGGATGCACAACACATTTTAGTGGCCGAGTATTTTTTACCGCAGTCACCTGCTTATACTCTCAGTAACACACTGAAGGAGCGAGGGTAGCTGTGCGTTTGCTTAAAGGCTTTTGGCTGATCACCCGCATGGACAAACCCATCGGGATTTATTTGTTGTTGTGGCCTACTCTGTGGGCGGTATTTCTGGCTTCGCTCGGTCAGCCGCAGTGGGACGTGTTAGCGATTTTTGTTGCTGGTGTGGTAGTGATGCGCGCGGCCGGTTGCGTGATCAATGATATCGCCGATCGCAAGGTCGATGGCCATGTTGCGCGCACCGATGCGCGGCCACTTATAACCGGGCTGCTATCGACACGCGAAGCCTTAGCAATGTTTGCTTTATTGCTCGTCGTGGCGCTGTCCTTAGTTCTACAGCTTAATTTACAGACTTTTTATTTGTCATGGGTGGCGCTGTTACTGGCCAGTAGTTACCCCTTTATGAAGCGCTATACGCATCTGCCACAAGTGGTGCTGGGCGCGGCGTTTAGCTGGTCCATTCCAATGGCGTTTATGGCCATTAATCAATATATTCCATCGTGGGCATGGTATCTGTATCTGGCCAACTTAGCTTGGACGGTCGCTTATGATACGGCCTATGCGATGGTGGATCGCGACGATGATTTAAAAGTCGGGGTCAAATCGACGGCGATTTTGTTTGGTGCACAGTGTGTGCCGGCGATTGGCTTGCTGTACTTGGTGTGCATAGGCGCGATGAGTCTGCTTGGCTGGGAGCTGGGGTTATCGGCGTGGTACTGGTTAACAACGGCTGTTGCTGGGCTGGTGATGCTGTGGTTTGTAATGCGCTTACAACGCGCTGTAGTCAAGCATGACCGCGCTGAGTATTTTGCTGTATTTAAGGCCAACCATTGGATTGGCCTGTTATTCTTAGCAGGGATCTGCGCCAGCCTATGGTTCCCGATTACCTAAATTAACAGTTATTCCGCAGGCGCATCAGGGCCTTTTTCTAACGCATCGAGGCGCGCTTCGAGGGCTTTGAGCTTTTCACGCGTGCGCAGCAATACCTGGCTTTGTACATCAAATTCTTCGCGCGTGACGATGTCCATTTTACTCAGCTGAGCTTGGATGACCTGCTTCACTTTGGTCTCGGTTTCGTTAGCCATCGATTTGATACCTTCTGGCATGGCGTCCGTGATTTGTTTGGCAAATTGCTCGAGCTTTTGTGGATCTAACATGACACTTCTCCTTCATTCATCTCAATTAATTGTATCTGAGTGGAGCAAACTTGCAATGCATTTTGGCAATATCCGATTGTTGGCAAACAGTGCGAGCATTTGTGCCAGATTGCGTTAAAATATGCATAACTCAGTTACCACCTAATTCACACACATGAAATTAAACCCCGCGCAACAAGATGCCGTTTCCTATATCTCTGGTCCTTGCCTCGTTCTCGCGGGCGCCGGGAGCGGTAAAACGCGCGTGATCACCAACAAAATTGCGTATTTGGTGCGCGAGTGTGACGTGCCGGCGCGACATATTATGGCCGTGACCTTCACCAACAAAGCGGCGCGTGAAATGAAAGAGCGCGTCTCACAAAGCCTCGACAAAAAAGAAACGCGTGGCTTAAAGGTCTCGACCTTTCATACCATGGGGCTGAATATCATCCGCAAATACACCCATTTATTGGGGTTGAAAGCAGGTTTTTCGCTGTTTGATGACAAGGACACCTTTGCCTTACTTAAGGATTTGACCGAAGAGGTATTTGAGGGCGATAAGGACCAAATTCGACTGTTGCAAAACTGCATTTCCAACTGGAAAAACGATTTGATTTTGCCCGAACAGCTCGCTAAACAAGCCAATCACGATGGCGAAAAACAGTTTGCGTATTTTTATGAACGCTACCAATCGCATCTCAAAGCCTATAATGCCTTGGATTTTGATGATTTGATTTTGCTCCCTACCTTGCTGTTGCGTCACAACGAAACCGCGCGGCAAAAAATTCAGTCGAGCATTCGCTATTTACTCGTGGATGAGTATCAGGATACCAATACGTCACAATATATTTTGGTCAAATTGCTTGTAGGGGAGCGCTGCCGCTTTACTGTGGTAGGGGATGATGACCAATCGATTTACTCGTGGCGCGGCGCGCAGCCCAAAAACTTGCAGCTGCTCAAACAGGATTTTCCGACGCTCAAGGTCATCAAGCTTGAGGATAACTATCGATCTTCGGGGCGGATTTTGCACTGTGCCAATATCTTGATCGCCAACAACCCGCATATTTTTGACAAATCACTCAGAGCCAATTTGAGCTATGGGGAGCCGCTTAAGATCCTCATCGCACGCAACGAAGAGCACGAGGGCGAGCGAGTTGTGGCCGAGCTGTTGGCGCACAAGTTCATGAATGCGACTAAGTTTGGCGATTATGCGATTTTGTATCGAGGCAACCATCAGGCGCGGGTGTTTGAAAAGATCCTGATGAACAACAAGATCCCGTACAAAATTTCTGGCGGCACGTCGTTTTTTGACCGCACTGAAGTCAAAGACATCATGGCGTATTTTCGGGTGCTGGTAAATAGTGATGATGACAATGCGCTGCTGCGGGTCATCAACACGCCCAATCGCGGCATTGGGCGCGCGACGTTAGAAAAAATCGGCCAGTTCGCCAACGCTCAGAACATTGGGTTATTTGCGGCGTTGTGTGATGACAATCTCAAATCGGTACTGTCCAGTAATGCCTATCAGGCGGTGACGCAATTTGCGCGCATGATGGTTGAGGCGGCCGACAATGCCGAGCGTGGTGACACGGTAGCGGTGATCCGCGACCTAATCAAAACGATTGATTATGAGGCGTGGTTGTTCGAACACGCCGGCTCACCCAAAGGTGCCGAGATGGCGATGGCCAATGTATCAACGCTCTACGGCTGGGTCACGGACATGCTCAAAGGCAGCGAAACCGATGTGCCGATGACGCTGCTTGAGGTGGTGAACCGATTGATCTTGCGCGATATGATGGAGCGCGGTGAAGACGATGAGGGTGGGAATCAAGTGCAGCTGATGACACTACATGCCTCTAAAGGCCTAGAATTCCCCTTTGTGTTTTTGGTCGGCATGGAAGAGGGGCTGTTACCGCATCAATCCAGTATCGATGAAGATAACGTCGAAGAAGAGCGGCGTTTGGCGTATGTAGGGATCACGCGGGCCCAGCGCGAACTGACCTTTAGTATTGCGCGTGAGCGGCGACAGTATGGTGAGGTTATCCAACCAGAGCCGTCGCGCTTTTTGTATGAGCTGCCACAAGATGATGTGGAGTGGGAGTTCAAAAAACCGCAAAAAACCGCCGAACAGCGCCAAGCGGTCGGTGCTGTGGGGATTGCGAATCTCAAAAACCTGCTCGACTCATAAAGCGAGCATCATTGCGCACGTACGTAGTTGCCACTTTTTCAGTACTTGTAAATTTTCAAATGAAGACTAAAATGTGTATAGGTTTATTATATATACACATTGGTGCAACATGCGTACAAACATAGTGATTGACGATGAATTGATGGCAAAAGCGCTTGAGGCAACTGGTCTTGAAACTAAAAAGGACGTGGTAGAGCAAGGACTAAAGCTGTTGGTAAAAAGAAAACAGCAACAATCCATCAGATCTTTACGAGGAAAAGTAAAGTGGGAAGGTGATTTGGATGAAATGAGGAGCATAGATTGATCCTTGCCGATACAAGTGTCTGGATAGATTATTTGAACGGTAAAATCACGCCTCAAACCGATTTGCTGGATGTTTATTTGCTTGAGGGCACACTTGCCATGGGGGATCTTGTGTTGCTTGAGATCTTACAAGGTATCCGCAACGACAAGCAATATAAGCAAGTTAAAGCGAAACTTTCTCTATTAGATCAGTATGCTATGTTTGATCCATCAATGGTTGCTAAATGCGCCGATAATTTTCGATTTTTGCGTAAAAAAGGCATCACTATTCGTAAAACTAATGACGTGATTATTGCTTCGTTTTGTATCGATAAAGCAATACCATTACTTTATTCAGACAGAGATTTTGCACCGTTCAGTCAATACCTCAATTTACAAACCGTATCCAAGCACAGTGGTGCGTCAAATTAGCTGTAGATTTTCTGCGGTGGCGCGAGTTTCGCACCCTGTCCAATCGTCACTCCCATGCTCTTGATGGCATCGAACTGCGCTTGCGTATCAATGCCTTCTACCACCAGCGGTAGGTGTAACTCGTCGGTAATGGCTTTGACTGCGCGAATGAATTTGCCGTCGCGCTGTGAGCGGGGCAGGGCTTGGCAGAACTGCTTGTCGATTTTGATCATATCAAAGGGGTAGATAAACAAATCATTGATGGCTGCGGCACCGGCACCAAAGTTGTCCAAAATCACCATGATCCCTTCGCGTTTTAGGCGTTTCATGGCATTTTTTAATAAGTTAGGCTGGTACTGCCACTGGCGCTCTGAAAACGTAAAAGCCAGCTGCTCAAGGCTAATGTTGGCCTGTTGCAAGCGGGCAATCAGCGCCTCGGTCATGTGTGGCTGAGTCAGATAATTCATTGACAGATTGACCGCCAAGACCAAGTTGTGGGCACTGCTTTGGTGCTTGAGCAAGTAGTCGATGCACTGGTCGAGTAAGAGGTTATCAATATCTGCGGTGAGTTTGCTTTGTTCGGCGATTTGCCAAAATTTCTCGCGCTTGATTTTGCCTAACGTGGGATGGTACCAGCGGATGGAGCACTGATACATGATGGTGCGATCGTTTTCTATATCAATAATGGGGTGCAAGAAGCATTCAAACTGCTGATCCTGCATCGCCGAACGAAACTCACTTTCCAACGCCACGGCTTCATCGAGTTCTTCGCGCATCGAGTGATTAAATAGCACGGCTTGGCCACGGCCGCGACTTTTGGCTTGATACATGGCGACATCGGCATCGCGAATGGCTTCATCAGCATTGCGATACTGTGTGGTCAGTGGTGCGATACCTAAGCTTGCGCCGCTGTGCATGGGCTTACCTTCATGCATAAAGGGTTCATTGAGCATATCGAGAATGCGTTTGGAGACAATATCGATATCGTGGTCGCTGCGATAGTTTTCTAGCAGGATCACAAACTCATCCCCACCAAAGCGCGCGAGGGTGTCGTGATCGCGAATACATTGTTTGAGACGTTGGGACACTTCAATCAGCAGCGCATCGCCCGCCTGATGTCCCAAGGTATCGTTGATCAGTTTAAAGCGGTCTAGGTCGATAAACAGTAAGGCAAATTGATTGTCGTGATGGCGCAGTTTATTGGCCACGGCAAGTTCTAAACGCTGAATAAAGAAGTTGCGGTTGGCCAGGCCAGTTAAGCCATCGTGAAATGCATCGTGCATCAGTTTGATTTCGGCCTGTTTGGATTTTTCTATCTCGGCCTGTAATTGATTGTTGGTGGCCTCGAGCTCTGCTGTGCGCCGCTCTACTTCTTTGCTAAGCTGCGCATTATAATCGCGCATGGCGTCGTTGGCGCGGCGTCGCTGTAGGGCAATGCCTATGTGTCGTGACACGAAGCGCAACAGCTCCACATCGTGATTGCTGTATTTGTGCTCTTTGCCGTACAACGGCAGGGCAATGACGCCGAGTAATTCGCCGTCGACATTGAGCGTGGTGCCAAGCCATGCTTGGGTGTTGTGCAACATGTCTTGAGCCAGCTGGACGTCAATCTCGCCGCGGCTGGCCAAATCAATCGCCTGTGGCGAGGTCATCAAATTGACCTCGGGATGCGCCACAAAATATTCACACAAAAAGTGCATGATCGCGTTGGGCTCAAGCAGCAGCGGCTCTGGGTGATTAAAAAAGACAGGTTTGAGCGCATCGTCCTGCATCAGCATGATCACGCAGTTTTCCGATGGGATAAGCTGACGCAGAATATCATGCAGCTGCTCATAAAATACCTGTAGCTGGGAAATGGGGCGGGTAGCCAATTCTGAAATGTTATACAGGGCCTGTTGCAACCGCTCGATGGCCTGCCGGCGCTTGATTTCTTGGGCGAGTTCGTCGTTGCTGCGCTTGAGCTCGCGCGTGCGTTTTTGAATTTTTTGCTCAATTAGTTCTCGACCCCGCACCCGCTCCACGGCAGTGACGATGTGCTGTGATACGAACTGCAAAATTTCGAGATCTTCAGGAGCAAAGCGCACGTTGTCACGATAGCTTTGTACAACAAGACACCCAATCACCTGGTCATTTTCAAACAGCGGTACGCCCAAAAAGTCCACCGGTTGATTGCTGACGATATGCAGGCCGTATTTGGTGAGATAATCGTTAAATTTTTCGTGGGTGATCAGCAGCGGCTTGGCGGTTTTGATCATGTGCTCCGTCAACGTGTGACGCAGTTCTGATTTGGCATAGCGGGTCTGCGTGAGGGTTTCATGCTCATCGACAAAATACGCAAATTCATAACCTTCTTCGTCATAAAAACATACATACAGGTTATCGGCGTACAAAACGCTATCAATGATATCGTGAATTTGCGCAAATAGGTGTTTGAGTTCAGTTGCCTTGAGGGCAGTTTCTGAAATATCAAATAACAAGCGCTGGATCCGCTCCGCGCGCTTGTGTTTTTCAGTCATCCGGTGAAATTCAGGAATAAGCTCGCGAAGTTCCTCTTCGTCTAAGC
>CAZLGJ010000116.1:0-8887 GCA_964559075.1 uncultured Glaciecola sp.
CACGCGTACATAGTCAACTTCGAGTGTTTGACCGCCATCGGCAACCGCACCCGGATCTACACCGCCTTCATTAACAGAAGATGGCCAAGTGCCACCTACCGCTAAGTTCAGGATCATGTAAAAATCTTGATCAAAAGGCGCAGTCGTATAGTTAGTCTCTAGCTGACCGGTTGCAATGTCATAAAGTTCAGCGTACCAGCCGCGATGTGACAAACCTAAAATATCACCGCTAGAGCTAGTGCGCACTTCGGATTGACGTTGGGTGGCGTACAAAATGTCATTAAAGTACCAACGCAACTCGCCTTCTTGCCACTCAATCGCGTAAGTGTTAAAGGCATCTGCAGGACTTGAATTAGGCGTATGTCCTGCACCTGAGAAATCGCTACCCGGGCCAGCACCATAGTGAATAGTACCGTAGATATTGGTCTCTGCTGAGCCATCCGCGCGCGCCGCACCTAAGTTAACCGCTTCGACGATGTCAATTTCACCAGATTTTGGCCAACCACCGTACACAGAATCTGTAGGCATCATCCAAAATGCCGGCCACGTGCCTTGTCCTTTTGGCATTTTGGCACGCATTTCAATACGACCATATTTAAAGTCGCCTTTATACTGGGTATTTAAACGAGCCGAGGTGTAGTCATCATCATTTTGGCCAGTTGCGCCATCATTGAGTTTGGCCACAATTTTTAATGTGCCATCCGAGACAAAAGAATTATCAGGCGTATCGGTGTAGCACTGAAGCTCCTGATTACCACCACCGGCGCAGTTGACTTCGTGTGTCCATTTGTTTGCATCAATAGCACTACCATCAAATTCATCCGACCATACAAGCTGCCAATCTTGTACAGGTTGTATTGGATTGACAGTAGTGATATCTGTCACTGTTGCTGAATCGTCTGCGCCACCACCGCAGGCCACTAGGGTGGTCACTGCGAGCAATGTGGCTAATCGCGATGTGTGTAGAATTTTATGCTTCATTGTCATGCCCATTAAAAACGGTTATAGCTTTTTGTGCGTCTGTTTGATTTGTTGTTGCGCCCTCATTGTAAGCGCTTTCACTTAATATCCAAAAAAAAGCGTCTCTTGTAAAAATGTAAGCGCTTTCACTTGGAATTATAACCTTTTAGATGCAAAGATCAATACACCTTGTTAAAAAAACGTAACATAATAATTAACAACTGGACACATTGCTCACACTTGAGCTGTTAACAATGACCAATAGGGTTTACATTCAGCCCGTTCTCGGCCAAGATCGTATAACATCAAAATAATCTGGATTGACCATGCAGCCCCAACCGAATAACCCACTTCACGGGATCAAACTAGAGCAAATTGTCACTGACCTGCAACGAGAGTATGGCTGGTATGGATTGTATGCACGAGTTCGCATTAATTGTTTTAGCAGCGATCCTTCGGTCAAATCATCTTTGAAGTTTTTGCGCCGCACGCAGTGGGCAAGAGATAAAGTAGAAGCGCTGTGGCTTGAGACCTTTGCTGACACAAAAATAGGGGCTGATTAACGCCCCCTTTTTATTTAAATCACTTTTATAATCAAGTTCGCTTAATTACACATCATATGTTGTAGATGCAGTGTCACCACCACGACCTGTCCAGTTAGTATGATGGAACTCCCCACGCGGACCGTCTAAGCGCTCATAAGTGTGCGCACCAAAATAGTCCCGTTGCGCTTGCAACAAATTTGCAGGTAGGCGAGCCGTGCGATATGAGTCAAAGTAATTCAGCGCTGCAGATAGACACGGAGTGGGGATCCCCACCGCGATTGATTGTCCTAATACCTGACGCAAACCGCCCTGCGCATTCTGTACCGTTTCGCTAAAGTACGGATCCAATAACAAATTGCTCAACGTTGGATTATTATCATAAGCGGTTTTGATATTGTCCAAGAAAGCCGAGCGGATAATACAACCACCGCGCCACATCAAGGCAATACCGCCGTAATTGAGATGCCAGCCAAACTCTTTGGCCGCTTCGGTAATCAAGTCATAGCCCTGGGCATAAGAAATCATTTTGGCCATTAACAAGGCTTGACGCAGACTTTCCAAAAATACCGCTTTATCACCGGTAAATGCTGCTTTCGCGGGGCCACTCAAGACAGTTGAGGCGGCTACACGCGCGTCTTTTTGCGCACTGATACAGCGCGCAAACACGGATTCTGCAATGAGGGTTAACGGAATACCTAGTTCTAGCGCAGTGACGCCAGTCCATTTACCCGTGCCTTTTTGGCCTGCAGTGTCGAGGATTTTTTCGACGAGTGGCGTGCCGTCAGTGTCTTTGTAGCGACAAATATCGATGCTAATATCTATCAAGTAAGAATCTAGCTCGGTTTTGCTCCACGCCTCTAGCACATCGGCAATCTCGTCAGAATTGAGCCCAACCACGTCGTGCATAATGTGATAGGCCTCACAAATCAGCTGCATGTCGCCGTACTCGATGCCGTTATGTACCATTTTCACAAAATGGCCAGCGCCATCTTCACCCACCCAGTCACAGCACGGGGCTTGCTCGCCCGTGGCAGTATCTGTCACTTTTGCTGAGATATTCTGGAAGATACCTTTGACGGCATCCCATGCCTCAGGCGCGCCACCAGGCATGATTGAAGGGCCGGTTAAGGCGCCCTCCTCACCACCCGAAACACCAGTGCCGATAAAGTGAATGCCCTGTTCACGCAAATATTGCGTGCGGCGATTCGTGTCGGGATAATGGGTGTTACCGCCGTCGATAATAATATCGCCAGCGTCTAGGTGCGGGATTAATTTTTCAATAAAATCATCAACCGGCTGCCCGGCTTTTACCATCAACATGATTTTGCGCGGGGTAGCAAGAGAGGCGACTAATTCAGCAATGTCTTTGGCACCGCGAATGGTTTTACCTTGTGCGCGGCCATTTAAAAATTTTTCGACTTTGTCGTAAGAACGGTTAAATGCGGTGACAGTATAGCCTTTGGATGCCATATTCAAAATGAGGTTTTCCCCCATGACTGCCAAACCCACTAGACCAATGTCAGACAATGCTTTCATGCATGTGCTCCAAGAAATGAAAATAGGACAAAAATAATCCGTAATTATGACGCAATCACTGTCCTAACACAAACCTAATCAGGATTTGCATTTGTTTGTTGCCTAAACCTGCATAGTGAGCATAAGTTTTCTGAATTAGCTGTGTGTTTTTTCGACAAACTCCTGTGCCATTACTTCATCTAAGGTAGGTAATGCGGTCATCGGCCCAAGTGCAGAACACACTAAGCCGCTTACTTTATTGCCAAATTTAACCATCTCCGTAATTGCTTGTTGCCCTCGTGGCAATGCGCCGTCCTTAGCAATCTGATATAAGCATGCCCCAATAAATGCATCCCCAGCACCGGTCGTATCAAGCACCTCAATAACAAAGGCTGGCACCACGAATTGCTCGTGTTCAGTACTTACCAAACAGCCTTTCGCACCCAGCGTGACTAAGACCAAGCCTCCACTTTGCAACGCCAGTTGGCGGCTGCCGTGCTCCAGATCGGCGGCACCGGTCAACATCAAACACTCTTCATCGCTGACTTTAATTAGGTCGGCAGCATCAATAAATGGCTGACACTGTGCTACAAAAGCTTCAGTGTGATCGCCCCATAAGGCATCGCGAAAGTTAGGGTCAAAGCTGATAATTGCGCGTTGTGCAACCGCCTCAGCAAGCAGGTCGCGATAGGACTGTTGTAGTTTACCCGGCAGCAGTGCAGTAGCGGCGCCAAAGTGCACAATGTTATCTGTCGCCAGCGCCTGACACTGTGCTTGTGACAGTGCCAATTCAGCATCTGCGCCGCGGTTAAATGCAAAATCGCGTTCACCATCAGCATCAATCGCCACTAAAGCAAGCGTCGTCGGACTTGCTACCTGTGCTACATGTTCGGTATTGACGCCAAAATCAGCGATGTATTGACGCAAAAAATCACCAAATGGATCTTGCCCCACACTACCAACAAACACACCGTTGCCACCTAGACGTGCCACTGCTGCGGCGACATTGGCAGGCGCCCCACCTGGTTTTTTGAGAAAGTGCTCACCGCGCTGCAAGTTTTGACCAATATCAGTGCATACAAAGTCAATCAGTAGCTCGCCCAAGCATATAACTGCAGGTGTCTTAGGTAGTGTCGACATGTCAATTCCTCAAAGGTAATCGTTCAGCACACTGCGGGCATATTGCGCTATACTGGACGAGAAAATGGATATCTGAAAATCGTTTATAACGCGCAAGATAACAATATTTTTACATTTGGACAAGCAAAACTTAATCGATTAAGTTGGTGAGGACTTTTTTTTGACAACTCTGTTTAAAGACGTATTTAATGTAGCCAGCATTACCCAATTAGCAACCCACATCACACGTCAATACCCTACTTTTGATACGCTCGGCTTCATTGCGCTCGCCTCAGAGGGGTTAGCTAGCAACGAGCTTAAAGCGCGTTCACAACAAATCACCACAGCGCTTCACCGTTATTTACCGGCAGATTTTAAGCAAGCATGTGAGATCCTTGTTCACGCCTTGGCTCCGGTGAATCCAACTAACTCACCAGATTATGCAGGGTGGACTAACAATCTTACCAGTGACAATGGTATTGGCGGCTGGCTTGTCATGCCGTGCGCTGATTTTGTTGCGCACCACGGTCAAGCACATTTTGCACAGAGCATGTATACGCTACACGCGATGACGCAGCGCTTCTCAGCTGAATTTGCGATTCGACATTTTTTACAAGCACAAGCTAGCGATACTCTGGCACAACTAGAACAGTGGCTTAGCGATCCCAGCGATCATGTACGCCGCCTAGTTAGTGAGGGTTCGCGCCCGCTCTTGCCTTGGGGAATCCGGTTACAGCGCTTTGTAGACGACCCCAGTGAAACCCTACTGCTACTTAACCAACTCAAAGACGATCCGTCAGACTATGTCAGACTCTCTGTCGCCAACCACCTTAACGACATCTCCAAACATCACCCCAAGCAATTAATTCACATTGCAAAATCCTGGCATCAGCCAGACGACCCTACTCGCACAAAGCTTTTAAAACACGCTTCTCGCACCTTGATTAAGGCTGGCGATCAAGATATTTTGCGCGTGTTTGGCTATGATAATGTGGGACTGACAGTGTGCTTGTCACTATCAAGTCATGACGTAGAGTTGGGGGCAGGAATCGAACTGCATGTGGCAATTACCTGCGATGCTTCGCCCGAACATGCTGAAGGGAAACACCCTTTAATGATAGATTATGTGGTTGAGCACCAAAAAGCCAACGGTACCCTTTCGCCCAAAGTATTTAAGTGGAAAAACACCCAGATTGCACCACAACAAACGTTGAGCTTAAGCAAACTCCACGCCTTTAAACCCATTACTACGAGGCGCTATTACGCCGGAGAGCACCGCATAAGTTTGCAAATCAACGGACAGCGCTATCCAGCACAAAGACTTACCCTGCATATCCCTGAAGGAACCCAATAATCTTCTTCAGAAGTTACTGTGCTGGTATTTGCCAGACACCAACAAAGCCAGCGGGTAGCGTCATATTAGGTGCAAAATTTACCTCATCCGTCTCGAACACTCTACTTGAACTTGTGCCATTGATGCTGTGGATAAAGTTACGCGTCTGCGCGCTAACATTCACCACAATCATATAGGTGTTCTGCTCATCACTACGCGTCACCGCTAGGACTGGCTGATTGGCTTGACTTAGCACCTGCAAAGTACCGTTTGCTATGGTCGGGTGCGCACTGCGCAAGGCATATAGCTGACGATACCAATGATAAAGCGAGTCATTATTGGCCATCTCAATGGCGACATTGTGCGTTGCAAAATTGGCCGACAACCGACGAAACGGTGTGCGGGACGAAAACCCAGCGTGCGTGGCGTCATTATTCCACGACATGGGCGTGCGCAAAGACGCATCTGGTTGTAGATTAGGCCCCGCCGCCATGCCAATCTCTTCGCCGTAGTAAGTGTAAGGCTGTGCTGACAATAACAGATATAGTGAAGCCGCTAAGCGATATCGCTGCATATCCCCATTGAGCTGGTTAAACACGCGGTCGCCGGCAAAATAATCGTGATTCGCCAAAATCATCGGCATCTGATCACGATTAGCATGTGCTAGCTCATTGAGTAGCCCTGCGCTGATTTGTTGGTTTTTCACGCTTTCGATAATCATGTGTCCGGCACTAAAGTTAAAGGCATTAACACACGTATCTGTTCGTGCCATATCGCGGAACTGTCCGGGTGCCTCACAGACGATGTAGGCATGCGGGTAATCGGCTAATACCTGTGCCATTTCGCCCATCAGGGTAAGGTTTTCTGGTTGATTTTCTAATCTGCCCGGCCCATTTTCAACCAGCACGCCCACCGCATCAAAGCGGAAGCCGTCGACGCCCATGTTGAGCCAAAAACGCATGCTGTCTTTGTGATAATCCAACACGGCTTGGTTACGCAAATTAAAATCTGGCATGCGTTCAGTAAACGCCCCATAATACACGCCATCTGGCGTCTGACGCCAAGGGGTTCGGCCCCACAACTGCCAAGCGTTATCGACGCGGTCACCCCAAATAAACCAATCTCGCAGCGAATGCGTTGGACTTGACGCAGCGTCCAAAAACAGCGGATTTTGTGACGCCGCGTGGTTCATGACATAGTCAATGACAATCGCTATGCCGTGATCATCCGCGACATCTAACAAGCGCTGAAAATCAGCTAGTGTGCCGTAATCGCTTTCGACATCGCGATAGTTAACCGTTTCATACCCATGATCATTATCAGCAGATTCCATGATTGGCATCAGCCACAGCGCGGTGATCCCCAGGTCTGCTAAATAAGGTAGGCGCTCGGTTAAGCCAACAAAATCACCAACCCCATCTCCGTCTGAGTCTTGATAGCCGCGCACGTAGATTTCCATAAAGTTGGCATTGCGGTGCCAGTCATCAGTAATGGACTGCTGGACTTCAATTGGCGAAACTGCAGCAAAATCCAAGACCGCACTGGCGTTGCCTTGCGCTGCAACAACCTCTGCTAATGCATCGCGAGCTTGAGCTTCTGTAGCAAAGGGCACAGCGGTGATCCCTGCCCCTACCTCGGCAACGCGGTCTTGAGTCACCCAGACGGTATCCCCAAATGTAGCGGGAGTTACAATCAAATCGTAATTAGGACTTTTGAGATCCCCGTAATGCACGATAAAGCTAAAAATTTGATTTTCATCGACAATTGGTACTTCCCAATATGCATAATCTTGCTCAATTCGCGTTGGCGGCATCGGCGCTTGCCAAGTGGTAACAAAATCAGGATCAACAGAGTTTCCCCACAGATGCAGCCCCCAGCCATTATAATTACCCGATGAATGCAGATAATATATCTTCATGCTTGAGATGCTTGTTGTCTCAGCTGGGATTTGTGTCACAGTTACGGTCAATGTGTCATTAACAGCTGTAGTATTGTCAGTCACAGAGAGTTGAGCCGTGTAGCTGCCGTTTTCTGGAACGGTAAAAACGAATTGCGTGGTGGTACGACAATTATTAACGTTGTGGGTGGTAGGTGTCGCACCAGTCATCGTGAGGGTGCACGACAAGTTAGTGGTATCGGCATCTGTCACGCGCCAACGCAGAGTGACTCTACCGGCCTCAGACACGGTAACGGTTTCAAACAACTCAATTTGTGGTGCTTGCGGGGTGGGTTGGTTTGTTGACGGTCCCGATTCGTTGCCGCTACCACCGCCACCACACGCCACTAGCCATAAAGAACACAACAAGACCAACAAATGCTTCATAGATTTTCCGAATGTAGACAATAGATTTTGTTAATGCAGTATACTGTGGTCTTGTCACATGAACAATTGTTATGCGTTTGTAACCACTTTGGCAACCGCGTTTTGCCATTCTAGATAGCGTGCATCGCGCTGTACTTTGGGCCATTGTGGCGTGTAGTCATTCTCTAGCTGCCACATTTCACTGATTTGCGCCAGCGAGGTAAATACACCGGCTTGTAGTCCTGCCAAGTAGGCAACGCCCAACGCTGTCGTTTCAGTGACTTTAGGGATATGCACTGGTGCTCCCAAGATGTTAGCTAAATATTGCATCAGCCATGTGTTGTTAACCATGCCGCCATCGACGCGTAGTGTAGTGGGTCGCTGACCGTCTTTCTCCATGGCCTTTTGCAGGTCTTTCGTCTGTAACCCCACGGACTGCAAGGCTGCTGCAACGATTTCTTTAATCCCGGTATCACGGGTCAAACCAAACATCGCGCCGCGCGCGTGGGGATCCCAGTAAGGCGCGCCTAAACCAGTAAAGGCAGGAACCATTACGACGGGGTTTGGCTCAGCAACTTGACGCGCCAGTGCTTCGGTATCTTTGGCGTGTTCGATGATCTTCAAACCATCACGCAACCATTGAATGGTTGCACCAGCCATAAAAATACTGCCCTCTAGAGCGTATGTCGGTTGGCCATTGAGACGGTAGGCAACTGTGGTTAATAAGCGGTGTTGCGACTTAACGCACTGCTCACCGGTATTAACTATCATGAAACAACCTGTGCCGTAAGTACTTTTTGCCATGCCTGGTGCAAAGCAAGTTTGGCCAAAAAGCGCCGCTTGCTGATCACCAGCAATGCCTTGTACAGGAATCGCCGCACCAAACCACTCATGAGCAATCTCACCAAAGTCTGCAGCACTGTCGAGTACCTCTGGCAACATCGTCTTTGGGATATTAAATAATGATAGTAATTCATCGTCCCACTGCTGCTCGTCGATATTGAACATTAACGTGCGAGAAGCATTGGTTGCATCTGTGGCGTGTGATTGCCCTTTCGTGAGCTGCCACAAAATGTAGCAGTCCACCGTGCCAAACAATAAGTCACCTTGTTC
>CAZLGJ010000117.1:0-8426 GCA_964559075.1 uncultured Glaciecola sp.
TGGCACAACATTACCAAAGGTGAGTTGGCTGATATTTGGCGACCGAAAGAGATTTGATATAGGTGCCGGTTGGTTAGTTGCTGATTCAAGCCACAGCATCTACATTTGCAGTGCAACTAATTCTTGGCTAGCCAACGAACGTTCCTCGGCTTCGCAGATTGCGATGGCGTCTCTGGCGAGTTGCCCTGAAAGAGAGAGGGAGTCACGGTCTTGGGTGACGGATTGAGCGACTTCGTTCATCTCACGGACGAACGCGAAAACAGGATCAGGGTCGCCCAAGTTTTCTGGGCGTTCAACGGAACCGTCTTCGTGCAAGACCTTCAATTGAATCGATTCCGCTTCATCGGAATGGGCTGCGAATTCGAAGCAAATGGTCGCCTTTTCAAGGTGAATTTCGAATCCATGGTTGAAGGGACGGCCTTGTTGGCGAACGACTCCCCCCGTGCAGCAGACGGAAACATCGGGATCAGCAAAAGTGAAGATAGAATTGAAATATTCTGGCACGCCGTCCCGCATTCGACCACCGGTGTAAACCGATGTGGGCATGCCAAACATGACACGGATGAAATGTGCGTCGTGAACATGAAGATCAAGAAGTGGACCGCCGATCTTTTCACGGTTGTAGAATTCTGAAAGCCAAAACGGATCAGAAATGACGCGTTTGAAGTTTCCTCCGATCAGCTTTCCGTACTTTTCTGAACGCACCAATTCCAGGGCGTAATTGAATTCAAGAAAGAATGGTAATACTTGGCCAACGAAAAGGCGGACGCCATTTTTCTCACAGGCCGCAACAGCGGTGTCGCAGTTTTCCAAGTGCAGTGAAAGTGGCTTCTCAGAAAACACATTCTTTCCAGCTTCAGCTGCCGCGACGATTGCGTCGGTGTGAAGGGCAGGGGGAAGGCAGATGTCGATCAGGTTGACATTGTCATCAGTCAAGAGATCGTCGATCGAACTGTAAACCTGAATTGAAGAAAGATCTACCTGTTCGCCAGGTGGCCCAAAGTTCCCTTTGATGCCGGTCCAGTCACCGCTGCGCCGTTGCTCATCCTGTTCGCAGATTGCAACGACTTCGGCACCTTCGACTTGCTTCCACGCAAGCCAATGGATCCAACCCATGAATCCAATTCCAACAATGCCGACTTTGATGCTCATGGTTACAACTTTTCGAAAAGGACGCTGACCATTTGACCGGTCTCAGAGCAACTCGTTTTCAAGATTGCGTCGCCAGTAAAGGGACGGACTTCTTTGCTAACGTTGACTGGGCAGTCGGGATCGGGATTGTCAAAATTCAGCGTTGGAGGAATCGAACCATTCTTCAACGCCAAAAGCGAACCAATTAGCTCGACGACCGAAGTTCCCGGTCCCAGATTGCCGAAATTCGATTTGTGGGCGACCACCGGAACATCACCTAGCAAGCTGTGAATTGCCTGAGCCTCCGCAGCGTCGCCTGTTTTGGACCCGTGAGCGTTTGCTGAAACGAGTCCAACTTTTTCTTTCGGGACTCCGGAGTCGGTAAACGCTTTCTCCATCGCACCCTGCAACGCAGATTTTCTGTCGACGTGGTTCGGGTCGCTGAATCCGCGAGACCAACCAGCAAACTTTGCGATCGGATTCGCAGACCGTTTTTTAGCGTGCTCGGCAGATTCCAGAACCAGTACGCCAGAGCCTTCTCCGATAACCATGCCGTCGCGATTGAGATCGAAAGGTCGGCTGGCTTTCTCTGGTTCGCTAACTCGGGACGACAAGTTTTTAATTCCCCGGTAAAGCATTGCCGTTAGGGCCATCTGCGAGCCAGTGCCGCCAGCGATCACGACATCGACAATTCCTCGTTTGATCAAATCTGCTGCTTCGATCAGCGCCAACAATCCTGAGGCTTCACCTTGGCAAATTGAGTTGCTGGGGCCTCTGGCGTCGATTGCAATTGAGATGTGAGACGCGGCCATGTTAGGCAGATATTTCAACATCCAAAGCGGCTGAATCTGCCGCATCGCGAATTCGCCCCAACGATCGTGTTGATAGTTCTCATCTTCGGTGCAGCTGCGAAAGACTCGAGCAACTTCGGCAGGATCAGCAAAGAAAGTTTCGGTGCCGAAAAGCGTTCCGATGCGATCGGGATTGACGACTTCCTCAAGCGACTGTTTCTCAAAACCGGCGTCTTCGAACGCGAGATTGGCAGCGGCACAGCCAAATTGAATTGGCTGGCACATGATCTTCAGAGCCTTGCGAGGCTTAACGTATGGCTTGGGATCAAAATCGGCGATCGGCGCACCGATGCGAAGCGGCATTTCGGTATCAGCAAATGCCTCTCGAACGCGGACTCCTGAAACTCCATCAATCAGGCTTTGCCAGAACGGATCGATGCCAACACCGATCGGCGAAACCACGCCCATTCCGGAAACAACAACATCTCGAGTTTGATTCATTCAGGATTGGCAGGGATGGAGCGGAAAAACAGTTTGAAAGACTGTATCGGCTGGCAAACGCGATCGGTTTGACTCAAAAGGGCGTCTTTCGGGCAGCGATCGGATTGCCACCATTGCTAGGGAGTATAATCGTAAATTCGGAACGTCTTGTCACTGGTTAAACCGCTTCTTTCCAGCGTTCCTCGCGACAATTTATTGGATTCAAGCACCCAGGAGAATTCTCCTTCGTCAATTCCCCATTTCAGCACCTCGGGAACCATGCGGCTCATCAGGACAATTCCCAGTCCCCAACGCTGATACTCAGGCGATACATTGGTGCTCATTAGTCGCACACGCTTTAGTTTTTTTCGGCCCAGTAACAGGCGAAGCCAGCCAAATGGATAGAGCTTTCCATTGATCTTTTTGATAAGTGGGTTGTAGTCCAATAATCCAAAAACGATTCCAACGCCCTTGCCGTCGACTTCCGCGACTGAAGTCATTTCTGTGGCAATTAGAAACTTCAGGTTGGTGGCAGTAGCCTGAAGTTCGCTTTCAGACATTGGTGTGAAACCCCATTGAGCCAACAGCGCTGAGTTGTAAATCCTGAGAAAGATTCCGACGTCCTTTTTGAACTCTTTCTTGCTGATCGGACGAACTTTCACGTTGAAGCGTCGCGTTGCTTCTTCAGCGACGAACATCAATTTTGGGTCAAGCGTGTCAAGTAATTCGACCGGAGCGTTGTACGCGAACAAGTCCTGCGATTTTTCGAACCCGTACCCTTTGACGAGTTCGTCGTAGTACGGCTTGTTGTACGTCATCAAAAATGTAGGTGGCGTATGAAAGCCATCGACCAGCATTCCCCATTCATAGTTCTGAGAGGGATTCGCGGGTCCACGCATCAATTGAATGTCATGTTCGGCGAACCAACGTTTCGCAGCGTCGAACAAAGCATTGGCAACGTTCTGGTCTTCGATGGATTCGAAGAACCCAAACATCCCTCGTTTCTCGTTATGATGTTCGTTGTGATTGTGGTCAATGATTGCCGCAATTCGCCCAACGATTCTGTCGCCATCGAACGCCAAAAAAGTTTGACACTTGGCAGCTTCGTAGAACGGATGTTTCTTGTAATTCACAAGTTCTTTAACATTGTGAATCAATGGCGGAATCCAGTTTGGATCGCCTTCATAGTGGTCCCAAACGAATCGCACGAAGGCTTTCTCATGTGCCTTTGTCGAAACTGGAATAACAGAAATGGAACTCATGCTGATTGGGTTGTTCGTCGGGCGATTCTGGACGCAACTGGTTTTTACAGAACAGCCCGAAGCCCGCGATTCAGCTCGGTTCGACGCTGCGAGATGCAGTTGAAAACTATATACTTTACCAACTGATGCACATTTCGTCACTTCCCGCAAACGATTTATGAAAATACTTGTCACTGGAGCAACCGGCTTTCTGGGCAATAATTTGGCTCGCAAGTTGCTTGAACAAGGTCACGAAATCGTTACGACGGTAAGGCCCACTTCTGACCTGCGGTCATTGGATGGATTGGAAATTGAAACCGTCCACGCCAGCCTTACCGATTCTTTGGCAATGACACCTGTGGTCGAAGATGTCGATTTGATTGTGCATTCTGCTGCGATGATCCAGCTTGGGTTTAGCAAACGGGAATCGAGCATTGCATTCAATGTTGGTTCTACAGAAGTTCTTGCTCGGGCAGCCCGACGGCGTGAGATCCGGATGATTCACGTAAGCACCGTGGACACGTTGGCCGCTTCGAAGGATGGAGATCCGGTAACCGAGGATTCAGCAAACGAAATGAAGTACGACTGTTCTTATGTCGCTTCCAAGCGTGCGGCTGACAAGGAGTTTGAAAGCCAGATTGAAAGAGGGCTCGACGGAATTACGGTGTGCCCCGGCTTCATGTTGGGTCCAAATGACTGGAAGCCATCTTCTGGCGAGATGTTGCTTTTTGTGGCGAGGACGCCGTTGTTTTTCGTTGCAGCAGGAGGCTGTTCAGTCGTCGATGTGCGGGACGTGGTTGATGGAATCGTCCGGACAATTCACAAGGGCCTATCGGGAGAGAAATACATCCTCGGCGGCGAAAACATGACTTATATGGAGCTGTGGACTCGGATGGCCAAAGTTGTCGGTTGTTGGCCACCTCGTAGAAAAATCAGCAATTTCGTTGCAACAGCCGCCGGAAGAACTGGAGACTTTTTGTCGAAGTTTACCAAGTCCGAAATGTCTCTAAATTCGGCTGCGACTGAGATGGGCCAATTGCTGAACTGGTATTCGAGCGAGAAGGCAATTCAGCAGCTAGGGTATTCAATCGGTGATGTTGATATCGCAATTGAAGATGCATGGAAATGGTTTAAAGCAAACGGATATGTTTGAGTTTTTACCGCTGCCTCGAATGCCTTTACGAGTTGGCTTAGTGCCCTGTGTTTTGCTCGCTGCCCAAGGCTCAAACTGATTTGTCGCTGACAGTGCGATCGTTGAACTAAATCCGTTTACTCATTTGCAGTCCTTGAGTCACAAGGCTGAACTCCAGCTTTTCAAATAGCCGAATAGACGCTTCATTGTTGACGTCGGCTTGGGCTTCAACCAACGTAACTCCTTGCGATGCAAGTCGCTTCATGGATTCACATACCAGAAAGGACGCCAGTCCTTTGCGTTTGTCTTCGTCGTTGATGAACAAATCGTAAAGCCCACGACAGTTGGAGTGGATGTAAGGCCCCATCGGTTGCATGTCCCAGAACGAAACGCTTCCCGCGACGTGGTTGTCTCTCTTTCGCCCGATAGTGAATCGGTCTCTTTCTGCCATTCCTAACGTACAACACTCCCACCAAGACTTTTCTAACGGGTCTGAGATCGCGTTGATCAAATAGTTGCGGCGCACATTGAGTTGCTGTCTGCCGGTAACGCTGCGGATCTGGCCTAACTCTCTTTGCAGAACAGCGATTTGACGGAGTGACTGGAACCCATTGCGAAGCAATGCTTCGATTACAGCCTTATCCTCCACCATCACACCCGGGACTCGGCTACCACCGTAAAGTCCGAGGTAAAATGGCGATTGTGGAAACCTGCTGCCAAACCAAATTTCGCCGGCACCGGCACGAGCCAAGTAGCTCTGTGCGGCGCCCAATAAGCCGTCTTCGATTTCGTGAGCGTTTGGAACGTCTGCTACTCTCAATTGCGACACGATCCCAATGGAAGGATTCAAATCGCTCAGATCCTCTCTGACGTCGAAAGCCGCATGCGAGAAACCGACCAATTCCGGGGCGTTGCCGTCACTTTCGCACATCGCGACGATGAATCCGAGTCGATCAAAGTAGGGCTTTGAGAAAACGTGATGCTCGAGATCTTCGACAGTCAGGTTCGAGTGCAGACCGCGAAACGAAGGCTGCGAGCGCCAGAGCCTTGCAATTAAAGGCGGGTCTGTGTTCAGAAATGGGCGGTAAGTGATCTTATCGGGCACAACGATTACCGTCGTAGGCGGTCGACAAGTTTGCTGATGTCAAACTCGATTGAGTCTCAGATTAACCCATGCGTGCAGATTTACAACTCGCGTGGGTTCTGATCGATCTTTTGATTCATAATTCGCGACAACGATTCGCCATCGTTGTATTTCAGGCGAATCTCTTCGATGTCCTTGAGTCGCTTCAGGAATGCATCGAGGACAATCGGATCGAATCTCGTTCCGCGTTCCGAAATCATAATCTCAAGACATTTCTGCAGCCCAAATTTTGGCTTGTAGGGGCGTTCACTGCTTAACGCATCAAATACATCCGCACAGCAGCAGATTCGGCCTTCGATCGGGATTTGGTCACCGGCGAGTCCGTTTGGATAGCCCGTTCCATCCCATTTTTCATGATGCGTGCGGGCAATGATGGCAGCCAACTCAAGCATTGGGCTATCGACACCTTCCATGATGAAGCTGCCGACGTTTGCATGTTCACGAATTCGATTCCCTTCATGCTCTGCAAGGGGCTCCATGATTTGGCATCCCAAGCTGCAATGCTTCTTCATCACTTCAAATTCAGCTTGATTTAGTTTCCCGGGGTTCAGCAGAACTGAATCGGGGATCCCGATTTTTCCCACATCGTGAAGCTGGGCTGCCAACTCAATTTGACGGCAATAGTTTTCTCCAAAGCCCAGTTCGTCAGCAACAACGGCACAATACTTGCCGACACGAATGACGTGCTCTCCAGTTTCATTGTCGCGATACTCAGCGGCACGGGCAAGGCAGTGAATGATCTGCTCTCTTGATCGTTCCAGCTGAATTGTCCGCTGGCGAACCTGTTGTTCGAGCTCAATCGCGTAATTTGCCAAATGGTCTTGGTGACGCTTAACTGTCAGCGAGTTTCTGACACGTACGGTCAAGTCACTGGCATCGACTGGCTTCGCCAAAAAGTCGGTTGCTCCAAGAGCAAGGGCTTCACGTTTGACTTGCGCTTCAGAAGTTGCACTGAGGATGATGAAAGGAATCAGTGTCTTCGATTGATCCTTTTGTCTCTGCTTGAGCAAATCCAACCCAGTGATGTGCGGCATCATGATGTCCAGCAGGACAACGTCTGGAGACTCAGCCTCAATGACCTCCATCGCTTTGCGAGAATCCTCAACGGTCACGAAGTTGGTGAATCCATCACCAGCAAGAAATCGTTTGACAACACGAATCACCAATGGCTCATCGTCGATAATCATGATTTTGCAAGATTTCAAAGCTTCGTTGTTAGAAGCAAGCGTAACTGTATCGAGTTGCCGTCTCGGAGGTCCGGAAAGTGATTGCTCTGTCGAAACAGACGCGGCTAAAGGAGCCATGTGCGAGGAACTTAGTCCCAAATCAGTTCCATGTGCCATCAAATAACCTACGGATACAAAGTGATTGCTTTAAAATGCAACTCACATCTACGCGTTGAACAAAAACTAACGTTGTTCAACTAAGATCGCGATTTGCACGACCGGACTTCGTTGATTCTTGTCGTTTGCGGTAATGTCGGATGTTCGAAAGTCTCCGATTGTGTGGGCTACGGTGGCTCAAACAGGAGGTGACGGGAAAGCACTACGAACTTGCACCTTCAACGGTAGATTCGCTCAAGTCATCAATGACGATGCTCGACCCCATCTGCCAAAGTTTGTCGATCATTCGAATTGTGGTGGCGTGGTCGCCTGATTTCGCTGCTTGTTCAAGTGATTTGCTTGGCTCAGTAAACTGTGAAAATCCACATGTCCCGCCAGCTCCTTTGAGCCAGTGCGCAACTATCGCGACAGCTTGAAGATCGTTATTGCAGGCTGCTTGATCCATTTCGAGCAGCTTACTTTCCAACTGAGGTACAAATTCGATCGCAATTTCCTGAAATGCAGGGTCCGTAGGCAAAGACGAGTAAATTGGATTCTTGATTCCGGTCTTGTCGCTGTTGTGGCATAGTGTGGGACGAATCGGAATCGTGGGCTCTGCGGGTGCCGCTGAAGTCGCGTCAGAATTTAGCATCCCTCCACAGCAGTCCAGGAAGGTTCGCATTGCTTCTGTATACCGCGAATCGTCTTTCGATACTGCGGCTTTAATCATTGAATCGAGTGATTTGGCGACGTCACGTTTTCCGACTAGATTGCATTTGGACTGCAGCTGCTGTGCAGTTTCAATCAGCATGAGTTTGTTGCCTGTATCCCACGCTTTTTCAAATGTTACCAGTGCCAGTTGCAAGTCGCTAACGAATTCAGCATGTTCTTCGGCACTGACGATCGCGTCTGATCTAGATCCATTGAGCCGATCGGCGCCCGGTGCGGTTGACTGGGCAGATTCCCCGCTGGCTGTTTCGTTTTTGGTTGGCCCTTTGGCAAGGTCTCGCGATACGTCGTTACTCGGGCCATCCTCAAACATGGCTTTGGTGATCGCGAGGAAGTTCGAGAAAGATTGTTTCGTAAGTTCCACATCGTGTTCGTCCCTTTGGCAGAGCTCAATCAACGGTCGTAGTGCTTCCTCTACGACAGTGTTGTTGTTTTGGGCTGAGATCAATGCAAGAT
>CAZLGJ010000118.1:0-8386 GCA_964559075.1 uncultured Glaciecola sp.
TCATGAACACGCCTTCGACTTGATAGCCGGCCTGTTGCAGTAAAAAAGCGGACACCGAGGAATCAACACCACCGGACATGCCGACGATGACTTTGGTGGTTGCAGGTGTGTGGGTAGCGTCAAAAAAGGTTGTGTTGTGCATCTTTACATTGATTAATCAAAAACACGCTAATTGTAGCATTATTTGCGCTGTGGTTCATCTTATGAAGTGCGATAGGCGCCGTTGTCTAACCCATCTAAGGTCCAGTTGCCAATGCGATAGCGGATCAGCCGCAGGGTTGGGAAACCGACAGCGGCGGTCATGCGCCGCACCTGACGATTTCGGCCTTCTTTTAAGACGATTTTAAGCCACGAGGTCGGAATAGTTTTGCGTTCTCGAATTGGCGGGTGGCGCTCCCACACATCGGGTGCGGGTATAGCGCTGACCTTGGCGGGTAAGGTCATGCCGTCTTTTAGCATGACGCCATTGCATAATTGCTCGATGGCGTCAGCCGTAATATCGCCTTCGACCTGCACCCAGTATTCTTTGCTCATTTTTTGTTTGGGGTGGGTAATGCGATGCTGTAAAGCGCCATCGTCAGTCAGCACGAGTAACCCTTCTGAGTCGCGGTCGAGGCGTCCAGCCGCATAGACGTTGGGCACATCGATAAAGTCTTTGAGGGTACGCTTGCCCGGCTGGGGTGAGAATTGACATAAGACGTCAAATGGTTTGTTAAATAACACGAGCATAGATAAGGGCAATCAACTGATAAGCAATGGGTCATAGTGTAATGCTAGTTTAACACGCATTAAAAAAGCAGACGAGAGTCTGCTTTTTTTTGCTCATGCTCGCACAGAGTCAAAATCAGAACTTAGCGTTCCGCTTCTTCGTCTAAGGCGATATTTTCTGCGTGCAAGCCTTTAGGGCCCTGCGCCACGTCAAACCTGACATCCTGTCCAGCCTTTAAAGAACGGTATCCATCCATCTTTATTGTCGAATAGTGAGCAAATATATCTTCACCACCATCTTCTGGTACGATGAAGCCGAAACCTTTAGCGTTGTTAAACCACTTGACTTTGCCAACCGCCATACACCTGTTCCTCTTGCCTATTCTGTAGTTGTGTTAAAACCTCCACTAAAACTATAAAAACAACCCATTATGATATAGGATAGTGCTATGGGCTCAACGCAATATAAATACAGGCTGAACCTACTTTAAAAGTAGTCATTGAGATTGCGTTGTGTCAAGAAAATGGCAAAATAAAATTAAATTTTAATGATTAGATGAAAATCCGCTGATAGGCACTATATTAAAAGTATGAGCAAAGATAACACTACGATTCTCGACGGCGAGAAGTTACTTGAAGATGAGCGTCAGAAGACTGAGCCACCGCCGATGTATAAAGTTATCCTAAACAATGACGATTATACGCCGATGGACTTTGTAGTAAGTGTATTAGTGACGTTTTTCCGGATGAACACGGAACAGGCCAACCAGATAATGCTCACCGTTCACTATCGCGGCAAAGCCGTATGTGGTGTATTCACAGCTGAAATTGCTGAAACCAAAGTTATGCAAGTCAATGAATATGCTCGCAAACATCAGCACCCGTTAATGTGCACAATGGAAAAGGCATAGCAACAGCGCGTCATTTTATGAGGTAACTATTAGTATGTTGAACAAAGATCTAGAACAAACGCTCAATGAAGCATTTATTTTTGCGCGGCAAAACCGCCATGAGTTCATGACGGTAGAGCACCTGTTGTTGGCTTTATTAGACAATCCTGCAGCTTTAGAAGCTTTGAAAGCATGCAGTGCAGACATCGATACGATCAAACAAGAATTAACAGAATTTGTCAAAGACACCACGCCGTTGATGTTGGACGATCCCGAAAACGAGCGTGAAACCCAGCCTACATTGGGCTTCCAGCGCGTGTTACAGCGCGCCGTATTCCACGTACAGTCGTCAGGCAAAGGTGAAGTCACTGGCGCGAATGTGCTGGTGGCCATTTTTAGTGAACAAGAGTCCCAAGCTGTATATATTCTCAAAAAATCTGACGTGACGCGTCTGGATGTGGTGAATTTCATCAGCCATGGCGTCACCAAAAAAGACGAAGAGGTCAGTGCGCCTAACGAAGTCAACAGCGATGCCATGGACAATGACGACGAAGCGTCGATGTTGTCCAAATTCACCACCAACCTCAATGTCACGGCCAAAGAGGGTAAAATTGACCCGCTGATTGGCCGCGATCACGAAGTGGAACGCACCATTCAGATCTTGTGTCGTCGCCGCAAAAACAACCCCTTACTCGTCGGTGAGGCCGGTGTGGGTAAAACCGCTATCGCCGAAGGCCTTGCCTACCGCATCGTCCAAGAAGACGTGCCAGAGGTGATGCTCAGCGCGACCGTGTATTCATTGGATCTCGGTGGCCTGCTCGCCGGCACTAAATATCGCGGTGATTTTGAAAAGCGTCTAAAAGGCATTTTAAAAGAGCTCACTGCCGACAAAAACGCCATATTATTCATTGATGAAATCCACACCATCATTGGTGCTGGTGCGGCGTCAGGCGGCGTCATGGATGCTTCGAACCTACTCAAGCCCAAATTATCAAGCGGCGAGTTGCGCTGCGTAGGTTCAACAACCTATCAAGAGTATCAAAGCATTTTTGAAAAAGACCGTGCTTTGGCGCGCCGTTTCCAAAAGATCGACGTGGTCGAGCCGAGTGTCGAAGACACCACGCAGATATTGATGGGGCTCAAATCGCGTTATGAAGAGCACCACAGCGTGAAGTTTACGCAAAAAGCCATCAAAGCGGCGGCAGAACTGTCAGCGAAATACATCAATGATCGTCATTTACCGGATAAAGCCATTGATGTGATGGATGAAGCTGGGGCGTCATTGCGCCTGTTACCCGAAGATAAGCGCCCGGAAGAAATTACCGATTTGGAAATTGAAAAAATCATCGCCAAAATCGCGCGTATCCCTGAAAAATCGGTATCTGCGTCGGATATGGAAGTGCTCAAAAACCTCAACCGCAACCTTAAAATGGTGGTATTTGGTCAAGACAGCGCGATTGAGACGCTCACAGATGCGATCCACTTGTCGCGCTCAGGTTTGGGCAATGAAGCTAAGCCAATCGGTTCGTTCTTATTTGCCGGCCCAACGGGTGTGGGCAAAACCGAAGTCACCGCACAGCTTGCCAAAATCATGGGCGTTGAGCTGGTGCGCTTTGATATGTCTGAATATATGGAGCGTCATGCAGTGTCGCGTTTAATCGGTGCGCCTCCAGGCTATGTTGGCTTTGATCAGGGCGGTCTATTGACTGATTCTGTGATCAAAAACCCATATTCGGTGGTGCTGCTTGATGAGATCGAAAAAGCGCACAGCGATATTTATAATATTCTGCTACAGGTTATGGATCACGGTACCTTAACCGACAACAACGGGCGCAAGGTGGATTTCCGCAATGTGGTGCTCGTCATGACTACGAATGCCGGTGTGCAGGCGACGGTGCGCAAGTCAATGGGCTTCAAACAACAGGATCATTCACACGATGCGCTTGCCGAAATCAACAAGGTGTTTTCACCTGAGTTTCGCAACCGCTTAGACGGGATCATCTGGTTTAATCACCTCACCAAAGAAGTCATTTTGCAAGTGGTGGATAAGTTCTTAATTGAGCTCCAAGCACAGCTTGATACCAAAGGCGTGTCCATCGAAGTGACGAACAAAGCGCGTGAATGGCTAGCCGACCAAGGTTACGATAAAGCGATGGGCGCACGTCCGATGGGGCGCTTGATCCAAGAAAAAATCAAAAAAGAACTGGCCAACGCGCTGCTCTTTGGCGATTTGGCGAACGGTGGTGCGGTAAAGGTTGATTTGAAAAAAGACGCCTTGCAGTTTACCTTTACGCCACAAGAGCCATCCAAACTGCCGATTACGGTCGAAAAAGAATAGTCGACAACAAAAAAAGGGAATCAGCTGATTCCCTTTTTTAATTTGTTTGTTTAGGCACCTGGCTACTACTATCGCAACCTTGCCGAAAGCACTTATCGAGCGCGATAAATGATGCGACCTTTGCTTAGGTCGTATGGCGTGATTTCTACCGTGACTTTGTCACCGGTTAAGATACGGATATAGTTTTTGCGCATCTTTCCTGAAATGTGGGCAGTGACCACATGTCCGTTTTCTAATTCTACACGAAACATAGTGTTGGGCAGTGTATCTAACACTGTGCCTTCCATTTCAATACAATCTTCTTTTGCCATCTAAAAAAATAAACCTTGTTTGCTCAAAAATAACGCGCAGACAATACAGAAAAGCATCGCATAAGTAAAGTAATACTTTCGTTAATTATCCGGTCACGGCTTGTGTTGGGACCACCGGTTGCCAAAATTCACCGTTAAATATTTCACAGGCGTTTAGCTGCGTCTTGTAGTTCATCTTGGCGCAGTCTTTGATGTAATACCCCAAGTAAAGATAGGGGAGGCCAAGCAAGCGAGCTTGTTCTATTTGGGCGCTGATCAGATAAAAGCCCAATGAGCGCTTATGCTGCTCAGGTGCATAAAAGGTATAAAACGCCGATAAGCCTGTGGTAGTTTTATCAGTAATCGCAACGGCAACCAGCTCATCTTCTAGCCAGGCTTCGAGAAAGTAAGGTTCTCGCCAAGCACAGCGGTTAAAGCTGATGAAGTTACCTAAATCGGGCGGGTACATACTGCCGTCACGGTGGCGCTCACTAATATAGTTAGCATAAATCGCAAAGTAATCGTGAATGTTGACATCATCAAACGCGCGCCATAATAAGCGCAGGTCTTGATTTTTACGAGAGACTCGCTGTTGCTTCCGATTAGGCGTAAATGCGTTAACATCCACACGCACGGCCTTACATTCGTCACAACGCGCGCAGTGCGGGCGATAAACTTGTTCGCCACTGCGTCGGAAACCTGCCTGAATGAGCTTGTCGTACGCTTGTGACGTGTCATCAAGTGTATCCGGGACATATACCATCAAACGCTCTTCACGCCCTGGTAGATAGCTACAGGAGAAGCTAGAGGTTAAACCAAATTTCATAGCGGTAATGTTTGCGGTTCCCACATGGTTGAATCGATTGGCACTGACGCCGCGAGACTGAGTTTTTGTCTAAACAGTTCACGCGGTACAGTAAAACAGCCAAAACTCTGCAGGTAGGGGTTTTCTAACTGGCAATCAATAAAGTGAATGCCGTGCTGCTGACAGTGTTTGACTAAGCTTACAAAGGCTAGTTTAGACGTATTTGTGCGTTTGTGAAACATGGATTCACCACAAAATATCGCATTCACGCAGACGCCGTACAGACCGCCGACTAACTCATCGCCATCCCATACTTCAATGGAGTGGGCATAGCCGTGTTGGTGTAATGCATTATACGCCTGTACCATATCGTGATTGATCCATACCCCATTGGGGCTGGTGGTGCCGTCTTCGTGTTGAATGGGCGCGCGCGGAATGCTGCTACATGCACTAATTACCTGGTCAAAGGCATGATTTACGGTTACGCGATAAGCGTGCTTAGTTAACCATTTACGCAAAGACTTGCCGATATGAAATGATTCGTAGGTGATCACCGCTCGCGGATCAGGTGACCACCACAAAATCGGCTCACCTTCGCTATACCAAGGAAAGATACCGTGCCGATAGGCATTGACCAAACGCGCAACCGACAAATCGCCACCAAAAGCCAATAGGCCGTCGGGCTCGGTCAGCGCCAGTGATATGTCGGGAAAGGCAATGTCATTAGCAGGTAACAGCGGCAGTTCTAGCATCATCAATAATCTAGCTGGGTCAAAAAAGGCAGCCTGAGCTGCCTTTATCTAACGCTTAGTCGTCTAGCGCGTCGAGGAACTTCTCGGCATCTAGCGCGGCCATACAGCCAGTACCGGCAGAGGTAATCGCTTGACGGTAGATGTGGTCAGACACATCACCCGCGGCAAACACACCTGAGACACTGGTTTGCGTGGCGTTGCCTTCAAGTCCCGACTGTACTTTGATGTAGCCGTCTTTCATTTCTAGCTCACCTTCAAAGATACTGGTGTTTGGCGAGTGACCAATGGCGATAAAGACACCCATGACATCCACTTCTTCCGTCGCGTCAGATTGAGAGTCTTTGATACGGACACCGGTGACGCCCATTTCATCACCCAATACTTCATCCAACGTGCGGTTAAGATGCAGCACTACGTTACCGTTTTTGGCTTTGTCCATTAAACGGTCTGATAAAATCTTTTCACTGCGGAAAGTATCACGTCGGTGAATAACGTGAACTTCAGAGGCGATGTTTGACAAATATAGCGCTTCTTCAACTGCCGTGTTACCACCACCGACAACGGCGACTTTTTGGTTGCGGTAGAAGAATCCATCACAGGTTGCACACGCCGATACGCCTTTGCCCATAAACGCAGTTTCAGACTCAAGACCAAGATACTTGGCTGACGCGCCTGTGCCAATGATCAGCGCATCACAGGTATAGGTGCCAGCATCGCCGTACAAGGTGAAAGGACGCTTGGATAGGTCGGTCTTGTTGATGTGATCAAAAATAATCTCAGTATCAAACTTTTCTGCGTGTGCCTGCATGCGCACCATCAGATCCGGGCCGGTAAGACCTTCTGGATCACCCGGCCAGTTTTCGACTTCAGTGGTGGTGGTCAACTGTCCGCCTTGTTGCATCCCGGTAAGCAATACAGGATTGAGGTTAGCGCGCGCAGCGTAGACTGCCGCCGAGTAACCCGCAGGGCCGGAACCTAAAATAAGTAACTTAACGTGTCTTGTCTCTGACATGGTTTTCTCCAGAACATCGCATGATTCAATAAAGTGTGTTTGCTGTGGCTTGTTTTGTACAACAAAGTTAACTTGTATATTGTGCTAAACTTAAGATATTCAAGTATATTAACTTATTAAGTTTGGTTTAGTATACTAAAGTCAGATGTGAGCTTTTTAATTGCTCAATCGGTATACGATATATGTGTAAACTCTCCGTTGCTAGGGTGATAAAATGTCTGTTTCAATAGGTACTATGGTCAAAGACGGCCATGCTTATATGAAAACTTGGCCTATGAAAAAAGAACTGTATGCGCTGTTTCCTGAATGTCGGGTGATCAGTGCCACGCAGTTTGCCTACAAAGTCTTGCCGGGTTTGGGGATCTTTTCGTTTATCTGGGTGATAAACGGCAACGGTATGGCATTTTTGCCTCAAGCACTGGCAATGGCAGGGTTGTTTTTTAGCTTACCGCTACAAGGGCAGCTGTGGTTAGGGCACCGAGCTAATCAAGAGTTATCACCTAGCATGCAGGCATGGCACATTGAGATTGTGCAAAAGATGCAGGCGGCCGGCGTTGCCATCAGCGTCCCCAAAGAACCAGCTCGCTATAAAGAACTGGCCAACACCTTAAAACAAGCGTTTGATAAACTCGACAGTAGTTTTACGGAGCGTTGGTTTTAAAGACTAACAAATTGATAAACGACTTTTTGTCATTGCCGTCCCCATTCCTTTCCACCCATTTCTACCAAACGAGACTGAGCTCGACGAAAGGAAAAGGCGAGATCATTGGCGCCTGACAATTGTGCCAGCGATACGCCAATTAGTCCTGTCGCCGACCACTCCACATGTTCCCCCTGTTTGTTGCGGATCATCGTCGTCGCAAAGGAACTCGAATTCCCCCCGTTCTCACTAACAAACAATTCTTCATCACCATCAACGCTTTCGACTTGCGCTGCAAAATCGACAAATAATTCGTCGAGCGGGACGTGTGCCGCTAGCACCAAGCGAGTGCGAGATTCATAACAGGTGTCAATAAGGGTCACGAAACGGCGCGCTTCGTTGAGGTGATTAGCGTCCAATTGCGGTACGCGATCCACAATGAGAACCGAAAATCGGTCGCAGAGGGAAATATAATCGGCCGCGCCGAGCGGTTGATAACACAACTCGGAAAAGTCAAACCAGGCGCACCGGTCATTCAATCGGGTGACCTGAACGGTGCGACCGAAAAGGACGTGAATGTCTTCGGCCTCAGTCTCGGAGGCAGTGCCACCAAATATTTCTTCTAACTGCGCCTGCATGTGGTTATGACTATGATTATCGTCATGAACATCATTATCGTCATGGACATCCTTGTTTGACCAAAAATAGGATTGACCATCAGCTCGGGTTTCGAGTCGATAATCCTTGGGGGAATCCTCCATGGAAATAATGTCGAACGTATGTTTTAACAAGTCTATAAATGGCAAAAAGAGGGAACGATTAATACCTCTCTCATACAAAGCATCAGGAGAGCGATTCGAAGTGGCCACCACTACGACATTCAAATCCAATAGTAAAAAAAACAGTCGTTTCAAAATCATGGCATCGGCAACGTCTGTCACTTGAAATTCA
>CAZLGJ010000119.1:0-8333 GCA_964559075.1 uncultured Glaciecola sp.
ATACTAATCATTATTGCCGTGTTTGTAAAGTGGCATTTGACGTTTTTTGAACATTTGTGGTAAATCTTATCAAATTCAGTACAATCGCACGCAACAACAGTTTTGTGATAATACGACCATGCGAATATTGGGGATTGAAACCTCTTGTGATGAAACCGGCATCGCTATTTACGATAGCGAGCAAGGCTTATTGGCGCACCATCTGTATAGTCAGGTGAAGCTACATGCAGACTATGGCGGTGTGGTACCGGAACTGGCATCACGCGACCATGCGCGCAAAATCATCCCCCTGATTCAAAAAACGCTTGCTGAAGCGCAATCGAGTCAAACTGACATTGACGCGATTGCTTATACCCGAGGCCCCGGTTTAATTGGCGCGCTGTTGGTTGGCGCTAGTGTAGCGCGTTCTCTAGCCTTTGCTTGGGGTGTGCCAACAGTGGGAGTACATCATATGGAGGGGCATTTGTTGGCCCCTATGCTCGAAGACAATGCACCTGAGTATCCGTTTATTGCCCTGTTAGTGTCAGGCGGACATTCGATGATTGTGGATGTTAAAGCCATTGGTGAGTATCGCGTGTTGGGTGAGTCCATTGATGATGCGGCAGGTGAGGCCTTTGATAAAACCGCCAAGCTAATGGGGCTGGATTATCCCGGTGGCCCGCATTTAGCAAAGCTTGCCGACCGCGGCGAGGGCGGGCATTTTCAATTTCCCCGACCCATGACCGACAGGCCGGGATTAGACTTGAGTTTTAGTGGTTTAAAAACCTTTGCCGCCAACACCATTCGAGCCAACGCTGATGACGATGCGACGCGTGCCAATATCGCTTTTGCTTTTCAAGAAGCAGTTGTGGATACCTTGTTGATCAAATGCAAACGCGCGCTTAAACAAACTGGCTACAAACGCGTAGTGATTGCCGGAGGCGTTAGCGCCAATCGCATGCTGCGCACGCGTTTTGATGAAGAAATGCAAAAGCTTGGTGGACAAGCGTTTTATCCAAGCTTGGGGCTGTGCACGGATAACGGCGCGATGATTGCGTATGCGGGGATGCAGCGCTTATTAGCTGGACAAACCGAACAGGCACATGAAAAGGTAATGCCGCGCTGGCCATTGGAAAGTTTAACGCCGTTGGTGTAATCTTTTGCCACAGGCGTTATTTTTCGCCACAGGCGTTATTTCTCGCTTTATTCTGCCTGTATGCGAGGCTAAGTGCGAGGTTACGTGCGAGGTTCAGTGCCGCGAATAAGCCGCGTTATGTTGTGTCGATGCTGCAATACAATCAGTCCACTAAGCATCACCACGGCGTAGGTGTATTCTGGATTGCGCCAGTAGGTTAGCAGTGGCGCAATGCACACCGTCACTAGGGCGGCGAGCGACGAGTACCGCCACACCCGATAAATGACCAGCCAGCACAATAAGATCCCAAATAATATCCCCCAATCAAGCGGCAGTAGACACCCCAGCGCGGTCGCAACACCTTTGCCACCACGAAAGCGAAAAAAGATCGGATACATGTGACCTAGGCATGCGGTGATGGCAATCACACCAAGCCAGATTGGGCTTAATTCGAGCCAAAAGCCGAGATAAACCGGTATCAGCCCTTTGCACATATCAAAAATCAACACGCCGATAGCTGGCCACTTGCCGCCAAGCCGATACACGTTCGTCGCGCCGGGATTGAACGAACCATGCAGGCGTGGATCAGGCAGTTGCCAGAGACGACATAGCAGCACCGCACTGGAAATCGAACCTATAAGATACGCACCTAACAATATCGACACTGCGGTAACATTGATATCAGTAAACAGATACTTCTCCAAAAAAGCGCTGAAAATATGTATAATTGTCGTGTTTTTTGGCCGACTAAGCAACTTTCTATGACTGATAAAGTGTTGATCCGCAATTTGCAACTGCCCGTGTTGATAGGGGTGTATGATTTTGAACGCGATGCCAAGCAGCGCATTGTGTTTGATCTCGATTGTGAGGTCGACACTCGCCCTGCGGGTCGTTCAGATGATGTCAAAGACGCTGTCGACTATGCTAAGGTTGTCGAAAGTATTACTTCTATTTGTGATAATTCGGCCTATCATTTGTTGGAAGCGTTAGCGGAGGAAGTGGCGGAGCGATTGCTGGTGCAATTTCCACTGATTCACGCGCTACAGATGACGTTGTACAAACCCGATATCATGCCCAACGATGTGAATGTCGCCATTCAAATTCAGCGGAGCCGTTAATGGGGCAACGACATCATATTTTGATTAGCGTTGGCTCCAATATCCGTCGCAAGCATTATACCCTTAGGGGACTACAGGCGCTCAAAGATGCGTTTGGCAGTATTGTGTTGTCGCCTACTTATGAAAGTGAGGCCGTGGGCTTCGTCGGCTCGGCATTTTATAATCTGGTGGTGTCGGCTACCACGGATAAAAGTATTTCTGAGGTCAATGCGTTGTTTAAAGCGATTGAAGATAAAAACGATCGCGACCGCTCCGAAAAAAAATTCGCCCCGCGGACATTAGATATCGATTTATTAACTTATGATGATACAGTATGTATTGATCCAGTGGTGTTGCCTCGGCCCGAAATCGCCTATCATGCGTTTTGCCTCAAACCGCTAGCGGATTTGGTGCCAACACATATTCACCCGGGCACCAAGCGCACTTATCGCGACATGTGGGCGGCATTTGACCGACCCGAACAATTATTATGGACAAAAGATATTCATTGGGACGTGAAGTAGTATGACAATTTTTGAAATCATCATTTTGGCAATTATCCAAGGGATCACGGAGTTTTTGCCAATTTCTTCTTCTGCACATTTGATTCTCCCCGAGGTTCTTCTTGGGTGGGAAGCGCAAGGCATTGCGTTTGATGTGGCCGTACATCTCGGCTCTTTATTGGCGGTCATGATTTATTTTCGCCAGGACATTATCAACATGACCATTGATTGGGTGACTAAGGGCTTTACTCGACAGCAAACCCCAAATTCGCGCTTGGCGTGGTGGGTGATTGTGGCGACTATCCCCGCAATTGCAATTGGCGCGGTCTTCAAAAACGTCATCGAGGTCTATCTGCGCACCGGCGAAGTGATTGCCTTGACCACTATCGTTTTTGGCTTGCTGCTGTGGTATGCGGACAAAAAGGCCTCGCTACAGCGCGAGGTAGAACAAATTGGTTTTAAGCATGCTGTATATATCGGCTTGTCTCAAGCACTGGCGCTCATCCCCGGCACGTCGCGTTCGGGGATCACCATGACGACAGGTTTGTTACTCGGATACACGAGAGAGGCGGCCGCGCGTTTTTCGTTTTTACTGTCGATTCCGGTAATCCTCGGTGCTGGTTTGCTAGCTACGCTAGATTTGTTAGACGAGCCGTATTTGGTTGACTGGGCGGCACTGGGCTATGGCGTGGTGTTTTCATTTGTATCTGCCTATGCCTGTATTAGTTTATTTTTGACCTGGATTAATCGCATTGGTATGACGCCATTTGTCGTCTATCGATTATTATTAGGTGCAATATTAATCATTGTGCTGATTTAACTCTTTGGTTCTCGATAACCTGAAGTTACCTAATGAATATAACAAGGAGCGCGTTATGGCGACTATTTTTGACAAAATTATTGCAAAGGAAATTCCGGCAACCATTATCTATGAAGACGATGATGTGTTGGCGTTCGAAGACATTAATCCCCAAGCACCGGTGCATTTTTTGGTGATCCCCAAAAAAGCCATCGCGACAATCAATGACATCACGGAAGCCGATCACGCGCTGGTTGGCAAGTTATCTTGGGCTGCTGCGCAGATTGCCAAAGAACGGGGTTTTGCGCAAGACGGTTACCGCACCGTGATGAACTGTAACGAATACGGTGGCCAGACGGTGTATCATATTCACTTGCACGTCCTGGCAGGTAAGCCGCTAGGCTGGCCTCCCTACCAAGAGCGCCTCAAAGAAGCCTAATCAACCAGCTTAATCGTCTAGCGCAAAGGTGGTTTTGATAAACTGCGCAAAGGCTAAAAGTTCAGCTGACATGAGCGCATAGTCCGCATCAAATCGCGCAGCCTGCTGGTCTTTGGGAATATCTTGATTGTGTTCCTTGAGATCATCGGCGTATTTGATGCGCTTGAGGCTGCCGTCTGCGGTCAAAATAGCACTGACTTTTTCATCAAACATAACGCCCAACTGTTCAACAAACTTACCTTGATCGAGGTGGCGCAAAATTTCATCCGCTTGCAGGTCCTGATTTTTACAGCGGACCACGGCGCCCTCTTCATCATGGGCTTTGAACTCAGCCTCGTTTAACAATTCGATAGCAGGGGGCGGGTTATCGGTTAACCACGCGGTCAACTGAGCTTGTAAAGGCGATTTGCACAGCGGCACGACTGGCAAAGACTCGATGGCTTTGCGCAACATGGCCATAAACACTTCGGCTTTGCCATCAGCAGATGCATCCACCACTAATAATTCGTCTTTGAGTGAAATAAAACCAAAGCTCTTGCTGTTTTTGGTAAAAGCTTGTGGCAAAAGACGCTGAATAATCTCTTGTTTGATGTCTTGTTGCGCTTTTTTGCCAACCGGCGCGCCCTGTTCTTTTTCAAGCTGCGCCACTTTGTCAGCAAGTTCTGTCGCAATGACCGGCGCGGGTAAAATACGCTCTTGTTTTTTGAGGCAAAACAAATACGTATCGCCCACTACATGAAACAGCTGCTGACCATCTGGCAATGGTGAGACAAATCCCATGGTCGCCAGCTCCTGTGAGCCACAGGGGCGAAATGCCACATTTTCTAACTTTTGTTGTAAAGTGTCATCGTCAAATGAGAGAGATTGGGTAAACTGATAAAGTTTGGCGTTTTTGAACCACATAAAAGGCCTTTGGTGATGGAAAAAAGAGAGCGAGAGACTAGCAAATTCTAGCGAAAGCCACAAATATGACAATCTGTTAATAAAACTGTCATAATCAGCGTCAATAATGTGCACTTCAATTATAGAGGAAAGTTTATGTCTCGTTCGATTTTGTTGATAGAAGATGAATCTCCTATCCGAGATATGTTGCGCATTGTCCTTGAGCAAGCTGGTTACGCGGTGACCGAAGCTGAGGACTATGATGTGGGGTTGGCTAAAGTAGTGGAGCCTTTCCCAGATTTGATATTGTTAGACTGGATGTTGCCTGGTGGTAGTGGTGTGCAGTTGGCCAAAAAACTCAAAGAGCAAGAGTACGCTCGCGATATTCCCATTATCATGCTAACTGCGCGTGGCGAAGAAGAAGACAAAATTCGCGGTCTAGAGGCGGGTGCTGATGATTACATCACCAAGCCATTTTCGCCAAAAGAACTGGTAGCACGCATCAAAGCCGTTATGCGTCGCGTGACCCCAACGTCCAATGAGGAACCTATTGCCTTTAATGGCTTGGTGCTAGAGCCTATTTCTCATCGGGTAACTGCCAATGGGTATGCCGTCGATATGGGACCGACCGAATTTAAACTATTGCACTTTTTTATGTCTCACGCTGAGCGCGTCTACTCCCGTGAACAATTAATGGACAATGTGTGGGGCACTAATGTCTATCTCGAAGACCGCACACTTGACGTGCATATCCGACGCATGCGCAAAGCCATCGCAGGGCATGGGCATGACAATATGATCCAAACGGTGCGTGGTGCAGGGTATCGATTCTCCGCCAAATAACGTGCGTTAAACAGCTTTCGTTAAACAAAGACAGGCATAAGGCTACTAGGTGTATTATCCATTTTCGGTCACTAAAAATATTTTACAAATTGTCATTATAGTGGTCGCCATTGTCCTATTAGGCGCATGGTTGAATGATTATTTGAGTGCGGTTGCAATCGTCTCGCTAGGTGTAATTGTTTTCAATTATTACCAGTTATACAAACTCAACCAATGGATCTGGCACTCAAAGCGCCTCTCACCGCCCAAGATATATGGTGCGTGGGAATACATCTACGAAGGGATATATTATTTACAACGGCGAAATCGCAGCAAACGCAAGGAATTAGGCGAATTGGTAAAGCGCTTTCGCCAAGGTGCCGAGGCGCTGCCTGATGCGGTTGTGATCATTAACGCCGATGCTACCATTGTGTGGTGCAACCGTCTTGCGCGCTTGGAGTTGGGGATCAAATGGCCCTCTGACTTGGGCCTGCGCATTGATAACCTGTTGCGTCATCCGCTGTTTGTTGAATATTTTAATGAGGGCGATTTTTCTCATCCCATTGAAGTGCCTTCACCAATCAATCAAAATAAAACCAATGAATATCGCGTCATGCCCTATGGTGACGATAATTTGTTGTTGATCTCACGTGATGTTACACGCGTGTCCCAATTAGAAGATATGCGTCGCGATTTTGTGGCCAATGTTTCCCACGAAATGCGCACCCCGTTAACGGTTATCTCTGGCTACCTTGAAATGCTGCCTGAAACCGCGATTAACCAAGATCCGCTCGTTGGCAAAGCGCTGCATGAGATGAGTGAACAAACTCGACGCATGCAGCATCTGATTGAAGATTTGTTGGTGTTGTCGCGAATTGAAAGCTCTTCGGAACGGATCTACGAAAATACCATTAACATGGGCAATATGTTTAGTCAGATTGAACAAGAAGCTATTCGTCTTAACCGCGATAAACAGCATCAAATACGCTTTCACATAGATAAGACTGTAGCGATGTTTGGTGTCGAAACCGAAATCCGCTCTGCGTGTTCAAATCTGATTTTTAATGCGATTAATTACACACCAGATAAAGGCAATATTGACGTATATTGGCACCGCGAGGGCAACAATGCCGTGTTTAAAGTGATTGATAACGGTGACGGTATTGAAGAAAAACATTTATTGCGTCTTACTGAGCGCTTTTATCGAGTAGATAAGGCACGCTCGCGCAAGACGGGCGGTTCCGGTTTGGGATTATCCATTGTCAAACACGTGCTAAACCATCATAATTCAATCCTAAAAATAAAGAGTGTGGTTGGGGTTGGCAGTGAATTTTATTTCATTATTGGGCCGGAGCTGTTGCCAGAGGCAGCCGCTTAACAACGTGAGACATCGTTTTTCACTGAAGTCGAGTTTCTCATTGACTGCTTTAGCGGTTGTGCTGGCATTCCTATATGGTGCATTTGCAACAAAGGCGCTTGCAGACACTACAGTAGCTGCAAAACCAAACTCTCTACATGATAATTCTCCTAATACACAACAGCGTCCCAAAGGCATCGTGGGCACTCTGCATTCAATCGGTTCTGATACGCTCGGTGATGTTATTACGCAATGGGCCGGAGAGTTTGCGCGACGCTATCCCCATGCGCGACTGCAAATTCAAACTGCAGGATCCTCAGCAGCGCCAATTGCTATTATCGGTGGTACGGCATCCATCGGGCCAATGTCGCGGCCATTAAAGCCATCAGAGACTCGATCTTTTGTAGACAAATTTGGTTATCAACCCCTGATGCTCAAAGTGGGAATTGATGCCATCGGGGTGTTTGTTCACTTAGATAATCCCATTGACTTTGTCACGCCTGAGCAACTGGATGCGATTTTTTCAGAAACGCGTTATTGCGGCGCGACACAGGGATTAAGTCGGTGGTCAGAGCTAGCCGGTAATCTTTCCGGTAGCACTGCTGCAGTTGCGCTAACAGAACACGATATCCGTATGTACGGGCGGAACTCGGCGTCGGGCACATATTCTTTTTTTAAGGCCAATGGCCTGTGCGTTGGAGATTACAAAGCCGAAGTGAAACAACAACCAAGCTCCTCAGCCATTATAAGGGCGGTTGCCAACACCCCTGTAGGTATTGGTTATGCGTCAATTGGCGCAATCAATAATCAAGTCAAACCGCTGGCATTAACGAATACTGCTGGAGAGCTAGTTGCACTGTCTCAACAAAATATTCAGCAGGGTAATTACCCTTTAAACCGCTATCTGTATTTATTAATAAATCACCCTCCAGGCCAAGCGCTTTCCCCCACGCTGCTGGCATTTTTGCAATATGTGCTCTCCGATGCAGGGCAACAGGTAGTGAAAAGGGCTGGCTATGTACCTATTCCTAGCGATTTGTTAGCAACTCAGCGACGTCAAATTACCCGCACAGAGCAGGGCCTGCCAAAGCTTGAGGTCATACGTGATTAACGAGTGACTTGCTTTATTTCTTCATCTACCGCTACTTGCTTAATAAATAACGAAAAATATGAAACTTTTGTGACAATGATTTGGCTGTAACATTTTTGTCATTTACGCCATGTAATCTGCGCAGGATTTTATAAATTTGGAAAAAATTCCATTAAAACTATCCATACGGAGAATAACATGCGTTTAAAGCACATCTTTCAGACGTCAGC
>CAZLGJ010000120.1:0-8275 GCA_964559075.1 uncultured Glaciecola sp.
GACCTGCCGATTATGAGTCGGATGCTCTAACCAACTGAGCTATCGGGCCTGTTTGAGATGGAACTTGGAATTGCGGGTCGCATTATAAGGGCATTTTACGGTGATGTCATTAACTCATGGGGCTTTTTTTCGTGATTTTTCAGACGCTAAAGGTTGCGCGGTGTAAGCGCATCAGGGACGAGCTTATCCTACAGCGGCGTCATCGCGCCTAAGAAAAATGTCTTAGCTTGCGTATCCACCGTCAAATCCACCACTTGCGATTGATAGCCGATGCGGTGCACCGCAAATTGATAGGCGCCGGGTAACAGACCGATGTGTTTTTGGCGAAAAGGTGTCCATGTTGTGCCGACCTCACCTCCTTTATCACGCATCACAATCGTACTTTGACTGTCCGAGGCGATGGTTACATGCACCAATTCATCAACGTGTGCTAACTGCCATTCAAGCTGTTGATGCAGCTCGAGTAAACGCCGACTACTGGGCAGGTACAACTGTGAGGCACGCATGTCATGCGCGATGAGATCTTTGTTAGTCGCGGCCGAAGGACGATTTAATAACTGCTCGACATATTGTGTAAAGCGCTCTTGGTAGTACAGCACGCGCTCGACATCCGTCACGTAACTTTGTATCTGTGGATTGCTAGGAAAGCGCGTTTTCGCTTGCGCAAGCAAGGCATCAGCTAGCTGCCAATCGTCATACTTAACAGCCGTTTGCAAATGCATGATGTAGCTGCTTTCACTAAAGCTCGCTTGGGCGGCAAGCAGCGCATCGGCAAGCGTTGTCAACGCAGGGTGCTGCGCATCAAAGGCTCTAAGCGCTTGATAGCTTTGGTGCATACTCACATAATCACGGTTGGCTAACCGCGCTTGGGCATTGTTTAAGTGCTTGGTGATAACTTGACTTAAGATTTTTTGTTCAACAGCAAAGGTGTTCGCCATCACCTGCTCATCATTGGGCATGATGGTGAGTAGGCGATACAAAATATCTCGTTGTGCAGGTAAATCAGCCGCGCGGGCGAGCTGCTGTTCTAGATTAACGATGGTTTTGAGCGACCGCGCCTGTTCATAAATTTGTGCATCTTGAGGCGAGGCGAAACCGAGATCTTTTAACCTCACCGCAAACTTACTGCCCGCCGACACGTTGCGATTGGCAATCGCCGTCAGTGCCGCATCCCGCACTTGCTGGTGCTGGGATTGCCAGTGCTCGGTAAACGCATTGACGTCTTGCTGGAGTAAAACGAGGATCTGCTGTGCACTGTCTAACTGCCCCTGGCCTAATAGTGCATTGGCACTTTTCAGGGCTTCGCTAAATCCTTGTTGGATCTCACGCTGCCACCCTTGTAAGCCTGGCTGTTGAGCCATCTGCTCGATGAGCGTTGTGGTAAGTTCGAGGTTACCGGTCACGAGGTCACGGCGCACCGACTGCGGGGCACCTTCAGCTATGGGGGCGTTACTAAGCGCTTGTGAAGTAGTGATGGATAATGGCAAGGGGACACTTGGCGCGGCGTCATAATTAATCACTGCCCAGAAAATAACGGCTGTTATGACCACAGATAGCGCCAACATAATCAAGCGAAAACGTTTCTTGCGCTGTGCCATCTTGGCGTCAAACGCCTCAGCATGAGGATCAAACAACTCTTCCATAAGTGTTTTAGTCAGTTCATCACAATATTTTGGTTACTCCAATTAAAGCAAAAATCACCATAAATGCAACTTTGCAGCTTCGATTAGTAAAAAAAACCTAGGTAGTCTGACCAAGATCTACTACTATCGCTTTTAACGACCATCCATTAACCAAAACACTCACAAGGATGACCCATGCGCATTGGTATTTTATCACGCAACCCCAACCTTTATTCCACACGCCGACTGCGTGAAGCTGCGGAACAACGCGGCCATGAAGTCGATATTATCGATACGATGCACTGTTACATGGACATTACCAGTGCCAAGCCATCTGTCCGTTACAAAGGGCGATCACTGCCTAAATATGATGCGATTATTCCGCGCATTGGTGCTTCAGTAACGTTTTATGGCACCTCCGTTGTGCGCCAATTTGAAATGATGGGCACCTACTCTATCAACGAGTCCGTGGCGATTAGTCGCTCGCGCGACAAACTGCGCTCGTTGCAACTGCTCTCGCGCAAAGGCATCGGCATGCCGCGCACTGGCTTTGCCAATCATCCCGACCGAATTGACGATTTGATCAAAAATGTCGGCGGCGCCCCCGTGGTTATTAAATTGCTAGAAGGTACGCAAGGGATTGGCGTCGTGCTGGCTGACACCAACAAAGCCGCCACGGCGATCATCGAAGCCTTCATGGGGCTCAACGCCAATATTTTAGTACAGGAATACATCAAAGAGGCCGGTGGCGCAGATATCCGTTGCTTAGTCGTAGGTGGTAAAGTCATTGCGGCCATGAAACGTCAAGCCCCGCCGGGAGAGTTTCGCTCAAACTTGCACCGCGGCGGCACTGCCTCACTGGTTCGTTTGACCCCTGAAGAGCGCAAAACTGCGGTCGATGCTGCCAAAACGATGGGCTTGAACATGGCAGGTGTAGATATATTGCGCTCCAACCACGGTCCTGTCGTCATGGAAGTAAACTCATCTCCCGGTCTTGAAGGGATTGAAAAAGCTACGAACAAAGATGTGGCTGGCATGATCATCGAATTTATCGCCAAATCTGCCAAACCGCACAGCACCAAAACGAAGGGACAAGGCTAGTGAAAGTAGCGCCGTTAACCATCGCTGGGCGCACCATCCAACCCGGCGAAACTGTGCGAGTGGAGCTGGAAATGCCGCCACTCTATACAGCGACCAACATGCATATTCCGGTGGAAGTGCGGCGTGGCAAACGCCCAGGCCCGGTGATGTTTGTCTCGGCGGCAATTCATGGCGATGAGCTTAACGGCATCGAAATTATCAGTCGTTTGTGCAAGTCTCGCGCTATCCAAAACCTCAAAGGCACCTTGATTACGGTCCCCATGGTTAACGTATATGGCGTGCTTAACCAGAGCCGCTATTTACCCGACCGCCGCGATCTCAACCGCTGTTTTCCCGGCAGTCGCAAAGGCTCGTTAGGCGGGCGCATTGCGCATTTATTTGTAGAAGAGATTATCAAAAAATCCGACATTGGGATTGACCTGCATACCGGTGCTATTCACCGCTCTAATTTGCCACAAATTCGCGCCAATTGTGATGATGAAGCGACCCTTATCATGGCCAAAGCCTTTGGGATGCCGGTGATCCTTAATGCCAATTTGCGCGATGGCTCAATGCGCGAGACAGCCCACGAGCTCAACACCAAAGTGTTGCTGTATGAAGCTGGCCAAGCATTGCGCTATGACGAGTTTTCGATTCGCGCAGGAGTGAAAGGTATTATCAATGTCATGCGTGAAGTCGGCATGCTCAACAAAGTCAAACGCCGAGGTCATCCTATTGAACCCTTTATCGCGCGTCAAAGCGGCTGGGTGCGCGCCAACGAAAGTGGCCTAGTGCAGCACCGCGCAACCTTGGGGGATCACGTATCCAAGGGAGACATACTTGCGACGATCACCAACCCTTTTGGTGAAGTTTTGGATAAGATTATTTCCCCTTTTGAAGGCGTCGTCATTGGCAAGCAAAACATCCCGCTGACCCAAGAAGGGGAAGCGATTTATCATATTGCCTATTTTAAAAAACCCGACACTGTGGCTGAGCACGTCGAGCTCTTGCAAGATAACCTCGACACTCAAGCCTAGTTAAAGACAACCAGGTGTTGTTACATAGAGAATGATACGATGAACAAAACATTAATCGGGGCCATCGAGCAGTGTAATTTGCCCAAACTGGCCATCAAAGGTCTGCATATTCGCGTGGATACCGGCGCCGCCACATCCTCTTTGCACGTGGACAATATTGATGAGTTTATGGTGGAAGATGTCCTGTGGGTGAGCTTTGATATTCACCCAGACGTGCATGACGTTAAGCGCGTGTTTCGCCGCAAAGCCAAAGTGGTGAGTCGCAAAATCGTCAAGAGCTCAACCGCAACGCGAGAAAGACGCTACGTGATCACCACCCCTCTGGTAATGGCGAACGCTACTTGGGACATCCAACTCACGCTCACCGACCGCTCGAGCATGACTTATTTGATGTTGCTTGGCCGAGAGGCGATGCAGGGCCGCTTTGTCGTCGACCCAAGCGTAGAATACGTGTTGGGCAAATTTGTCACCGAAGAAAGCGAAGAAAACTAAGCGCGCTCACGGTTGAGTACGGTCGGTATTTGCTGCGTGCGTTGTTAATGCGTTCGTTATTAATAGAACTAGAATAGAACTAGCGACGATAGCGCAGCACTACTGCGACCCCGCCCAAAATGGCAATGCTGGCCACAACCAAGCGCATGGTCATCTGTTCGTCTAACAAGACCACCCCGCCAATAGCGGCAATCACAGGTACACTTAATTGCAAAGTCGCAGCTGTTGATGCTTTTAGAAACGGCAGCGCGGCATACCACAAGGCATAACCGACTCCCGATGCCACGGCACCGGATGCAATTGCGTAAAGTATGCCAGTCATCGGGAGCGACACCTGAGTCAGCATGAACACACACAACACCAGTAAAATGGGTACAGTCCGAGCAAAATTGCCCAAGGTCACTTGCGTCGGATCGCCGCCACCTTGACCTGCTAGTGTGTATTTAGCCCAGCCAGCACCCGCAGCGATCATTAACAAACTGGCGATTGGTTCAGGGGCGCTCAGGCCGGGACTTAACAGCCACAACAACCCAAGGACTGCGGCAGCAAAGCCGAGCATCTGTTGCCAACAAAAAGTATCCCCGCGCCGCCAGGCAATGGCTAACATCACGATTTGCACCGTCGCAAACAACACCAGAGCCCCCGTTGCGGCGGTCAGTTCGATGTAGCTCAAGGAAAAACATACCGCATATAACAGTAGCCAACCTGCGCTTTGCCATGACCCCGCTTTTATCCCCGCCAAGAGGGCTCGTTTAGGCATGAGAATGATGGCTAACATGACTACGGCACTGACCATTCGAATCAAAGTAAAACTATAGGGGTCAATGTCGGTGGTATGCAGTGCCATCCGACACAATACCGAATTTGCCGCAAACGCCAGTAACGCTAATAACACCAAAACACCTAACTGCATAGCCACTCTCTAGACATCGTAAAATTAGCATTTAGTTGTACGTAATTGTTAACAAAAGGTAAATCCTCACTTAGTCGTAATTTTATTCGTCGGTTTGCTTTTGACAAGCTTTGTTACAAACTCGGCCTAGGCAGATGCTACACATTTATCCACAGGCTCGTTAGTATTCACCTTCAAATTGGGAGAATTGAATGAAAAAATTAACTTTAAGCGCAGTCACTTTAGCGCTTGCTATGCATTTACCACTGGCACATGCCGGGTTAACACCTGAACTCGCACCAGAACCAACACCGGCACCTTCGCCAAAAACAGCGCCTGAAACGCCCCCTGAAGAGGATGACAAAGACGCTGAATCAGCTGACGAGGCAGATGAAAAGGAAGCGGAAGAAGAAAAAGAACAAACGCTTGCTGACTTCGTCAAAGACAAAACCCATCTATCTGGCTATGTCGATGTGTATCGCGATGAAGAAACGGGCAAAGCCATGCTCTCAATTGACGAAAGCATGCTCGACACCCCTATTTTGTATTTTGCCAAAACGGTCAACGGCGTAGTTGATGTCAGACACTTTGTCGGTGCCTATCGCAGCGAAAAACTCATTGAGTTTCGCCGTTATTACGACCGCTTGGATGTCGTGGCTGTCAACAATAACTTTTACTTTGACCCGAGCAATCCGCTGAGCAGGGCGCAGGATGCCAACACCTCTGATGCGATTTTGGTCTCCACCAAAATTAAGTTTGATAAAGAAGGTAAACTCATTGTTGATTTGGCTGATGTCTTGCTCAATGAAAATGTGCACCGCATTGCGCCTATGCCAAGCCGAAACCCCAAAGTTGAAAAAAACCGCTTCAAATTAGGTAAGTTATCCAAAAGCAAAACACGCCTAAATGCGGTCAACAACTTCCCAGAAAACACGCATATTGTGGTTGACTACGTCTACGAGAATCCCACCCCGCGTAACTGGGGAACGGGCGGTAACGCCGACGCGCGCTTTACGACCATTAGTTTGCAACACGCATTTGTCAAACTACCTGAAAACAATTTCCAACCTCGTGTAGATGATGCACGTATTGGTTATTTTGGTACTTATCAGGACGATCAAACCACGCCTGAAACTGCGCCTTTCCGCGATTTTATCAACCGTTGGCATTTGGAGAAAAAAGACCCCACTGCTGCGGTATCTGATCCGGTCAAGCCCATTACTTGGTGGATTGAAAACACTACGCCGGAAGAGTGGCGTGAGACGGTAAAAGAAGGCGTACTTGCATGGAACTCAGCGTTTGAAAAAGCAGGGATCAGCAACGCACTCGAAGTCAAAATACAGCCGGATGATGCCGATTGGTCTGCAGAAGACGTGCGCTACAACGTATTGCGCTGGACTAGCTCACCTCGCCCGCCATTTGGTGGCTATGGACCAAGCTTGGCCAACCCACAAACCGGTGAGATTATCGCAGCTGACATCATGTTAGAGTATGTGTTCATGACCAATCGCTGGTTGTACGAAGGCATGTTTACCCAAGGTACTGCGCTATTAGACGCAGAACATGCAGATGACGCACATAGCGAAGCTGACGGACACACTCATAACCTGCATTGTTCCAAAGGCCATGCGATCCAGATGGGCGTTGCCTTGGGCAATATGCTGGGCGGTAACGGCGCGAGCGATATTTATGATTTGAACAATAATGAAATCTTGCGCCAAGGGCTACTGCATTTGACTTTGCACGAAGTGGGTCACACGTTAGGGCTTAACCACAACATGAAGGCATCACAACTGCATTCGCCTGAAGATATTCACAACCCAGAGATCACCCAAGGATCGATCACCGGTTCGGTAATGGATTACGCGCCGATTAATCTTGCGCCAGTCGGGCAGTCGCAGGGCGATTACTACGATTATGCGCCAGGTCCTTATGATGATTGGGCGATTTATTATGGTTACTCACCGGCACTTGATGATGCCGACGAAGAAGCGCGTCGCTTGGAAGCCATTTTACAAAAATCCACCCAGCCCGAGCTCGCCTTTGGTAACGATGCTGATGATATGCGCGCCGCAGGTCGTCACATCGATCCGCGCGTGATGATTGGTGATTTGTCTAGCGATGCTGTGACCTATGGTGCACAGTATATTGAGCGTTTGCACCATGAAGCCAAAGGGCTTAAAGAAAAAGTCTTACAGCCTGGCGAAAGCCACCAAGACTTAGTGGTTGCAGCTAACATCATTACCGGTAGTATGGCCAGCCAAACCCGCGTCATGTCGCGCTACATTGGCGGTGTGTACATCAACCGCGCCGTGATTGGCCAAGACGGCTATGAGCAGCCATACACGCCAGTGCCGCGCGCTAAGCAAGAACAAGCTATGCAGGCATTATCTGAGCATTTGTTTGCAGCTGATGCGATTGCGGATCTAGAGCCCTTGTTAGCGTATTTGCAGCGCCAGCGCCGCGGATTCTTTAACTATGGCCGCAATGAAGATCCCAAACCGCACCAAATGCTGCTAAGCATGCAAAATAGTGTGCTCAATCATATTTTGCACCCGGCTGTGATGCTGCGTATCAGTGACAGCACGCGCTACGGTAATACCTACCCTATCAGCGATGTGATGAATGATCTGACCGACGCCATCTTCAAAGAAGATATTCGCGGTGACGTCAATACCTATCGTCAGCTGTTACAAGTAGCGTATGTTAAGCGTCTAATCGGCATTGCTGGCCTAGAGAAAACCAGCAAGCACGACATGATCAGTCAAGCGACAGCGACGTATGTGTTGCAGGAACTCAACGACACGCTCAAGACTAATCGTGGCGACCAAGCAACCAAGATCCACCGTAACTATCTCAAAACGTTGATTAATCAAGCCTTCCACAAGGCCAAAACCTAAGCGATAAACGCTTGAGTAATGCTAACAGCAACAGGGCGACATGATGAATGTCGCCCTTTTTATGGCTGGTGTCCTAGTGTCTGCTTCTTGTGCATTGCAGCCGTTCAAAAAGTTGGCGTATTGTTTATAGTGAAATGGTACAGACTTTTTCAACACTTCATAAGCACAAGTTAATCTACATCCGAAAATTCTCTTATAAAATTCTCAATAGTAATTTGTAAATCATTAAAATCCTCATATGAGATGTCATGA
>CAZLGJ010000121.1:0-5239 GCA_964559075.1 uncultured Glaciecola sp.
TTTTACCCCAGGCCATCAAAGTCATCAAAACCAAAGATACCAAAAGCTTGTCTATTGGCATGTATTCTGTGTTTACCTTTGGGGTATTATGCTGGCTCATTTACGGTATCTTGCTAATCGATTGGCCAATGATTATCGCCAACATTATTACCTTTGCATTAGCGGGCGTAATCTTGCTGATGAAAATAAAACACACTATTTTAGAAAAAAAATCTATTTCACCTCTTGAAAACAATTGAGTCGATCCCTAGATAGTAATTGTCGGTGCTCAAGAGAGGCCGACTTACCAAATAGGTAACAATCGCCGCCGAGTTAGTGCACGCGTGTTCTCAAGAACCAACGTGGTTAACATATCGGGGCACACAATCTAAATTTACATATTGCTTAATAGGAAGGATATGACTATGAGAACTATCGACTTATCTCCACTTTACCGTTCATTTATCGGTTCTGATCACTTAGCTGCATTAGTTGATGCCGCTGCTCGCAACGAAAAACAAGCCAGTTACCCCCCGTACAATATTGAATTGTTGGGCGAAGACAAATATCGCATTACCATGGCTGTTGCAGGGTTTAATCAGGACAACATTGATATTACTGTGCAAGAAAATACGCTCGTCGTCACTGGTAAAAATGAAGCGAGCCCAGACGAAGCGGAGCGCAAGTTTTTGCACAAAGGCATTTCCGAGCGCAGCTTTGAGCGCAAATTCCAGCTTGGCGACAACGTCAAAGTGCTCGCTGCGGACATGGACAACGGCTTGTTGCATATTGATTTGGAACGCATTATTCCAGAGGCAGAAAAGCCACGCAAAATTGAGATTGGTTCACGCTTAATCGAGAATTAAGCTCCAACTAATCTGTTGTCTCCCCCCCATTTCATGCCGCTTGTTGGTTTTGTCGACAAGCGGCATTTTTATTGGAGGGAATAATTATTGTGCAGATAAACCTAGAACCAGAGCGACACACTCTTCAACCAATCCGAGTTGTTCGGCATTCAGTGTATAAATAACCTTAGGTTGTAAACGCTGAATATCAATCGCTCTGACTTGGTCACACAATATATCAGAATCTTTTTCTAAAGCTTGTCCAGCCTCCAAGCGGAAGCGAAGTGGGAATGCATCATCAACTAATCTAGTGCTAAGAGGCAAGACGATGCAAGTTGAATGCTTAATCTCGTTGAGCCAGTCATTCTGAAAGACTAATACAGGGCAACTTTTTCCAGGCTCAGAACCTTTATTTGGATTTAGGTTAGCAATATAAACGCTACCCTTTACAAAAGGCATTGATTATTTACCCTCAAGACCATCGAGTAATGTGGTATCCAAGATGGGTTCTTGATTTTTTCTAACTTTGAAAGAAGCGGCTTGCACTTGCTCCTTCAAATAAGTTTCGTTGTAGTTCTCGCAAAAGTCTCGAAAAGCTCTGCGCACTAATTCACTTCTACTGATATGTAAACGTGAAGCCATTTCTGACATCTTATTTGCCATTTCAGCATCTGCTTTGATAGATATGACTTTCAAGACAAGCTCCAATAATACAGCGGTAATACAAATGTAATACTAGTATAGTCAGAACATTCAGTCACAACAAGTAACCTCTTTGTAGAATTAAAATTAATAGAGAAGAAATAAGTTCGCTGATGACAGCACTAATACGCACGCAAACGTCGCGAGCATCCCCCACACTCGTTGCCACGATGGCCCTGGGTGATGCCGCAGTCCGTACGCATGGGCCATGCGCCCAAACAGTAACAAGATGCCTGCCACATGAAGCACATACACATGGATCTGGTTAAGCTCTGCAATCGCCAGTAACAAGATCGCTAGTGGCACGTACTCAGTATAATTACCAAACGCACGCGTAGCTCTTTCAAGTGCCGGATTATCATCGCCAATGCCTAAACTGACGCGTCCAGAACGGCGCTCGTTAATGACCAAAAGAGCCAAATAAACCAATATAAAACCACATAAGCTGGCATAAAAGCCGGTGATCGGTAACGGGATGCTTTCTGTCATTTTTGCTTTCCATTATTAGATGTTTATTGTTTGGAGATACTGTTTATACACTTGGAAGATGCAATTTTTTGCATAGACTAACGGTCTACTTACTTATACTGTCCAATTTTCTATCGACTTAGCGTAGCATATTCCCAACCGTTGTACGCTACAAAAATGGAGATTTTTATGGCCAAGCTTTACACACTGAGCGCGATATTCCTGACCTTAATCGTCGGCTGGTGGTTGGTTGCCATGCCAGCCCAAAGCGAGCAGCCGGTCTCGCCAAACGCGCAAGTATTACAACAAATGCTCACTGCCTCTGATGAAATGACGACCGAGCGCGAAAAGCTGATCCTTGGTCTTGGCTGTTTTTGGGGCGCCGAGAAACGCTTTGAGGCCATGCCTGGTGTGATTAATGTTGTTTCTGGTTATGCCGATGGACGCGGCTTTGCAGCCACTTATCGCAACATCACCAAAGCGCGACATCGCTTTAATGAAGACAACTATGCCGAAGTTATTGAGATTGAATACAACCCCAGCCAAATCAGTACGCAAACATTACTGCAAGCATTTTATGAAATACACGATCCAACGCAGCAAAATCGCCAAGGCAACGACATTGGCACGCAATATCGCTCTACGATTTTATACACAAGTGATGCCCAACGTGAACTAGCCTATGAGGTTACTCAAGCGTTTCAGCCGCTGTTAAGCGCAGCGGGATTCGGGGCGATTCAAACGCAGATCAAAGCACTTGATACCTTCCATCCTGCTGAGGACTATCATCAAGATTATATTGCCAAGAACCCCAACGGCTATTGTCCTGACCACTCTACTGGCGTTCGCTTTGATGGCTCATTCACGGCTGTGGCACAGATAGATAACGCTGGGCTGTTACAAGGGCAGCACATCGTGGTCATTGACTCACCTGACTGCCCCTATTGCGACAAATTTAAAGCCGATGTGGCAAATGCCTATCAAGGCTCGATCCCCATGCATTTTCGCCGTGCCGAACAGCTTACAGGGCTGGATATCACCAGCCCGACTTGGGCTACGCCGACCCTGCTGTTTATGCAAGATGGCAAAGAAGTACATGGTGTGCAAGGCTATGTCGCACCGGCGAAGTTTTATCAATTACTCGGGGCGTTTAAGCTAGGTGAGAGTGAAGCCTTTGACGTGGCCTTTAACAAAGGCACCGATGCCCGCTTTTGCCGGCAATATGAAGCGTTCAAAAATGTCGGCGAAGGCCGCTTCATCGATACCTTATCCGGCGCAGCACTATTTGATACTGACCACCAATTTAACTCCGGCACTGGTTGGCTATCCTTTACCCAAGCTGTGCCCAATAGCGTGACCTATCACGAAGACCGCAGTTTTGGCATGCTGCGCACTGAAATCAAAGCCGCCAAGTCCGGGATTCATCTAGGACACGTCTTTGATGATGGCCCTAACGGCCAGCCGCGCTATTGCATTAACGCGACTGTGTTAGAGTTTAGACCTCGAGATTCATAGAAGGCAAGCGCAGGATAACCGGCTTGTTCTTATATGGTTTATTCATCAAAACCAGTAAGCACAATTTTGCCTACCGTATGGCCAGTTTCGATTTGTGCATGGGCTTGCAGCAAGTTGGCCACATTAATCGTCCCTAAGGTTTGGCCCAGGGTCGTTTTGATTTGCCCTGCGTCCACCATATTGGCTACCTGAGCCAGTAACTCGCCCTGCTTGTGCATATCGTCTGTCTGGAACATTGAACGGGTGTACATAAATTCCCAGTACAGCGAAATGGATTTTTGTTTGAGTGCGCGAATATCGAACTCAAGCGGATCATCAATCATCGCAAGTTTTCCTTGCGGTGCAATTAAGGACACAATATCGCTCAGGTGCTGATCCGTATGCGTCAGTGACACGACATAGGAGATTGCCCCAAACTCAGCACACTGCTGTGCTAATGCGCCTGAGTGATCAACCACATGATCTGCACCTAACTCGCGACACCAGTCCTGTGACTCACTGCGTGATGCAGTGGCAATGACAGTCATATTAGTGCGCTGCTTGAGAAACTGGATCGCCATCGAACCAACACCGCCAGCTCCGCCAATCACCAAAATATTGCCTTGACTGCTAGCGTTTAGCTGCAGACGATCAAATAACAATTCCCACGCGGTAATCGTCGTTAACGGCAGCGCGGCAGCTTGCGCGTCATCGAGCGTCGTCGGTGCTTTAGCTGCAATCCGCGCATCCACCAACTGATACTCTGCATTGCAACCTGGACGAGTCAAATCCCCTGCATAATACACGCGATCCCCTACTTGAAAACCGGAAACATCCTCACCCGCAGCAACGACTTCACCCACTGCATCCCAGCCGATAACCTTGGGGTTTTCAGAACCAGCGTCGATATTTTTGCGGATCTTACAATCCACGGGATTGACCGCAACAGCGTGGATTTTCACTAGCAAATCATGGCTATTTGGCACAGGCACAGGCGCAGTAAATGCGCCCAGCGAATCTGCTTGTAGCGATGGGGTTGCTTTGTGATAACCGATGATACGCATCTGCGTGGGTAGAGTGTGTGACATTGTATTTCCCCTAAATCTGACTTATTATCAATTATATACAGTTCATTAACTTACTCAAACTCTATTGCTAAATCACATCTAGCATCGTGAGTTTTGAGCATAAGTAAGGCATAGATAAGGGATACATAAATGACTGACGAAAGCTATCTGGCAATCTACCTTCCTCTGGCCTATGCACATTTAGCAACAGTGATCCCAGCTGCAATACTCGGTACTTACTTGTTATTTGCACACAAAGGTACGCCAATTCACAAATTACTAGGCAAAATTTACATGGTATTAATGTTGATGACTGCCTCTATTACCATCTTTATGCCATCACTGACTGGGTTTAGTTTGTTCGGTCACTTTGGTTTTATTCACTTGTTCAGCCTGCTGGTGTTTTTTACAGTTCCATCTGCCTATAAACATGCCAAAGCAGGTAACATCAAAGCACACCGCAGTGCCATGGTCGGCATGTACGTGGGGGCAATCTTGATCGCAGGTGCGCTTGCCTTTACTCCAGGTAGATTACTTCATACATGGCTATTTACTTAAATAGATAGCAAAAAAAAAACACACCCTGAGGTGTGTTTCTCATTGAGTGTGTTTATTTTATTAGCAGGTACCAAGCAATCCTAGCTGAGTAATTCTGCTAATTGAGCACTGACTGCATCCACAGGT
>CAZLGJ010000121.1:5249-7998 GCA_964559075.1 uncultured Glaciecola sp.
GTACTGGCAGTTGCCCGCATTCGCTTCTGCTGTGTAATAATCAACCAACGGCTTAGTTGTGGTGTGGTAGATACCTAAACGATCGCGCACTGTGGCTTCTTTGTCATCATCGCGGATCATTAGATCTTCGCCTGTCTCATCATCTTTACCTTCCACTTTAGGTGGATTATAAACCACGTGATAAACACGGCCAGAAGCAGCGTGAACACGACGGCCGCCCATACGATCAACAATGACATCGTCTGGTACATCAAATTCAAGACAAAAATCAATGGATACGCCAGCATCTTTCATTGCGTCAGCCTGGGGAATAGTGCGCGGGAAACCGTCTAACAAAAAGCCTTTGTCACAATCTGGCTGAGCAATACGCTCTTTGACCAAACCAATGATAATATCGTCAGATACCAGTTGACCGGCATCCATGACTTTTTTTGCCGCAAGACCCATTTCTGTACCAGCTTTGATTGCTGAACGAAGCATATCGCCGGTAGAGATCTGTGGGATCCCGAATTTATCCATTAAAAACTGAGCTTGTGTTCCTTTTCCTGCGCCAGGTGCGCCTAGTAATACGATGCGCATGGTGCATCCTCCATATTTAATATTTATAAAATCATCTACGGGTAAAGTTACCCATTAACGCCCTACTATGCAACCCCAAACGCCCAACAACTGGGTTGCTTACGACTAATCGGGTACAACAAGCAAGGATGTTATTATGCAAATAAAAAACGGGTGGCTGCTATCAGACACCCGCTTTGACACTTACTGGAAATCGTAATTATGCTGTTACTTCGCCATGCCCATTAGCAGTGCATTGACGTTTTTCACAAAGGTTGCTGGATCCTTCAGGCTACCTTGTTCAGATAACGCGGCTTGATCAAACAACACTTCAGACCATTGTTTAAAGAGCTCTTCATCTTGCACATCCGCTAAGAATTTGACCAAATCATGCTCAGGATTGAGCTCGAAGTGGTACTCGACCTCAGGTACTGGCTGACCTGCGGCCTGCATTAGCTTCATCATTTGTGTGGTCATGCCGTTGTCATCGGCAACAATCACCGCCGGAGACTCGGTCAAACGGTGCGTAAACTTCACCTCTTTGACCTTGCTACCTAACGCTGTTTTGATGCGCTCAAGCACGCCCTCTACTTCTTTTTCGGCAGCTTCTTTGGCTTTTTTATCTTCTTCTGAATCTAATTCGTCCAATGCACCTTGCGCAATTGACTGGAACGATTTTTCGTTAAACTCAGTTAGGTGCGACATCAACCACTCGTCAATGCGCTCAGACAAGAGCAAGACTTCGATGCCTTTTTTCTTGAAAATTTCCAAATGCGGGCTAGTCTTAGCCGCTTGATAAGAATCGGCAACCACGTAGTAAATCTTTTCTTGGCTTTCGCCCATGCGTTCGATGTAATCAGCCAGTGACACTGTTGGTGCTTCAGAATCGATATGCGTAGATGCGAAGCGCAACAAGCCAGCGATTTTTTCTTTATTCGCAAAATCTTCTGCCGGGCCTTCTTTCAAGACGTTGCCAAATTCAGCATAGAACGCTTGATACTGTTCTGCGTCGTTCTTAGCCATGCGCTCAAGCATCTGCAGGACTTTTTTGGTACAGCCCTGACGCATTGATTGCGTGACTTTGTTATCTTGTAAAATTTCACGTGATACGTTCAACGGCAAATCATTGGAGTCCAACAAGCCTTTGACGAAACGCAAATAGCTCGGCATAAACTGCTCGGCATCATCCATAATAAAGACGCGCTGTACATACAGTTTCAGGCCGTGCTTGTGTTCTCGATTGTACAAATCAAACGGCGCTTTTGACGGGATATACAACAGTGAGGTGTATTCAGTTTTACCTTCTACTTTGTTGTGTGACCAGCTGAGTGGATCGCTGTAGTCGTGCGATACATGCTTATAAAACTCTTTGTACTCATCTTCTGAGATATCGCTCTTATCGCGTGTCCACAGCGCAGTAGCTTTGTTGATGGCTTCCCAATGCGCAGGCACTGCCGGAATTTTTTCGCCACCTTCTTCAATGGGATCTTGCTCTGGTACTTCTTCTTTGTACATCTGTACCGGAATGGAGATATGGTCAGAGTATTTGGTAATGATGGAACGCAAGCGCCAGTCATCGGCAAACTCTTTTTCTTCTTCGCGCAATTTAAGCGTAATTTTGGTACCGCGAGTGGGCTTTTCGATCTGTGCTAGGGTAAATTCACCCTCACCTTTAGAAGTCCATTCAACGCCTTCAGAGGCAGCAGCACCTGCTGCACGGGTTTGTACAACCACTTCTTCAGCCACAATAAACGCAGAATAGAAGCCAACGCCAAACTGACCAATCAGCTGCGAGTCTTTGGCTTGGTCGCCTGATAAATTGGAGAAAAACTCTTTGGTACCCGACTTGGCAATCGTCCCTAAATTGGCGATCACTTCATCGCGATTCATACCAATACCGTTATCTTCGATGGTCACTGTACCTGCGTCTTTATCAGCTGATACTTTCACATGCAGGTCGCCATCATTTTCATAAAGCGCATCATTAGAAAGCGCTTTAAAGCGTAATTTGTCCGCCGCATCGGCTGCGTTTGATACTAGTTCACGCAAAAAGATCTCTTTGTTGGAATACAAAGAGTGGATCATCAGTTGCAATAGTTGTTTGACTTCGGTTTGGAAACCGTGCGTTTCTTGTTGTGTACTATTTTGATCAACAGTATCGGTCATGGGAATATGTCTCCTACACATTTTT
>CAZLGJ010000122.1:0-7929 GCA_964559075.1 uncultured Glaciecola sp.
ATGGTAGTGTGGGGCTTCCCCATGTGAGAGTAGCACATCGCCAAGCTCCTATTAACGAAAAAGCCCACCTTGTGTGGGCTTTTTTGTATGTGTGAATGTATTTTGGGTAGTGAATGTTATGGCTGATGACAACATGCCTCTAGCACCTTGTTTAAGTGAATTTTTGCCAGACTTACCTATCAGTACTGAGCCATGGCCAAGTGCTGCAGTGCTCAATGCATATTTTGCTTTGCCATTCACATTAATTGATGATCCCCAACCTGCAACAGTAGAGCATGAATTGTTAGCTGATCTCGGTTATGAAGCATTTATCGCTCAAACTAAGTCGATTCCAACCAGATCTAATTATCACGATTGGTTTAATGCGCTGATTTGGTCGCACTTCCCAAAAACCAAAACCATGTTAAACCAATGGCACGTCGACGATATCAAGAGAAACGGATTGCACCCACGCTCGCAGTTACGCGATCGCATTACTTTGTGGGATGAATGCGGTGTCGTTGTATTACATACCCAAGATTCACCCACCCCAGATTTATTAGCTTCGCATCAGTGGGAGGCTGCTTTTGTTGAATGTCGTTCTCATTGGTCACGTTCCTGTCATGCGCTGGTATTTGGTCATGCAATGTATGAGAGCTTGTTATCGCCATTTATTGGTTTAACTGCAAAATGGTTACCCCTCTGCGTTGATCAGGCTGTACTATCCTTACCTAATAATGAATTGCGCGCTGTTGTTGATATCATGTTGGTAGCGCAATTATGCGACGCACCATTTACTCAAAAGTTACTGCCCCTGCCGGTATTAGGGATCCCTGATTGGTATCACGAACAATCAAGTGATTTTTATGCCAACACAGATTATTTTCGTCCTAAACGCTCATAAACAAATCACTTAGCATGCCTAGCCTTTTAAGGCTTTCGTCACTGTGCTACATTGCTGTTATTAAAAAACACAAACATGGTATGTATGATAGTTTCTGGTCAAATTCAAAAAATGCGCACGTGGGTGGATGATGCACACCTTGCACAATACGAGCTTCCAATTGGCGAGCACGCAGTATTGGTCAACGATCTGATTGGTCAGCAACTCCATGTTTCGTTTGATAATACCATTACCTGCATTCATTGCTCGCGACCAACGGCTAAAAGCTTTAATCAGGGCTATTGTTACCCATGTTTACAGAGCTTAGCACAGTGCGATACTTGTATTGTCAAACCCGAGTTATGTCACTACAGCAAAGGCACGTGTCGCGAGCCACAGTGGGGGGATGCACATTGTTTTAATGATCATATTGTGTATTTATCCAATACAGGTACGGTTAAAGTCGGCATTACTCGTCAATTACAAAAAGGGGTATCTTCACGCTGGCTTGACCAAGGTGCAACGCAAGCGATCCCTTTATTTAAAGTGTCTAACCGTTTAATGAGTGGCCTAGTCGAAACCGCATGTAAACAATATGTCGGAGATAAAACCAATTGGCGTACAATGCTAAAAAATGACTATGACGCGCTTAATTTACAAAGCGCAGCTGATGATCTCAAAGCGCAAGTTGCACCAGATATTGCGCGGATCCACGAACAATACGGCTTACTTGCCGTACAAACGGTGCAAGCACCAGCAGTTGATATTCACTATCCAGTTGAACAATACCCAACCAAGGTATTATCAATTAACCTCGACAAGGAAGGCGAGTTTAGCGGCCGTTTAGTGGGAATAAAAGGCCAATACTGGCTATTTGATGGTGATCGCGTGATCAACATTCGCAAATACGGTGGTTATCATTGGACTATCACTGTGCAGTGATACCCCAATCATTCTATTAAATGTAAAATGCCCTTATGTTTTGTAGGATATTTCCGATAAAAATTGAAAAATAATAAGAAAGTACTATAACAATTTTTAAAGGATACGCGTTTATGAAATACCAACCGTTAGTGTTGCTCGTTTGCCTGCTCGTTTCATTATTTGCAATGGAATTTGCTGGGCTGACCAATACCATTGCATTCCCCATAGCGAGTATAATCATCGCAGTCATCAGTTATGTAATGTTTCCGGCTATGACACCGCCAAAAGAAGTCGAGGCTGCGCCAGAGTTGGCATACAACACTTACGGTGAGAATATTGCTGTCTCTACCAGTAAAATTGCTATCGGTGGGGCGAACGTATCTCATTTTACCGATAAGTTAGCCAATCTTTTTGCCAATCAAGTTGAAGAAACCTCACAGATTGCACAAAGAGTAGAGTGCTTAGAGTCTGGTAACAATGAATTACTGGCTGCTACTACGCATGCACAAGAGGCAATCGACAAGTCTAATCAAGAAACCCAAGAGTCTTATGCGCTCCTTGAACAAGCGCTTGCGCAGCAAAGCGTGTTTCAGACTCAGATTGGCGAATCCACGCAGTCGTTATCTAATTTAAAGGTCAAAGCCGACGCCATTGGCAGCATCGTATCTACGATTAATCAGCTTGCTGATCAAACCAATATGTTAGCGCTTAATGCTGCCATTGAAGCCGCGCGCGCAGGCGAGCAAGGGCGGGGCTTTGCTGTAGTCGCCGATGAAGTTCGTGAACTAGCCAAAAAAACCACCGATGCCACTAACGGCATTGAAGGCGTACTGAGTGAAATTGCCAGCGCCACTGCCGAATCCGTGCAAGCGATTGAGGGTGTATCCCAATCAGGTGATAAGATGGCCGAGTTAATTAATGCCACGGCTGAGGTTGTGAAACAAAATAACGATACAGCATACACGGCCAAATCGGCGATGGAGCAAGTGCTGCGTACGGTCGAAGAACACAACCAAACCAATCAGGGGATCACGCAAAACGTGCGCACCTTAGTTAGCGGTACCAAAGAGTTAGAGGGGGATTTGGGCGAAGTTTCATCTAAGGTGCTGGGCTTGTGTAACCAGACTGAAGATATTTTCCGTCAGCTCCATGTGTTTGGCCTACAAAACCGTAACTCGCTGGTAAAAGATGTCGTATTAAGTGCCGCAGCTGCAGTTGGCGAAGCGTTTGAGCAAGCCATCAGTACTGGGCAAATATCCGAGCAAGCGCTATTTGATATGCGTTACGACCAAATCGAAAATACCAACCCGCCTAAATTTACCACCCCATTTGATACCTTCACAGATCAAGTGCTTCCAGCCATTCAAGAACCAATAGTGACGCAGTACAATTATATGATTTACGCAGGCGCAGTGGATAAAAATGGCTACTTTCCTACGCACAACAAAAAGTTTAGTAAACCACTCACAGGCGATTATGATACTGACCTGGCTAACAACCGCACCAAGCGTATTTTTGACGATTATACAGGTAAGCGCTGTGGTAGTAATACCGAGACTTTCTTGCTGCAAACTTACAAGCGCGATACTGGTGAAGTTATGCACGATTTATCTGCGCCTATTTTTGTCTTTGGCAAACATTGGGGCGGTTTTCGTATCGGCTACAAAGCCCAATAACACCCTTCATACATCGCTTACGACTAAGTGCGCGTACTACTAAGTGCGCGTGTCTTTTGTCGTTATAATTGGCCGTCCGCTCTGTTCAAAAGCATGACTTTCCAGTAGAATTACGGATTCAATTTTTACCTTACAAGTTGGGAAGTCGTAGTATGTCTAACGAAGAAAATTTCAAAGATCCGTTTAACATGGTCTATTTTTTAGCAGCGCTAGGTGTATTAGTCGCCATGCCATTATTAAACGTATTATGCGGTTGGTACGTATTCTATTTCTCAAAGTAAATCGATTTTTTACCCTTTAGCTTTTACAACAAGACGAGGTCCACCTTGCCAGGCGAATATATCAAATCAGTAATCAAAACCATCCCTAACTATCCTAAAGAAGGGATCATGTTTCGTGATGTGACCAGCGTGCTTGAAGATCATGAAGCATTTTCTCAGTGTATATCGCTGATGGTTGAACATTATAAGCATAAGTCATTTGATAAGATTGCAGGTACAGAAGCCCGTGGTTTTTTGTTTGGAGCGCCCTTAGCGTTAGCTTTAGGGATCGGTTTTATTCCGGTGCGTAAGCCCAACAAGCTACCTCGTGAAGTCATCAGCGAAGCGTATGAGTTAGAGTACGGGACCGACAATTTAGAAATTCACACTGATGCCGTTCAGCCTGGTGATAAAGTATTATTAGTTGATGATTTATTAGCTACGGGTGGTACTATGGTAGCTACGGCCAATTTAGTGCGCCGACTCGGCGGTGTCGTGGAAGATGCTGCATTTGTGATTTCACTACCTGATATTGGTGGTGAAGAAAAACTCGCGGAGGCAGGGATCACGCCGTACGCGTTGTGTGAATTTGAAGGTGATTAGTTAGCTAATGAGCTATCAGGTCCTTGCAAGAAAATGGCGGCCAAGTAAGTTTTCAGAATTAGTCGGACAAGAGCATGTTGTCACGGCCATTTCTAATGCGCTTGATAACGATCGCCTTCACCACGCGTATTTGTTTACTGGCACTCGAGGGGTTGGCAAGACCACTATCGCGCGTATTTTTGCCAAAAGCCTTAACTGTGAAACCGGACAAGGCGCAAATCCATGTGGCAAATGCGGTACCTGTCTTGAAATCGACCGCGGCAGTTATGTAGACTTGTTAGAGATTGACGCCGCATCCCGCACCAAAGTCGAAGATACTCGTGAACTACTCGACAACGTCCAATACCGTCCAACGCGCGGCAAATACAAAGTTTACCTGATTGACGAAGTGCACATGCTTTCTAAGCACTCGTTTAACGCGCTGTTAAAAACCCTGGAAGAGCCGCCCGAGCACGTCAAGTTCTTGTTGGCAACAACGGATCCGCAAAAACTGCCCGTGACCATTTTGTCGCGCTGTTTGCAGTTTAATCTCAAAGCGCTCTCACGTGATCAGATTCAACAGCAGCTTACTCACGTATTAACACAAGAACATATTACGCATGAGCCAAGTGCGCTGGCGCAATTAGCGCGTGCTGCAAATGGTTCAATGCGCGATGCTCTGAGTTTAACCGACCAAGCGATTGCGCAAGGTAATAATCAGGTGCTGCTCGACGTAGTAGTGGCGATGTTGGGATTGTTAGATAAAAGCCAGCTGCTTAAGATGCTTCACGCGGTCTTAGAAAACGACAGTGATGCAGTGATGGCGCTAGTTGAAGACATTGCTAGTCAATCTCCCGACTTTGCGGCTGTGTATGATGAGTTATTATCGCTACTGCATCAAATCGCCTTGACGCAACTTGTCCCCAACGCTTGTAAGCTCGAAACCATCAGTGCTAAAGCAATTTATATGCTGGCCAAAGCGTTTTCACCTGAGCAGACTCAGTTGCTGTATCAATTTGTCGTGCAAGGCAAAAAAGACTTACCGCACGTTGCAGATGGCCGCATCGCGTTAGAAATGACATTGTTGCGCATGCTATCTTTTACGCCCGCTACTCACAGTACTGAAATTGAAGCTGCGATCCGTGAAGGCATGCAGAGTCATCGGGTCGAAATTGACGAAAAGGTGGTGTTTGCAAAGACAACGCCTGTGGCAGAGAGTGAACCCGCTCAACATGTGCCGCAAGTAGACCATAATCCAGCATTGACTGAAATACATGCAGAGTCCCCGCATAACGAAGATGACGAAGGACCCTCTCGAGAAGATTTAGACACAGTCATTGATGACATGTTCGCTTTGCCAGAAGCTGACAGCAATACTGCTCCTGAGCTCGAGATGCCCGATTACATGCAAGAAGCGATTCCGCCAGCAGCTGATGATGCGGATATGTATGATGAGCAGTCACATATCATGTCAGAGGCAGCCGACATGCATCCTGAGGCATTTGCCCCTGAGGTGGTTGCTGAAAAACCCAATACTGATGCATTGCTCGCTGCGGTACAATCGCTAAAAGCAGTGCAATCTTCGCAAGCGACAGAACAGCCATCTTCAGATGCTGCTGCTGATAATATTGCAGCAGTGCCTGCCGAACCAGCGCCGGTCAATAGCGGCATGAACGCTGCGGTTGAAGACCATGCTCCAGAGTATTTTTCTGGTGAAGAACAGGCTACTGATGACAATAATAGTCAGGATGCTAGCAATGAAGAATCGCACGCAGCAATCAGTGAATACACCCCGAGCGCGGAAGAGTTAGCGGAAGCTGAAGCAGCCGATTCAGATGTCATAGACGAAGACCGAAAAACTGGATTTGTACCAGTTGAAAAAGCGGCTGCGCCGACTACATCCACTGCGCCGACTACATCCACTGCGCCGACTACATCCACTGCGCCGACTGCATCCACTGCGCCAACTGCCCAAGCTCAACCAAGCGTTACTCAACAAGCCGAAACAACGCCTGCGGTGCTGGCACAACCTGAGCGCGAGCCTGCTAACATGGGGCTAGGACTTGATACTGCAGCTACTCAACATACTTTATGTTCCGGTGTGGATGTCAATGCATTAACACCAGTGCTACCCAATGGCGAGAAACTCGTGCATGAAGCACAGATTGACCCATGGTCGCATATGATCAGCTGCATAAAACCGCAGTCATTTATGCAGGTTGTTATGATGCACTCGGCCATGCAGCTAAACGGTGAGCAGATGCAGCTGACCGTAGAGCCGTCACAAGCACATTTACTAAGCGATAGTTTGCAACACAACATTCAAGCGGCAGTTTCTAAGCAACTTGGTCATACTGTTAGTGTCAGTATGAATGTGGCTGAAGTGGCCAATACGCCGATGCAGCTCAAACAAAAAATTAAAGCGTTTCGCCTCGAGCATAGCAAGCAGCTGTTTGAGATCGACCCTTCTATTCAACATCTCGTTTCTACTTTTGGTGCCTCAGTGAAAGATGGTACCTTGAAACCCAAACCATAAGGATGACTTATTATGTTTAAAGGCGGCATGGGCAATATCATGAAGCAGGCGCAGCAGATGCAAGAACGCATGCAAAAAGCGCAAGAAGACTTGGCGAACATCGAAGTGACTGGCGAAGCTGGTGCGGGCATGGTCAAAGTCACCATGACTTGTAATCACAACGTGCGTCGGGTGCATTTGGACGAGTCTTTGATTGAAGATGATAAAGACATGATTGAAGACTTACTGGCAGCTGCCTGTAATGACGCAGTGCGTCGCGTGGCAGAAACAAGCAAAGAAAAAATGTCGGATATCACTGGGGGCATGCCGTTGCCGCCAGGCTTTAAAATGCCATTTTAAGGTAACTAACACTGATGAAGTACAGCCCGCGCATTGCTGATTTAATTGATGGTTTACGCTGTTTACCCGGTGTCGGAGCCAAATCCGCACAGCGCATGGCGTTTCATTTGTTAGAGCGCAATCGCGAGGGTGCACTCGAGCTTTCGCAAGCGCTGGCAGCAGCAATGGCTGAGGTCAAGCATTGTCGTGAGTGTCGTACTTTTACAGAAAGCGACGTATGCGGCATTTGCGCCAACGAGCTGCGTCAAGCCAACGGGACTTTGTGTATCGTCGAGTCACCACAAGACATTGTGGCGATTGAACAAACCTCTGAGTTTCACGGCACCTATTTTGTACTGATGGGGCATCTCTCGCCCATTGAAGGAATTGGTCCCAATGAAATAGGCTTAGACGTGTTAGCCGAGCGACTTGCCAAAGGCAATATCAATGAGGTTATCTTAGCTACCAATCCCACGGTGGAAGGGGAAGCCACAGCGCATTACATCGCGCAAATGTGCCAACAACATCAGATTAATGCATCGCGCATTGCTCATGGCGTTCCTGTAGGCGGTGAGCTGGAGTACATCGACGGCAATACCTTATCGCATGCATTTAGCGGGCGTCGCGCGCTCTAAGCGCTCAAATGGAAAACTTATCACCATACCCTTGAAAAAACTAAGGGGATCCCTACATAGACATTACTAAGATTTTTGTCTAAAAATGTGTAGGAGACATATTCCCATGACCGATACTGTTGATCAAAATAGTACA
>CAZLGJ010000123.1:0-7853 GCA_964559075.1 uncultured Glaciecola sp.
TTAGATGGGTATGTAAGGTTATTGATCTTCTTCTAAAAATTTTGCACAAAACAGGGTTTCAACGGCATGGAGTGCATCGGCTGCATCATCGCCCTGCACGTCTACCGTAACGGTTTTACCCTGTGAACCAGCAAGTAACATTAGCCCGAGTACACTAGACGCATCTGCAGACTTATCCGCAATACTCAAGGTGATTTGGGATTGGTATTGCGCTGAAATCTGCGCCAGTTGAGAAGCGGGTCTGGCGTGCAAACCAAGCTTGTTTTGAATAATAATATCTTTAGTTATGTGCGGCATGTTTGTGCTGTCGCTCTATTTCACGATGACGAATTTGGACATCGGGGTAGGCATCTTTGATGTTATTGCGCAATTGCTCAGCGACATATACCGAGCGGTGTTGTCCCCCAGTACAGCCAATCGCTACAGTCACATAACTGCGATTATTGCGCTCTAAGTGCGGTAACCACGTCGTGATGAGATTTTGAATTTGCCAGACAAACTTAGTCACAATGGGCTGGGTGCCCAAAAAGTGCTGAATCGGAGCATCTAGTCCCGTAAAGTGTTTCAGGTCGGGTTCCCAGTGCGGATTGGGTAAAAATCGCGCATCAAACACATAATCGGCATCTTTGGGGATCCCGTATTTGAAGCCAAACGATTCAAAAACCAACACCAAGCGCGTGCTTTTTTTGCCCAAAATTCGTTCTTTAACCAGTTCAGCAAGCTCATGCACCGTTAATTTGTCGGTATCTATGGTCAAATCAGCGCGTTCTTGAATCGGTTCTAAGAGGATCTTCTCGGCTTTAATGGCCGTCTCTAACGACTGATTGTTTTTGGATAAGGGGTGTAAGCGACGAGTCTCGCTGTAGCGTTTGAGCAGCACGTCTTTTGACGAATCCAAATAGACAACTGAAACATCCCAAGCATTGGGCAAATAATCGAGAATCTCGGCTAGCTCATTTGATTCTTTTGGTAGATTGCGCACATCGACACTCACCGCAACCTCTTGGTACTCATTGGTCAGCATTTGCGTCAGTGCGGGCAACAAATTGACTGGGATATTATCGACACAATAGTACCCCAAATCTTCAAGTGCTCTGAGTGCGATAGATTTACCGGAACCCGATCGGCCACTGATAATGATGAGTTTCACGAGCGAGCGCCCCTCTCTATTCTAGGCGAATGCATCAAGCATCTCTTGTGGAATTTGAGCGCCACGTAGTTTTTTGACCACCGTCGGGTCATTGAGCTTAGCCGCAATTTCGGCAAGTGTCTGTAAATGACCCTCTATTTGCGCTTCAGGCACGAGTAAGGCAAAGAAAATATCGACCGGCTCATTGTCAATTGCATCAAAATCCACCCCAGGACTGGTTGTGACCATAACCGCAATGACATCATCGATGTTTGGCAGTCGTCCATGCGGGATAGCGATACCGTGTCCAATGCCCGTTGAGCCCATTTTTTCGCGATGTACCAGACTTGCCAGTACTTCATTGTGTGAGATATCGTCTAACGCTTCGGCCGCCACCTTGCTGATGGTTTCCAAAATGCGTTTTTTGCTTTGACAAGAGACCGCACACAAGGTGCGGTCTAGGTTAAGTAAATGCTGAATGCTCATTGGATCAAAGCAGGCGCTTAATGGCGCTGCAACTTTTCCTTGTGCTTGATTACCTGACGGTCAAGCTTATCAATTAGCCCGTCAATCGCTGCGTACATATCTTCATGCTCGTTGGTGGCAAACACTTCACCGCCGTTGACGTTAAGTTTAGCTTCGGCTTTTTGGCGAATTTTTTCGACGTTTAAAATCACCTGTACGTTGTTGATGTGATCAAAATGTCGTTCGAGCTTTTCAAACTTAGTATCAACATAATTACGTAGTGAATCAGTAATTTCGACGTGATGTCCAGTCAGGTTTATTTGCATAATTGACTTCCTTCTTTGCTTAGAATTTTACACCAGGCTTTTGCGCTGGCTTGAAGATGGGATGTTTAAGGACTCCCGGTACTTTGCAATGGTTCGCCGCGCTACTTTTATACCTTGATCGGCTAACACTTCTGCAATCTTGCTGTCACTCAGCGGCTTGACTGTATTTTCCGCTGCAACTAATTTTTTTATCAATGCCCGAATCGCCGTCGAGGAACACTCTCCGCCTGATTCTGTCGCAACATGACTCGAAAAGAAATACTTTAACTCATAAATCCCACGTGGGGTATGCATATATTTTTGGGTGGTGACCCGAGAGATAGTGGATTCATGCATGTCCACCATTTCGGCAACGTCATTAAGCACCATCGGCTTCATCATTTCTGGTCCGTGTTCAAAAAAGCCCATCTGCTGCTGTACAATGCAATTGGCTACTTTGAGCAAAGTATCATTGCGGCTTTCAAGACTCTTAATAAACCATTTTGCCTCTTGCATATGCGATTTGACAAACTGGCTATCGGAGGTGTTACGTGCGCTTTTGCTCAAAGCTGCGTATTGCTGATTAATGTTAAGCTTAGGTAAGCTATCGGGGTTAAGCTCGACTTGCCAGCGCCCGTTTTTTTTGTGCACGCTCACGTCCGGCACCACATAATCGGGTTGCGCGGTTTGAATCGCACTACCAGGACGAGGATTGAGCGACTGCAACAACAAAATCACCTCGCGAAGTTCGTTTTCTTTTAGACGCGTTTTGCGCATCAAAGTTCGATAATCTTTCGCCGCCAATAAATCACTGTAATCAGTAATGACTAACTTGGCTTCGGCTAAAAACGGGGTATCGCTAGCAAATTGGCGCAGCTGGACCATCAAACACTCTTGTACATTGCGCGAACCAGACCCGAGCGGATCAAACATCTGAATGCGTTTGAGGACACACTCAACCTCGTCTAGCTCAACATCTTCTGCGTCTATGGCCGTCAAAATCTCATCAGTGGTTGTGGTGAGATAACCGCTCTCATCAATACTGTCGATAATGGCGAAAGCAATCGCTTTGTCGGTATCAGAAAACGGCGTTAGACCAACCTGCCAAAGCAAGTGATCTTGAATATTTTCAGTGGTTTCACCTTGATAAATGGTGTCGTCTTCACCCCCTCCTGAAGACATGGGAGCAGGGGCAGAAGAAGCGCTATAGTACTCATCCCAAGTACTGTCTAACGGCAGGTCATCGGCAACGCTGTTTGATTCAAGTGCGTCTGAGGAGGACACACTATCGCTGCTGGTCGCAGCTTCGGCTTTTTCTCTTACAGCATCAAGTGATTCATTGTGATCAGCGTAATCATCTTCAACTTCTAACAGGGGATTCGCATCGAGCGCTTCTTGTATTTCTTGTTGCAGGTCGAGGGTAGAGAGTTGCAACAACTTAATCGCCTGCTGAAGCTGCGGCGTCATGGTGAGCTGTTGGCTAAATTTGAGTTGTAATGAGGGTTTCATTTACGTCCTTTTGCTTGCATCACAAATAACATCCAAAATATTTGCTTAATTTGATTATAGCCTAAATTGCTCCCCAAGGTACACTTCCTTAACTTTAGCGTTTTCAAGGACTTGCTCTGCAGTGCCTGACGCAATCAGCTCACCTTGGCTAACAATGTAAGCCTTTTCACAAACATCCAGCGTTTCTCGCACGTTATGGTCGGTGATTAACACGCCTAGTCCCTTGCTTTTGAGCTGTTGAATAATGTGTTTGATATCGCCTACTGAAATGGGGTCGACGCCAGCAAACGGCTCGTCTAATAAGATAAACTTGGGATTGGCAGCTAGGGCTCGAGCAATTTCAACGCGCCGGCGCTCACCACCTGACAAAGCCATCCCAGCAGAGTGGCGGATGTGATTGATATTAAATTCATCGAGTAACTCATCCGCTATCTGCTCGCGCTGCTCCACTGAGAGCTCTTTGCGCGTCTGTAAAATAGCCATAATGTTGTCGTAAACTGATAGCTTGCGAAATACCGATGCTTCTTGTGGCAAATACCCAATTCCTTGCCGCGCACGCTCATGCATGGGATAGAAGGTCAAATCTGTTTGATCAAGCGTAATTTCACCGTGATCCAGTGGGACGATCCCTACAATCATATAAAACGTCGTCGTTTTACCCGCGCCGTTTGGGCCTAACAACCCAACGATTTGTCCCGACTCGACCTCTATCGATACATCGCGAACGACCTGACGGGATTTGTAGGCTTTTGCCAAGTGGGTTGCACGTAAAGTTGCCATTATTGTTGGTCACCTTGAGTTGCTTGTGCTGATTTATCCGTCTGAAAAATCGCTTTCACCCGACCACTTTCCCCATCCGTTCCGGATGCGATTAATTGCTCGTTCAGCATATCAAAGATAATGCTCGCGCCGCTAACGGTGCTAGCGTTCTGCGCGAGTTGCGCAGCGCCTTCTAAACTAATTTTGCGATCGACCACGGTGTAGCGTACTTCATTGGCTGACGCTTTCACTTGAGAGCCGTCAGCGAGCGTTTGCATAAACTGCGCAGGCGCGCCACGTGCAATTAGCACCTCTTGACCTTTACCGGCGCTGGCATCGACGACCACTTCATCAGCAAGGATACGTAATGAACCTTGGGCAATAACGACATTATCTTTAAAAATAGACAATTTTTTGATGCCGTCGCTAAACTGGCTGGCAGAATCAACCGTGATCGGCTGACTAAAATCCGTTTCTTTTGCCATACAGAAAGGGCTCAAAATAGTCGCTATCCAGGTCGTGATGACGACGAATATGGTGCGGCTAATGCGAATGTGTTTCATGATGTATTTCACTTATTTGGATTTTGATTAAAGTGCCGGCATAAACTTGCTTTGTACATGATCTACTAGCGCAAATTGTTTTTCAACCAAATTTGCCTCTAAGCCACGGCTATGCATTGAGAACTCAACGCCGCTTAGCACTATTGCTTTATCCGAGCGCAGGGCTTTGGTGTTGAGATCCAATTCAACATACTGCGCTTCAATTTGTTGAATAAAATCATCTGGGTTTTGGCTTTGGATAAGAATGTTAGTTTCTAACAGCACGCGGTTATTATCGTATAAGGTGCCTTCGGCGGCAGTGATGGTATAGCGATTCCCATCATTGACATAAAGCGTAAAAATGGGCTTGGTAAACACCATAAACCCCAGCTCATCATAGTGCTCCATTAACTCTGCATCAATGGTATGGCTCAACTGTCCATCCTCGGTAAAACGCTGACTAGATAGGTTCAATGCCCGATAAGTGGGGTTGAGCAGCGCCGGCTGCGACGACGGTAAGACAGTATCGCTGGTGGTGTTGCGCAACGGTAAATTAAATACCACCACAATCAGCACAAACAAAATAAGTATCGAAAACCCCACGCGATTCATGTTAGATACTGGCTCCGTGGATCGCGGTTAACTTGTCATGGGCTTGTAACAGGGTATCGGTGACTTCGCGAACTGCACCAAAACCACCGCGCTGCTCGGTAATCCAATGCGCTGCTTGCTTGACTAACGGGTGGCCATTCGGCACGCTAATGGCCACTTCAGAGTGCGCAAACATCCCTAAATCTGGCATATCGTCTCCCATACTGGCAACCTGCTCTGAACGTAAACCCAGTTCGTCGATCAATGCTGCCAGGGCAGTCGCTTTGTCTTCAGAACCTTGCACAATGTGAGCAACCCCAAGCGCTTGCATACGGGCGGTAACGATGTGTGACTGGCGACCAGTAATCACCGCAACAGCTACGCCGATATTGTCTAAGGATTTTACGCCATAACCGTCTAAGGTATGAAACGCTTTGAGCTCTTCTCCAGCGTTGCCTAGATAGATGCGTCCGTCGGAAAAGATTCCGTCAACATCAAAGGCGATTAAGCGAATGTTACGCAATTTGGCATAGAGCGTATCGGGTAGTTCTGCATAAAGTGTCTGCATCAAATCACTCCCGCAGTTAATAGCATGTGCATATTGAATGCGCCGACGACTTGCTGCTGTTGATTTAACACCAATAGCGCAGTAATCGCACGCTGTTGCATGATATGTAGCGCGTCAACCGCTAACGTATCAGCTTGAACCGTCACTGGATTGGCGGTCATCACTTGAGCCACAGTGTGCTGGTGAATATCGACTTTTTGATCCAACACTCGACGCAAATCGCCATCGGTAAAAATCCCGACCAAACGACCATTCTCTGTGACTGCGGTCATGCCCAAGCCTTTTTGGCTTATTTCAAGTAATGCAGCGGTGATCAGAGTGTCGCTTGAGACCTGCGGCACGGCGTCATCGGTGCGCATGATATCGCTACAACGCAACAGCAGCTTGCGCCCCAATGAACCGCCAGGATGTGACAAGGCAAAATCATCAGAAGTAAAACCTTTGGCATCGAGTAAGGCTATCGCCAGCGCATCGCCTAATACCAAAGTCACCGTGGTGGACGTCGTCGGTGCTAGACCAAGAGAACATGCCTCAGCCGGCACGGGAATGGGCAGCACTAGATGCGCATGTTGCGCTAGCGTAGACTGAGGCTGTTGCGTGATTGCGATATAGGGAATGCGCAGGCGTTTTAGCACAGGCAGTAAACCCAATAATTCTTGGGTTTCGCCTGAATTTGAAATGGCAATCACCACATCGTTGGGGCTGAGCATGCCCAAATCACCGTGATTGGCCTCGCCGGGATGCACAAAAAACGCAGGTGTGCCGGTGCTAGCTAAGGTCGCCGCTATTTTTGAAGCGATGTGGCCGGACTTACCCATGCCGGATACTACGACTTTTCCTTCACAACCTATCAATAATTGACACGCTGCAATGAATTCCTCATTAAGGATGGTTGGAAGCTCGGCAATGCCCGCTTGTTCGATTTGGATCACCCGCTGGGCAGATTGAATGTAAGGATGCGGTTCAGTCATAGCGTTGTGTTCTTGTAGTGTGTCTCATGTGTATCGATGAGGTTTAGGCAAACAGCCAAAATTGATAGCCGATGAAACAAGCCAATAGCGCAGCACCTTCGAAGCGATTGATGCGCCGCGTTCCGACAAAATTAAAGCTGAAAATCAATAACAACACCGTCAACCCAAGCATCACGAGCAAATCACGGCCAGCGGCATTGGGATCAATAATACCCGGTGCAATAACAGCTGGCATGCCTAAAACTGCTAATATGTTAAAGATGTTGGAACCAATAATGTTGCCCATTGCCAGGTCATCTTCGCCTTTAAGGACACCTGCAATACATGCTGCCAACTCTGGTAAACTAGTGCCGATGGCAATAATCGTCAAGCCAATGACTAAATCACTAATACCAAAATGCTTAGCGATAAACACCGCAGAATCGACCAAAAAATGCGCCGACAATGGCAGCATAACCAAGCCCACGATGACCCACAGCACAGCAGCAGAGGTGCTGACATCAGAGGGGATTTCGAGCTCGTTTTCGTCTACCAATGGATCATTTTTGTCGACTTTAATTGATAAATACCCCATGCCGAGCAACACCAGCGCAAACATCACCAATAAAATCACGCCTTCATAGAACAAAAATTGCCCATCATGTAGAAAATACGCTGCAACAAGGCAGACAAAAAACAATACAGGAAACTCGCGCTTTAAGGTCGCAGAAGACACCAGCAGGGGTTTAATCAACGCCGTAATCCCCAAAACCATGGCGATATTGGTAATGTTGGAGCCGATGGCGTTGCCAATCCCTGTATTGGGCGCGCCATCAAAGGACGCCGTAGCAGAAACGACTATTTCCGGTGCAGAAGAGCCCATAGCAACAATCGTTAAGCCAATCATCATGGGTGATACCCCCAAGTTCTTGGCAAGTGCTGACGCACCATATACAAATCGATCTGCACTCCAGCTCAACACGAGTAGACCGACCAAAAATATCCCAATTTGAACTAACACCTAGCCTTTGCCTT
>CAZLGJ010000124.1:0-7735 GCA_964559075.1 uncultured Glaciecola sp.
AACCCCTGGTTGCCCGGCACTAACACATCGTGTCCGATTAAACTCGATGCCTGTAAAGCCTGATTTGACGTCATCGAAGAGGCGAAGCTCGTAAACTGTTCATTCAGCTGAGAAATCCCATCCGCAGTAGTAAAACTGGTCATCTGCGCAACGAGCTGATCATTGTCCACGGGCTTCGTTGGATCTTGATTGGCAAGCTGTTCTGTAAGTAACGCAAAAAAGTCTTCTTGTTTAAGCGTTTGCTCTGACCCATCAACGACAGGGACTGACTCTTCTTGCCAGTACAACTCTCGATTGAGGCCGATGTTATTGACGTTATTCATGGGCTAACCCTGTTAGTTTTGACCGAGCTGCAAGACACGGCGGAAGATCCGCTTAGTCGTATCAGCAATTTGTACGTTGGTTTCGTAGGCTTTTGAAGCCGACATCATGTTCGCCATTTCTTCGACGATGTTGACGTTGGGCTTATAGATGTAACCGTTTGCATCTGCCATGGGGTTACCCGGTGCATATTCAATCTGCAAGGGGGCGTCGCTCTCGACAATCCCCATCACCTTCACGCCGTTTGTTGCATCGCCCTTGCTCGCACCGCCGAGGGCTTTTTCCATCTCTGCGGCAAATACTGGGTAGCGAGCGCGATAAGTATCGCCAGCACTGCTGCTAACGGTGTTGGCATTGGCGATGTTACTGGCGGTCGTGTTGAGCCGCGTCGTCTCTGCGGACATGCCTGTTGCCGCTACGTTGATTACATTAAACAGACTCATTATTGTTGACCTCCACCAAAGGCTTTTTTCAGGCTTTTAAATTTGCCGCCCAAAAATTGTAAACTGGCTTGATAGCGCATCGCAGTATCCAAAAACTCACTGCGTTCACGCTGCGCATCAACCGTATTCCCGTCACCCGTATCGGGTTGCAGCGGTATTTGATAAGCAATATCCTCCATTGCGCGATGCGATTTCCCCTGCAGATGCCCACTTTGGGTTTGAGTCATGCCTACCCGAGTTACCCCTGGGTTATTTTTCATGACTTTCTGTAGCGCTGCGTCAAAGTTGATGGCACGCGCTTTGTATCCGGGGGTATTGGCATTTGCCAAATTTTCCGCTGACACCTGCATTTGTTGATTGCGTACGGTGACAGTTGAATGATGTAAATTTGCTAGACGGTCTAAATTAATGGCCATAATTTCTCCTTCCGTTTGTGAATACTAAAGCAATTGGGGTGCCAACTTCACAAACACAATGGAGAAACAATCGTTAATTTATCCTAAGAGACTTGATAATAAAGGCCTGTAGGGGCTTTTACCATTTTGTAGAGGTCTTCGGTTAAGGAGACGGACTCCGAAGCACCGAGGAATAAAATACTATGAGGATGCATAGTGGCGGCAATTTGTTGCAGGATTTTCCGCTTGACGTCGTTACTAAAATAAATTAACACGTTGCGGCAAAACACCAAATCAAACTTACCTAAAGCAGCATAACTATGCATCAGGTTAAGTGGTTTAAAAGTCACAATGCGTTTGACTTCGTCGTTGATTTGATGACGACCGCGGCCGTTGACATGAAAGTACTTGGTGAGCAGCTCATTGGGCATGCCGCGTGCTAACGCATGATCATCGTAAGAGCCATCGCGACAGGCGTCGAGCATTTCTGATGACAAATCTGTGGCAATGATTTCAAACCCTCTGGCAAACGCATTGGGGTGTTTTTGTTTGTACTGCAAATAGCACAGGGCAATCGAGTACGGCTCTTGCCCTGATGAACAGGCTGCAGACCATACTCGTATTGGACGATTTAACGCATTTAGCTCATCCAAAACACTGCGTTCAAGCAGCTGGTAGGGATAGTTATCGCGAAACCACAAGGTTTCATTGGTGGTCATCGCATCGATGACTTGAGTTTGCAGCTGCCGGTCACGACCGGTGATTGCCGTGTTGATCACCGCGGTGATATCGGGTAACTCGTAACTTTCAATAAACGGAAATAAACGGCTGCGCACCAAATATTGCTTGGTCTTTCCCAATACAATGCCAGAGTGTTTTTCCAAAAAAGTACAAAAATCAGTATATGTTGCGTCAGAAAATTCTCTATTTTGCATCATTTACCTAACCATGATTGTACTGAAGTGGCTAGCTCGTCAGGGTTAAACTTGGCAATAAAATCATCCGCGCCGACTTTCTCAACCATCGCCTGATTAAATACACCACTTAACGATGTGTGCAGCACGACTTTGAGATCGCGCAAAGCGGGGTCGTTGCGTACTTCAGCAGTGAGGGTGTAACCATCCATTTCGGGCATTTCGATATCTGACACAAGCACCGCGACCTTATCAGTCACGCTACCAGTTGGCTCTGCGAGCTTGCGCAATTGTTCAAGCGCATCACGGCCGTTTTTGGCCACGTGGATCTCTAACCCGATAGCGGTCAGTGCTTTTTTGACTTGGTTACGCGCCACACTGGAGTCATCCGCGATAAAGATGATTTTATCCTCGTTGCCTACCACGGTAAGCGTGCTTTGCACGGCTTCGGAAACATCGGTACTCAGCGGCGATATTTCATTTAGAATTTTTTCGACATCGAGGATCTCAATCAACTCTTCTTCGATTTCGGTGACTGCCGTCAAATAGGATGCACGACCAGTACCTTTGGGCGGGGGTAAGATGCTATCCCAGTTGGTATTAATAATGCGTTCTACCGAACCAACCAAAAAACCCTGCACCGAACGGTTGTATTCCGAGATAATAATAAAGCCTGATTGCGGATCTGCAATCGGTCGACCGCCGGTAGCCATGCTCAAATCAATCACGGAAATAGTTTTGCCGCGAATGTGTGCGACACCTCTGATCAAGGAATTGAGCTTTGGCATACTGGTAAGTTTGGGGCATTGCAGGACTTCGCGAACTTTAAAGACATTAATACCAAAACGTTGTTTGTTGTTTAATTTGAATAATAACAACTCAAGTCGATTCTGGCCCACCAACTGTGTGCGTTGGTTCACTGAATCTAAAATACTTGCCATGTGGTTTCCCCATTTAGGCATGCAATTTGCTTTTACTGTTAATAACGACAGTTAGTGTCAAAAATTTATCGCGCTTAACAAGGTCTTGACGATAAGCGTAAAGGCAATCACACCATGATTATCACTGACTTTGTTATCGGCACTTTACGCCAAAAATACAGAGGATTTATGCGAGTTTTCAAAAACACAGTAAAATTCATTGCCTTATGCATGACTTTACCTGCGTATAGTGTCGTCAACGGCTCTGCACATGCCGCGACGACCGACTCGTTGCACACCCAATTGGCTCAAGCTAGTACCCAATACCTTGCGACGCAGTTTGCCAATGACAGTGACTCAGGTATCAAAACGAGGTTACAGCCAAAAGCTATCGATCCGCGCATTCATATTAACGCCTGTGACTGGCAGTTTTACGTAGCGCCTGATGATTTACGTAAACGCAATGTGCCGATTGCGGTGTCCTGTCAAGCGTCCAATTGGCGCATTTATGTCTATGTCGATGTGGTGCAAACCCTACCGGTGATTACCGCAACCCGTTTATTGACGCCAGATTCCGTAATTACTCCCGCTGATGTCGAGGTCAGTTATATCGATGTGAGCAAGTTGCGCAGACAGGCATTTGCCACTAAAGAACAGGTAGTCGGCACTAAGGCCAAACGCAGGATCACTGCTGGCACTATCATTGCAGGGCAGAATATTTGCTATGTTTGTGAAGGGGATGCCGTCAAAATTACAGCGTCTCTGTCTGGGTTGTCCATCAGGACAACTGGCATCGCGCAAGAAGACGGTCGCTTAGGCCAAACAATTAAGGTAATGAATAACCGTTCGCAAAAAATGATCTATGCAACGGTAAGCGATATTTCCAGTGTCAATGCAAATATGTGAAATAAATATAAAGTTTTTCCGAGATTTGCCGATTGACATACTGAGGAATTGTGGTTATGTAGATGTAACGTCTCGCGCGTGCTACTGCATATCATTAATGAGTGAGTAAGAGGATACAATTATGAGTATTAATAACATCAACAATACATCTGGTGTCAATGTTGATTCTCGTCGGGTGGCAAACGAGCAAGCCTCAGCAGCCAAAGAAGCGCCATCTCAGGCGCCGAAACAGGCTGCGGTAGATGCGGTATCGTTAACATCATCGGCCCAAGAATTACAAAAGCTTCAAGCAAAAGCGGTTGAAGCGCCCATGAACAAAGAAAAAGTGGAAACACTGCGCGCGGCCATTCTCAACGGTGAATATCGCGTTGATCCTGAAGCGTTAGCAAATAAAATCTCGAAGTTAGAGCACGAAATCTTTGGTGTTTAAGATGAGTGCGCTACATGAGCACTTGAGCTCGCAAAAACATGCGTTGGGTGATTTGATTGCGTTACTCGATCAAGAACTTCATCTGATCAGCACGCGTGATCCAGAAAAACTCACAACCCTACTCCACGATAAAGAAACCGTGCTTGATGATATCCAACAGCGTGATGGTGAGATCCAACGCTGGTATGGTAAAGCCCTTGAAAAAGACGCCGTTGATAGCGAAACAAAGCAGCTTATTAACGAATGTCAGGCACTTGTCAAACAGTGTAAATTTCGTACCGAAATCAATCAGACTGCTGTTGCTAACGGCCAACTGCGGCTTGAGCACCTGCGTAATATCCTCAATCAATTGCGCGCCAAAGAATCCATGACTTATGACAAGTCTGGCAAAACCCAATCTCGCGTTAGCTCAACGCCAATAAAAGCATAACGTCCCTACCTTATAAGTACTTCAGGTATTGGGACGCCCTTGTATTTTCTCATTGCTTATACATTAATAGTACGTGATTTCTTTGATGCGCTTTGGCTGACTGACTAACGTGCGCAGATCGGCTAAACGTCGGGTGTCCAAGCTGAGTTCAGTAGCGTAGGTATCCTCATCCACAGGATATACATTAACTACTTTGGCACCTTGTACTAACCCTTGGATTTGAGCTTGTGAAAGCTGCTCTTTTAACACTAAATTTTGCATTCCGATTTGACCATTGATAGCCACCCCATAGAGTTGTTCAGCTAACTCTTGATAAGCGGCTATTTTGGATGCGGTCATCGCATTGAGCATTTGCTGTTGTTCAGTTTGCCCAGGTTGTGAACTGATCGGCGCATAGCCGACACTGGTGAGCACCGGATATTGGTCTGGAACAACGGTTTCATACTCGATGTGCGTGTTGAAAATACTAGAGCAGCCACCGGTCAGGGTCATCAGTGACAAACAGCCTAGGTAAGTCGTCCACTTGGTTACTCTGGTCATTGCCAACCTCGTCTTTACATTTTTCATGGGGTATTCCATTAGTTGGATGCTGTCTTTATTTGCTTGCATGATGCGTACCAAAATATATCCCACAGCGTGTCCCCTAATATCTATATCTATGCCATGCAGATAAAAATCACATCATTGGTATAGTTTGTGCTTTGTTCTATTACTGCCAATTAAGGCTTATACAAGTATCAACTGCGAAACCGTTAGCTCACATCGTTAACATCAAGGAACATAGAGGAACACATGCCAACTAAGATCCATGCATACCAAGGTGAACGCACAAGGATAACAAAGCTACATGTATTATTTCTTATATGTTGCTGTGTGCTGTTGCCGCTAAGTGGGCAAACCTTTGCCAGTGTGCAAACGATTGAGGCCAGCGCCCCCATTATCAATAACGACATTGCCAGTGCTCGCAGTAATGCAATTAAAAATGGGCTTTGGCAGATCTTAGAATACTCTGATGCCACTATTTTGAGTAAACACCTGACCAACAATGGCACACTCGATACCTCCTTACTGAGCATTGCGCAGTTTGACCATCTACAGTACTTCGATATTCTCCAAGAGCGTCATGAAAATGGCAGGTTACATATCGTGATGAGCGTCCAGCTTAGCCCCCTCAAGCAAACTTGCTTACCCGCGCAATATGCAGTCGGAGTGATTGAACCCTATATATTAGATCCGGCTGGACAGGCACAAAACCAGTTAACTGAGCTACCGCATTGGCTCATAAGTCAAATTCAACGCAATCGTGATACTCAGCATCAGTGGGTGACCTTAGCCAGTCAGCCGACAGAGTTAAACGAGTGGCAGTATTTGTTTCACGAACGTAACATGCAATATGCTTTGCAGCTCACTATCGATAATTTGACCGCAGAGTATAGCTTCCCAACCAAGTACGCGTTTTGGCAAGCCCCGAAAGCAAAGCGCCACTTTGCCTTACGTGCTGCTTTGATAGATACCCACAGCGGGATGACCATTTGGCAACAAGGGTTTCGCTTCGTCAGTGACTGGGAATGGCAGTTTAATGCGCCGGTTAATTTGTATTCAGAACGTTTCATAAACAGTCAATATCATCAGCTCTTACAACAAATAATTACCGAACTGCGCGATTATCTGAACGGTGAACTGAGTTGCCGTGTGGCCAAAGCTTCGGTGACCCGTACTCAGGGTAATCAACTCACGATTAACTTAGGCCAACAGCATGGGATCTCAGTTGGTGAGCGGTTTGTAGAGCCACAAAGCCAGCACGAATTTGTAGTGCAGCAGGTGCAGCCGCAGCACAGTCAGTTGAGCGCCAACATCGCTATTTCGTTATTAAACATTCAACCAAAAACCGTTTTGTATCGTAAACAGTAAACAATGTGTTTGCTTGAATGTGTGCTTGCGCTAACATTTGGGATGAAATAGTTAAAAATCTTTAGTGCGACTGAGATATTGGAGGGTATATGAGTCAAGACGATGAATTATCTATGTTTCGCGAAGAAATGGGCGATGTAACTCCTCTAGCGCAAAACGATACCGTGACAACTAAGACTAGCTCCCATTCTTTAGCATCGCAGCTTAAACGCGATGCGCTGATGCAGGAAGAACAGCACAGTAAATACCAGCTGTCGATGCAGTGTGAACATTGGATCGCACCGCATGATCCAATAAGTTATAAGCAAGATGGTATTCAGGACGGCGTGTTCAAAAATCTGCGTTTGGGTAAATACTCCTTAGAGGCGCGTTTGACCCTAACGCAAATGACCTTGGAACAAGCCCGTGACCAGCTAGTGCAACAGTTGGAAAAAGCGTTTCACAAAGGTGATCGTGTGGTACTGGTGCAGCACGGGCTGGGACTTAAAAGCAAGCCGCAACCGGGAAAGCTGAAGAGTTTTGTGCATATGTGGCTACCGCACTTACCCTTCGTCATCGCTTACCACACCGCGCAACCTAGTCACGGTGGGCAAGCTGCAGCTTATGTGCTATTGAAGAAAAACCCCGACCAAAAACTCATTAATCGAGAAAAGCATCAGAAGCGCTATTAGGCTACTCCAGCATTGACAATAGCAGCAATTGACATAATGGCGACAATCACAAATAACCCGCTAAAGGTGATTCTTTTTTTTCGGTTAAACATTACGGCTCCGAATATTCTTATTTTATAGTGATATGGGTTTATTTGTGACTGCACTTAAATAATTAAGTTCAATAAAAATTTGTTGGCTGCTATTTTGGTGATTAACCAACAAATTTTCGTGCGTTTCTAAACATCCGCATCCACGGACCATCTTCACCCCACTGCGGGTCGCGCCAAGAGTTAGTCACAGCTCGGAACACGCGCTCAGGGTGTGGCATCATGATAGTCACGCGGCCATCGGTTGAGGTTAAGCCCGTGTTCCCGTGACTAGAACCGTTTGGATTAGCCGGGTATGCTTCCGT
>CAZLGJ010000125.1:0-7684 GCA_964559075.1 uncultured Glaciecola sp.
ATTCTGCCCCATATAATCATTACCAGTTTGCATTAGAGAGATAACATGTCGCTAGAACAAGCTCCACTTAATATGCCCGTTTTGGCCCTGCGCGATGTGGTTGTATATCCACACATGGTCATTCCATTATTTGTCGGCCGAGAAAAGTCTATTCAGTGCTTAGAAGCTGCAATGGAGAACAACAAGCAAATATTCTTAGCAGCACAAAAAGAAGCAAGTATTGATGAACCCGGCGCTGACGATATTTATACTACAGGTGCAATCGCATCAATATTGCAATTATTGAAACTTCCTGATGGCACTGTGAAAGTCCTGGTTGAAGGCTCAATTCGAGGCAGGATCACGCAGTATACGCAGGATGAGCCCTTTTTTCGTGGTGATATTGAGACGATTCAAGATGCTGCTATTAGTGACGCAGAACAAGAAGTGCTATCGCGTTCTGCGATTTCGCAATTTGAAGGGTATATCAAACTCAATAAAAAAATCCCGCCAGAAGTGCTTACTTCACTCAATGGGATTGATGATGTCGCCCGTTTAGCTGACACCATGGCGGCGCACATGCCGTTGAAGCTAAGTGAAAAACAAAAAGTACTCGAGATGGAGAGTGTTGAAGAACGCTTAGAGTATTTAATGGCGTTGATGGAAGGTGAGATCGATCTGTTACAGGTCGAGAAAAAAATTCGTACCCGCGTTAAAAAACAGATGGAAAAATCGCAGCGAGAGTATTATCTCAACGAGCAGATGAAAGCAATTCAAAAAGAACTGGGTGAGCTTGATGAAGCGCCTGATGAATTTGAAGCGCTGCGCAAAAAAATTGACGAAGCCAAAATGCCGCAAGAGGCGTTGGATAAAGCCAATACCGAATTGCATAAGCTTAAGATGATGTCTCCCATGTCTGCTGAAGCGACAGTGGTGCGTAGCTATATTGAATGGCTGACCAACGTGCCATGGCACAAGCGTAGCGCAGTCAAAAAAGACCTCGGGAAAGCGGAAGGGATCTTAAACGAAGACCATTACGGCTTGGATAAAGTCAAAGAACGAATCTTAGAATATCTCGCGGTCCAACAGCGCGTCAAAAAACTCAAAGGTCCAATTTTGTGCTTAGTGGGGCCTCCAGGCGTAGGTAAAACGTCACTGGGGCAGTCCATTGCAAAGTCGACAGGCCGAAAATATATTCGCATGGCACTTGGTGGCGTGCGTGATGAAGCGGAGATCCGTGGACACCGCCGCACATATATTGGCTCACTGCCCGGTAAGCTAATTCAAAAAATGTCTAAAGTTGGCGTTAAAAATCCATTGTTTTTGTTAGATGAAATCGACAAGATGTCTTCTGACATGCGCGGTGACCCTGCATCGGCATTATTAGAAGTCCTAGATCCCGAACAAAATTCAACTTTCAGTGACCACTATCTAGAAGTTGATTACGACCTGTCAGATGTCATGTTTGTTGCTACATCAAACTCGATGAATATTCCAGGACCTTTGCTAGATCGAATGGAAGTCATTCGACTGTCAGGGTATACCGAGGACGAAAAGCTGAACATCGCCCAGCGTCATTTAATCAACAAGCAAATGGAGCGCAACGGGCTTAAAGCTGGCGAGTTGTCGATTGATGAGTCTGCTATTTTGGGGATTATTCGTCATTACACTCGCGAAGCTGGTGTGCGCGGTATGGAACGTGAGATTTCCAAGATCTGTCGTAAAGCCGTTCGTCTGATATTGTTAAAAGAAAAATCGGCACCTATTGAGGTCAATGAAGCTAACCTCAATGAGTTTTGTGGCGTAGCGCGATTTGACTATGGCAAGTCCAGCGAAAACAATCAAGTTGGTCAAGTCAATGGCCTGGCTTGGACTGAAGTTGGTGGCGATCTACTCACCATTGAGTCCACCTCTGTTGTAGGAAAAGGACGGATCACGACCACAGGCTCATTAGGCGATGTGATGCAAGAGTCTATTCAGACTGCTTTGACAGTGGTGAGAGCAAGAGCAGATAAACTGCGGATTAATCCTGATTTTCACGAAAAACGCGATATTCACGTCCACGTGCCTGAGGGGGCTACACCGAAAGACGGTCCGAGTGCCGGTATTGGTATGTGCACGGCCTTGGTTTCATCGTTGACGGGTAACCCTGTTCGCGCAGATGTGGCGATGACGGGAGAGATCACGTTACGCGGAGCGGTATTGCCAATTGGTGGGTTAAAAGAAAAACTGCTTGCGGCACATCGCGGCGGTATCAAGACAGTTGTCATTCCCAAAGATAACGCGCGTGATTTGGCGGAGATCCCAGATAATATTAAAGCGGACCTAGAAATCCATTCCTGTGCCTGGATTGATGATGTATTGAATATTGCGCTGCAAGAACCGGTTGAACAATTTTCAATCAAGAATAGCGCCTAAACTGTCACCTAAATGTCATTAAAACGTAATAAAAACGCGGTTTGCCGCGTTTTTTTATGTTTTTTTCGTCTATATATAAAAAAATGTTAAATTTTTTCAAATTTGTGCTTTCATCTAGCACAAATTATGGTAACTTTAGCAGTGAGATTGCTTGAAAGGCTTATAACACAAGACTTTTAAGTACTTTTTAAAAGGTTAAATATTCGTTAATGAGTGTTGCTTTCCGTAGCATGAGTTAATATCATTGTCATTGCTCACAGTTTTATTCGAACTGATGATGCTAATAATAAAACAATAAATACTTAGGGGATCTGACGTGAATAAGTCTCAACTAATTGATCAAATTGCTGCAGAAGCAGAACTAAACAAAGCGCAAGCTGAGCGCGCATTAAATGCATTCACTGGTGCAGTTACTACTGCACTAGCTGGTGGTGATGATGTTGCACTAGTTGGTTTCGGTACTTTCACTGTACGTGAGCGTGCTGCTCGCACTGGCCGTAACCCTCAAACAGGCGCAGAGATTCAAATCGCTGCTGCTAAAGTTCCTGCGTTTAAAGCTGGTAAGAAGCTTAAAGACGCTTGTAACTAAGCTGATTTATATCGAACAAAAGGCGATGGTATGCTACCATCGCTTTTTTTTATTGGTAAGAAAAGTAGACTTTTTTCTGGAGTAAAAACAACGTCATGTTAGAAAAAATAAGAGAAGGTGCGCAGGGGCCTTGGGCCATGATTGTAGTTGCATTGATTGTCTTGAGCTTCGTGTTTGCCGGTGTGGGGAGCTATTTGACCGCCCCAGCAGAAACAGCTGCAGCTAAAGTGAATGGCGAAGATATTTCAGCAAGAAGTTTAGATAATGCCTATCAAAATGAACGTGCTCGTCTAGAACAACAGTTTGGTGAAGGGATCAGTGCGCTGTTTCAAAACTCTGACTATTTGGCGAATTTTCGTAGCGAAATCCTCGACCGTCTGATTAAAGACAAGTTACTCGAACAAAAAGCGCTAGCGCTTGGTTTACGTGTTTCAGACGCGCAAATCAAAGAAGCCATTGTGTCCATGCCTGAATTTCAAGTGGGTGGCGTATTTAATAACGACCGTTATCTTGCAGTATTGCGTCAAGCGGGTTTTCAGGTCGAAGATTTTCGTGAGTACATGCGTAAGCAAATGACCAAAACCCAGTTGCAAACGGCAATTGCGGCTTCTAACTTTGTAGTTCCAAGTGAAGCAACCGCGCAGTATTTACTTGAGCAGCAAACGCGTGATGCGCAATACGTGGTTGTGCCTCAGGATAACTTTGCCGACAGCGTTGAAGTTAGCGAAGAAAAAATTACCCAGTTCTATCAAACTAACATCGATACGTTTGATGCTCCCGAACAAGCTGCTATTGCATATGTTGAGCTGAAAGTCTCAGACTTACTCGGCGAAATTGACGTGACTGATGCTGAGGTTGAAGAATATTATCAATTTAATATGGGGCAATATCGTTCACCAGAGCAACGCCGTGTTGCGCATATTTTGTTTGATGCTGATGATGTTGCTACTGCACAAGACATTCTTGCTAGACTACAAGACGGTGAAGATTTTGGTGCGCTTGCTGCAGAATTCTCCCTCGATACGTTTAGTGGCGAAAATGGCGGCGATCTGGACTTTATTGAGCTAGGTGATATCGATCCAGCTTTTGATGACGCGGCCTTTGCCATCGATGCGGTTGGCGGTGTCAGTGACTTGGTCACGACCGAATCGGGAATTCACATTATCAAGTTAACAGACTTAGTGGCAGAATCAGTGACGCCGTTGAGTGAGGTTCGCGATGAGTTGCTCGCAGATATTCAGTTAGAAAAAGCAACTGAAGAATTCTTCACGCTGCAGACACGTATGGCAGAGATTGCGTTTGAAGTGCCAGATACGCTTGAGGACGTCGCAGAGGCGATAAATGGCAAAGTGGTTACCACTGAGCTATTTACACAGAATAACGCGCCTGTGATGCATCCACGCGTTATTGAGAATGCGTTTTCAGCCACCTTCATCTCAGAGGGTTTGAATTCTGATATCATTGAGTTAGACGATAATCATATTTTGGTTATGCGCTCAGTCGATTATCAACCAGAGCGTACCCGTTCATTAGAAGAAGTGCGAGCACAAGTAGTTGCGCAGCTGACTGCAGAGATGCAGCGCGATGCGGCGTTAGCGTTTGCTCAAGATGCATTAGCGAGCGAAAGCTTGGTTGACTCATTAGCTGCTCAGTCGCTTAGTTTGACTGATTTAACGCAGGTTTCTCGTAACACATCTGAGATGGCACCTAGTGTGGTACAAACCTTGTTCACACTTTCTGCGGATAATGCAACGGCAGCGATGAGTTTGCCCAACGGCGATGCCGTCATTGTGGTACTTACTGGCGTTAACGATGCGCAAATGACTGATGCTGAAGCCGTTGCAAGTGTGCAGCAACAGTTAAGCGGACAGCGTGCACAAGCCGATTTCAATGCTTTCATTGCAGCATTAGAGGCCAGTGCAGAGATACAGATTTTAAATTAATCAACTAGGTTATTTAACACACATAAAAAAGCCGTGCATAATTCAATGCACGGCTTTTTTTTGGAAAAATCTCAGAAGTGGTGGCGGCTTCGTTAAGCCGTTAAAAACATCAACAGGGTATACACTGTTGCGACAGCTGCAGAGAAGATCAAGATGTACACGAACCCTTGCTTACCTTGTTTGAGGGAGTAGTTGTTGGCCTGAAGATAAAGGATCCAAATTAGGCATAACACTACTGGGATTAAAAATAACAAGCGGATCATAATGGCTTCCTTTACCTCATTCGTATATCAAAATTTGTTATAACAAGACCTTACCTTTTTAATATACGCGATGTGGTAGTCAGAAGCTCATTATTTTATTTTTGGGCGGCTGGGTTTTGTTCGCCCATATAGCGCTGTGCTTTCTTTTCTTTTAAACGCGTTACGTCAACCATAATTAGGCCATCAATACAGTGATTGAACTCTGGATCGACATTAAACGCATGGAACTGCACCCCATCGGCTTCAGCGACTTCTGTGTATTGTTTGTATAAGGTCGGTACTGATGAACCCATGCTGGATAAATAGTGCTTGAGGTTGGCAAAGTCGGTTTTGTAATCGTTTGCGGTGAACTCTGTCGCCGGCGGCTCTTTCATTACAAATGGTAGCTTAGCCTGAGCGAGCACAGGTCTGCCATCAGTCGTCCCGCCAAAATAGGTCTGGTAAAATTGAATGATAGCTTGTTTGGCTGGCTGCGGATAATCGTTCGATAAGCTTACCGGACCAAATAAGTAGCGATACTGCGGATATTGTCGAATAAAAGCACCAATCCCATACCACAAATAATCTAGCGCACGTTTTCCCCAATATTTAGGTTGGACAAAGCTACGGCCCAGTTCTAGCCCTTGTGCAAAATAGGGGCTCATTTCTGGTTGGTAATCAAATAACGTGGCGCTGTAAAGGTTATTGGCTTCAGGTGTAACGAGTTTCGTGGCATCACCAAAGCGATAGGCACCGACAATTTCACATTCATCTTTATCCCACAGCACCAAGTGATAGTATTCTGAATCGTACTGGTCAATGTCGCGCTTGGCATGGGTGCCTTCACCAACCGCGCGGAAGGCGACTTCACGCAAGCGGCCAATTTCACGCATGATAGCGCTCGATTGATTGTGCTGATACAGATAGATGACCTTGTTATCTGCCGTTTCACCAAGACGCTGGCAGCGCGTTTTGAGCTCGCGTAACAGCACTGCAGGGTTTTCCGGCAGGGCGATGGGGTTTTGTGTTACCAGTACTTCACCTTTGTCATGCCCCATTTTGTAAAGGTGTTTATTGATCAGCTTGACCACGCGGGCGAGCGGTAGGTTAGGGATGTCGTAACTGCTTGGCGGAATTTGCTTGCCGATACGCACAGGGAAATGCGCTTTGCGCTGCTTGAACATTTCTTTGACCAGCAGCACCGTTGAAAGCGGTTTGTAGAGCATGGATACCGAATAAAACAGCGGCGAGTTTTTGGCATCGATAAACATCGGCAAAAGCGGTGCTTGATGCTGTTTGGCTAAGCGCAAAAAGCCGCTGCGCCAGTGTGTGTCTCGTACACCTTGTGGACGCAAGCGCGAGACTTCACCCGCAGGAAATACCAGTAGGGCTCGCTCAGCCTGCAAATGCGCATGCAGGTTAGCCATGTCTTTTTTGGCTGTGCCGCCACTCATATTATTGACCGGCAATAACAGGTCATGTAGCGCTTCGACGCTCATCAACATCTGATTTGCCATGACTTTGACATCGGGACGGATGGAGTGGATGAGTTTTAATAATGCCAGACCGTCGAGTGACCCGATCGGGTGATTGGCGATGATAACCACCTTTCCCGAGGTGGGGATGCGGGCCTTTTCTTCTTCTCGCGCAGAAAACGAGACATTAAAATAGTCCAACACCTGCTCGACAAAATCAATGCCGTTGAGATGAGGGTATTGTTCGACAAAGTTGCGAATGTCGGTTTCGTGCAACAATTGGCGCAGTAAAAAAATAAGCGGTTTAGCAATTAGCGGTTTATTGGCCAGCTGCGGATATTGATCTTGAATAACTTGTGCGACAGAAAACATGATTAGGCCACGTATAGCGTTGGTTGAGGTAAAGGAGAAGTAACGCAATCTTCGCGAGCTGCTACCCAATGCACGAGTGACAGCTCGCCATCCACTGATTCGCACAATGCCGTGCAGTTTTCCACCCAGTCACCATCATTAATATAAAGAATGCCATCCACCGTGTCGGTTTCAGGGTGGTGGATATGCCCACAAATTACGCCGTCTAGGCCGCGAGCATCAGCGGCGTTAGTACAGGCCTGCTTGTATCTCGCAATGGCGGCATTCGCGCCTTTGATGCGGGTTTTAATATACCCTGCTAATGAACGGTAAGGTGCACGGTTTAGGCGTCGGTAGCGGTTGTAGTTGCGGTTGATCCACAGCAACATGTCATAGCCGATATCGCCGACCCACTTTTCAAAGCGACCCAAGGTGACTTCATCGTCAAACTGATCGCCGTGCAGGACTAAAAATCGTTCATTTTGCGCCGTGGTGTGCACCATTTCGCGCTTGACCTTGATATCGCCAATGCTCAAATCGTTGTATTTTTGCAGCGGGGCATCGTGGTTGCCAGGGATATAGCGGACTTTGCATTCGCCGTGGCTAAGCGCAATAATTTTATGAAAAATGGCATTGTGTGTTTCAGGCCATTTGAATTTTTTGGTCATGGCCCAAAGGTCAATAATA
>CAZLGJ010000126.1:0-7669 GCA_964559075.1 uncultured Glaciecola sp.
TTGCGAGGATTCGTGTGGATATAGCAACTCTGGTCGGTATTTTAGGTGCCATTGGCTTCATCGTGATGGCGATGCTAGACGGTGGTAGCATTAGCATGTTTATCAACGTGCCGTCCATCTTGATCGTATTTTGTGGTTCGTTATTTGTGGTGTTGTCACAGTATACCCTTGGACAGTTTTTGGGCGCAGGAAAAGTTGCCGGTAAGGCCTTTATGTTCAAAATTGAATCGCCTGAAGAGCTTATCCAGAAAGTGGTAGAAATGGCAGATGCCGCGCGTAAAGGCGGATTTTTGGCACTGGAAGAAGCGCAGATCGAAAACAGCTTCATGCAAAAAGGCGTCGATATGCTGGTCGACGGCCATGATGTCGATGTGGTTCGTGCAACGCTGTCAAAAGATATATCAATGACCACGGAACGCCATGATTTTGGGGCGACGATTTTTAAATCCCTTGGCGATATTGCGCCTGCGATGGGGATGATCGGTACCCTCATCGGGTTGGTCGCCATGTTATCGAACATGGACGACCCCAAATCCATTGGTCCGGCAATGGCCGTTGCCCTGCTCACCACGCTATACGGTGCGTTTTTGGCCAACGTCATTTGTTTGCCAATTGCTGCCAAGCTGCAAGTGCGCGCCGGCGAAGAAATGGTCAACCAAAAGCTCGTGCTCGATGGCATTGTTGGCATTGCCGATGGGCAAAACCCGCGCGTGATCGACGGAATTTTGAAGTCATATTTAGCTGAATCTAAGCGTGCGACGGAAGAAGGCAAAGAGTGATGTCTGATCAGGCCGAAGAAGATTGCCCTAAATGTCCCCCCGAAGGTCTGCCCGCATGGATGGGTACCTTCGCTGACTTAATGTCGCTATTGATGTGCTTCTTTGTACTGTTGCTGTCTTTTTCTGAGATGGACGTGATCAAGTTTAAGCAAATTGCAGGTTCGATGAAGTTTGCCTTTGGTGTACAAAACAAGCTTGAGCTAAAAGATATTCCCAAAGGTACTTCGGTGATTGCGATGGAATTTTCACCGGGCAAGCCTCAACCCACGCCAATTGAAACGATTCAACAGGTGACTACAGAAGTGACGCTACAAGAGCTCGAGTTCCAAGACGGTGAAGACGCGTTTGCCGGCGGTGAGCAGCGTCAAGAAGGACATCAATCTGGCGGTCAAGCGCAAGCGGACTCGGTCAACATGGCATCAGCCTCAGAAAGCTTAGAAATCAAAGCGCAAGCTGAGCAGCTGCAAAAAAATGCCAAGAAAATCGCTGAAAAAATGCAGCAACAAATCGAAGATGGCGCGTTGGATTTTGAGTCACAAGGTCAACAGATTGTAATCACTATCAAAGAGCAGGGTTCGTTTCCAGCGGGTTCTGCGTTTTTACAACCGCAGTTTAAGCCAATTATTGCCAAACTCGCTGAAGTTATTGCGGATATTCCCGGTGAGGTTGAGGTGGCCGGTCATAGTGATATTAGTAAAGTCTCCAATAAGCTTTACAGTTCTAACTGGGATATTTCTGCGTCCCGCGCTGTGGCGGTTGCCGAGGTCTTAGTGCAGGAGCCGAGCTTTGATAGCTCGCGTTTAGTGGTGGTAGGTAAGGGCAGTAATGAATTACTCAGTACTGTGCCAACAGTGGCAGAGCAGGCCAAAAATCGCCGTGTAGAGATACGTATTAACCAAGGTAAGCCTAAGTTTCTCGACCCGATTTCGGTATCAAACGCTAACTAGGCATGCGCTAAAGCGCATACCTAGCTTATATCGAAGCTAATTGACTAGCGAAAAGTTAGCATGCCCGTATGTTGACCCTTACCAAGCAGTAACTGCACTGTGCTAATGGTGCGCTCGCGAAAACCACCTTCGCAGTAATTTAGGTAGTATTCCCACATTCTGACAAAACGCTCATCGTACCCTTTGGCTTGTAAGCTTTCGAGGTTGTTGATAAAAGTCGTATGCCAATCTTTCAGGGTTTGGGCGTAATCCAAACCGATGTCGTGCAGATCACGAATCGAGAGGTCGGTGTATTTTTTGACATGGTCGTTGATCACTAACTGGGATGGCAAAAAGCCCCCCGGGAAAATATATTTTTGAATAAAGTCTACGCCGTTGCTATAGCTATCATAGCGACGATCATCAATGGTGATGGCCTGTAATAGCATCAGGCCATTGGGTTTGAGCAAGCTTGCACATTTTTCAAAAAAGTTGCGCAAGAAGCGTTTGCCAACTGCTTCAATCATTTCAATCGATACCACTTTGTCGTATTGACCTTCAAGTAAGCGATAGTCGCGTTTAAGCAAGGTGATGCGGTCGCTCAAACCTTCTTTTTCGACCCAGGCTTGCGCCCACGCATACTGTTCATCTGAGATAGTCGTGGTAGTAACTTTGCAGCCATAGTGCTTAGCGGCATAGACAGCCAGCCCGCCCCAACCGGTGCCGATTTCTAGTAAGTGATCTTCGGGCGTGAGCATCAACTTATCACAAATTTGTGCCAGCTTGTGTTCTTGTGCTTCAGCTAGGCTGGCGTGTTCATGCGGATAAATAGCCGCAGAGTACATCATATTTGGACACAAAAATTCTGTATACAAATCGTTGCCCAAATCGTAATGAGCTTGAATATTCTTACGCGCTTGGCTAATCGAGTTACGGCGCAAATAGTGCTGTACTTTGTTGATAGGGGTGATCATCCACTTGAAGCGCTTTTCCCACTTATCTAGCACGGGTAAATTGCGCGCAAACAGCTGGATGACATGCGTCAAATTTGGCGTATCCCACATTTTGTCCATGTAGGTTTCGCCTGCTGCGACGCTACCGCCTAATAACAGCTGGCGATAAGCCTTGGGATGCAAAATATTGACTTCTGCATGCAAGGTTGACGCGCTATTGCCGTATTGACCAACGAGTACACCGCGTTCTTTGATAATCAGATAGCCATCTGGCAAATGACTTAACACACTTAAGAAGGCGGCTTTTGCCCATTTATCAACTACGCTGCCAGCGTCGTTTTGGGTAAGGGTTTGTTCTAATTGTGACATAATTACTTCTCACTCTTCATCGCGGAGGTCGGGGTGTCCATGTTTGTGTCTCGTTCCCCAGGGTGTCCGTAAAAAGGGGTGCGCTTGATAAACAACTTTACTGCTTGCCAATAAATTCCGATCACTGTTTTGAGCGTCATGCTCGGGATTGCGCGTTTTAATTTTTGTACATTTTGTGCAGTGAACGCGTGGCGCTCTAAGGCGATACCTGCAGCAAACTCTTTATGTTCACGATGACAGGCAAGCACAATGTTGACCTTTTCATCTGGGGGCGTGATGCGCCAGTGGTAGGTCATGTCCATTGGATTAAATGGTGACACGTGAAACCTTTTATCTGTTGGTTGCTGTTCTTTTAAGTCAACCAAATAATAGTGGCGCTGGTTCCACGGGGTATTACTCACCTCTGCTAACATGTGAGTAAACGTGCCTTCTTTGCGCACAAAATAAAAGTTCACCGGTGAAAAATACAAATTCAGACTTCGCGGCTGGCCGAGAAAAAATACCTCGCCGTCAATCTCTGAATCGGTAAGATTTAACGTATTCATCTTGTAGAGCACGGCATCATCTAACCTTGGTATTTGCGGTATGCAATAATCATCGCGAAAAAACGCAATCCAGCTGCGCCGCTCAACACCAAATCCTGGAATGTCGGCTAGCGTGCCAAGCTCATCGAGCTTGAGCCAAAATAACGCAATGTCATAGTCAAACTGATGCTGTGTTGGTAAGTAGCGCTGATGCCACACCTTACCCCGATAAATGGCGCTTTCTAGAGGGACTTGACTAGCATTTGTCAAAGCCTTTTGAGCATCATCGGTGTAGGCGTTCACAGGCTAGCTCCAAATTTGGCGCATACGTCTAGGGCACTGCGCACGCCGTCTTCATGAAAACCGTTGTACCAGTAGGCACCACAAAAATACATGTTACTCTGACCGTTGATTTCTTCACGACGTTGCTGAGCTGCGACCATTTCTGGACTGTATTGCGGGTGTGCGTAGTGATAAGTGCCCAAGATTTTATTAGGATCAATGGCGTCAGTGTTGTTGAGCGTGACACAAAATGTCGGCGCACAATTCAAACGCTGTAGAATGTTCATGTTATAGGTGACTGACGCTGCACGCTCTTGTTCACCTTCATCGCCTTTAATCAGATAATTCCAGCTTGCCCATGCAAGTTTTCGCTTTGGCAACACGCTAGTGTCAGTATGCAGCACCACTTCATTCATAGCATAAGGAATGGCGCCTAAAATCTCTGTATGCGCCGCTTCTGGTGCGCTTAACATAGCAAGAGCTTGGTCACTGTGGCAGGCAAAGATCACATCGTCAAACGTTTGCTCCCCCTCAGAGGTAGTGACTGTCACTCCGTCTGGCGTAACTGCTACGGCGTCTACTGGGGTGTTGAGCTTGATCTGTTGAGCAAAGCCTTGCGTCAATGGCTCGATATATTCTCGAGACCCGCCGATGATTGTGTACCACTGCGGTCGGTCAGTAATATTGAGTAAGCCGTGATTGTTAAAAAACTGCAGAAAAAACGTCAGCGGAAAGCGCTTGGTATCTGCTAGCGACATTGACCAAATAGCTGCGCACATCGGCAAAATGTAGTTATCGGTAAAATCATTGCTCAGGTTGTGATGCTGAATGTATTCATATAGCGTGCCGCCATCTTGGGCAAACGCTTCAGCGTCACTACTTTTACATAGTTTATTAAAAGCAAGGATGTCTTTGACGATGCGCCAAAAGCGGGGACGTAGTAAATTGCGGCGCTGTGCAAATAACGAGTTGAGATTGTTGCCGTTGTATTCCAAATTCTGCGCAGTGTTTTTTACACTAAAGCTCATTTCGGTGGGTTGTGCGTTTACCCCGATTTGATTCATGAGCTTATTAAAGTTGGGATATGTCCAATCGTTAAACACAATAAAGCCTGTATCGATTGCATACTGGGCGTTATCAACATGCACGTCCTTGGTTGCGGTATGCCCACCAATATAGTCATTGGCTTCAAACAGCGTAATATCGTGTTCTTTGTGCAGTAAATAGGCACAAGTTAAGCCAGAAATACCGCTGCCAATAATGGCGACTTTCTTTTTCATGAGGTTCCTTTGGGGGGGTTGCGTAGTTTCAAACTAATACTGTGCTGCCAGCGCTGTGGTAACGTATTCAGTGCGCGTAATATCAAACTCAATCTGGTCGGAAAATAAATGCTTTGACGGTTGCTTTGGATCCCCTTGAGAATGTGTTGTGCCGCTTGTTCAACTTCAATTGCTAACGGCATGTCAAAATCATTTTTATCCGTTAAAGGCGTTTTGACAAATCCGGGTGAAATCGTCTGTACCTTGATTCCAAAACGCGCATAATCTACGGCCAGTGATTTTGCCATGTAATTGAGTGCTGCTTTGCTACCACCATAAGCGCTACTGCGAGGGAACGGAAAGAGCCTTGCCAAACTATCGACAAATACGAGTTTATTACCCTCATTAAGCTGTGGATGTAGACCCGCGATGACGTTGGCGACACCCTGCACATTAATTGCAAACACTCGGGCAAACATGTCAGGGTCAAACTCTGGCAAATCGACATATTCGCAAGTACCTGCATTAAGTATCGCGATATCACACGCGACGCCATCTAACGCTGCAAGCGTGGCATCTTTATCGGTTGCGTCAAAGGCGAGTGCAGTAATGTTGGCTTGGCGCTCGAGCTCTTCCAGCGCGGCTTGATTACGACCGCAGGCAATGACGTTATACCCTTGTTCTGCAGCAAGCATAGCCGTTGCTTGACCAATTCCTGAGGTGGCACCGGTAATGAGTAAGGTGCTCATGCGCGCATCCCAGATTTAATTTTATTTGTCGCCCAGCCTAACAGTGGAATGTGATCGTAGATCATTTGCCCAAGGTCATAAAAGTCTCTGTGGTAAACGATACGATCATCGCGCACTTTTAGATGTGTCATGCCATCCACCGTAATGGTTTGTCCTTTTTTAAGTGACGGTACGGCAAAGTGCATTTGCCATACGACACAATATGCCTCAGATTCCGCTTGATCAGTCGGCTTCATCGCCGCGCAAGTGCTAATACTAAAGTCGCAGTGTTTGGCGTTCTTTAGTAGTTTCTTAAAATACGACTCGAGCGCAGGTAAGCCAGTATGCGTGCCAACGGGATCGATAAGTGTTACATCCACACTGTAGATGTCAGGAATAGCGCTAAGTTCAGCGTGTTTTAATGACGTATAAAATGCTTTAAATCGCTCAATAACAGACATACAAAAATTAGATAAAGTGTTTAGTATTATTTACATTAGTCAATGTTATTTGGATCACCAACATATTCCTAGAAAATTTAATCCAAACCCGCATTTCATATGTATAAATAATATGTTTGTAAAGAGGATTAATTGAGTGGTTACACTACCCCTATTTCCATTATCTGCACATGTTCTCCCAGGCGGGCGTATGGCACTACGTATTTTTGAGACTCGCTACGTGCGCATGGTCAAAGAAGCGTGTGCAGCAGAAACGGGGTTTGTTATTTGCATGCTGAATGCCAAAGGCGATAAACAGAGCAATGAACATATTTACCCGATTGGCACTTATGTGAATGTGGTTGACTTCAATATGCTCGATGACGGGTTTTTAGGTATCACGGTTGAAGGTAAGCAGTGTGTGCGGATCAGTAATATTGTGACTGAGCCAGATGAGTTACGTATTGCTGATTGCGAAATGATTACCCCTTTACAGTTTTCTGCAGATGCCGACGCTCTGTATCCGATGGACAAACGCTTAAAAGAAATTTTTACTCGTTATCCAGAAGTAAACACGTTATATGCAGAAACGAATTTTGATGATCCCGTTTGGGTCATTAATCGCTGGCTAGAATTGTTGCCAGTGGATGCTGAAAAAAAGCAAGCTTTCCTAGCTAATGGTGACTGTACAGAGATTGTACAATACTTGGCGGAACTGGTAGAATGAATATATGTCAGATGGAAAGCCAGTGTAATTACCCTATACTTCACTGGAGCCCAATATGTTAATTGGAATGACATTGGATAATTCTAAGAATAACTGCAAACCTGCAGAAGTCGCAGACGAAATGTCGGCTGCCCTTGTCGAAGTCGCCTCAGAGCGATGCAAGCGTTCATATTCGAAGGTATTCTCTTATTTTGCCCCAAGATTGCGTTCTTACGCCTTAAAGCAAATGGGAAACGAAGCTCTTGCGATGGAGCTTGTGCAGGATACGATGACGAATGTGTGGCAAAAAGCGCATCTGTTTGATGCAAGTAAAGGTTCACCTTCTACGTGGATTTTTACCATTGCCCGCAACATTCGTTTTGATATGTTGAGAAAGTTACAAAATAGAAAAGAGGATATTTGTTCTGATGATTTGTGGCCGATTTTGTGTGAACAAACGCCGGACGCCAACGAAACATCACTCGATGAACAGATTACTCTTGAGCAAGTGGGTCAGTTGTTTGAGAATTTGCCGGACAAACAGCGGGCCGTGATAGAAGCTATCTATTTAGATGGTAAATCGCAGCAAGAAGTCGCCGATCAATTAGCTATACCGTTAGGTACAGTGAAAAGTAGAACCCGATTAGCTTTGCAGCGATTGAAGGACATGTTAGACGATAATGATTAAGTTCCATCCAACCGA
>CAZLGJ010000127.1:0-2131 GCA_964559075.1 uncultured Glaciecola sp.
ATAATGTGGTTTGTATTCTATTGCAACCACTAGATGATGTGTTTTAGCGGTTAAAAACTGTACATTTTTCCTTGCGGTGCTATGTAAGCCTATCAGACAGGAGGTTGTAGGCGATCGCATTGATCGCAAATGACGTTAAAACCGCGATTTTGTTTTTATTATTTTTTGAAATGTATTTATAAAAACAAGATCTATAGAAATAGTTGTATCTGGCACAACGCACATTGCGTCTAAGCTAGCAGATGTTACATAAATGTTACAGCGAACGCTGGCAGGCAATGATGTAGTTGACATCGATATTGCTGCTGGACAAAAAGTAATCACGTGTGAGTGGATGGTAATGAAGCCCAGTTGCATCTTGAATAACTAAATCTGTGCCATCAATCATGCGCATCAATTCTGATGGTTTAATGAATTTGCGATAGTCATGCGTGCCCTTAGGGACTAAGTTCAATAGATATTCAGCACCGAGAATGGCCATCAAGTAGGCTTTTGGGTGGCGATTGAGCGTCGAAAAAAACACATAGCCGCCGGGCTTAACTAAACTGGCTGCGGCTTTGACAATACTGGCAGGATCGGGCACGTGCTCGAGCATCTCCAAGCAAGTCACCACATCAAACTCGCCAGAGTGAGAGGCTGCCTTTTCTTCTGCAGCTACAAGCTCATAATTGACTTTAACGCCAGATTCTAAGCCGTGCAGTTTAGCCACTTCCAAAGACTCAGCGGCCACATCTATGCCAGTTACTTCAGCGCCATTTAACGCCAGCGCTTCAGCCAAAATACCGCCACCACAACCAATATCCAGTACGGTTTTGTTCGCTAACCCTCGTACATGTGACAGGATATAGCTGACGCGCAGAGGGTTAATCTGGTGCAACGGTTTAAACTCACCCTCTAGATCCCACCAGCGGCTGGCAATAGCGGTAAATTTGTCGATTTCGGTTTGGTCAACGTTGGCTGTATGCGTCATAAGATTAGGCTTGTTTATTAGTCAAAAAATTTGCTGGTAGCTCAATTTTACCAGACTCTATTGCCAAGCGATATACATGCAAAAGCTGATTGCTATCCAGTGGTTGCTCATTCTTTATGCAAATGCGACTTTTGTTATGAGATCAAAGCGTTTGTAGTATATATTGCAGAGGCAAAGTGTTACCATTAACACGTGTTAATAACCCATAAAAGAAAGTGAGCGCTTTTCTCAGGCGTTTTCTTGATAAACAAGTAGGGGACTAGGCTGTCTATGAGTGAACGCGCTAAAGAAATATTACCGATAAATATTGAGGAAGAGTTAAAAAATTCCTACCTCGACTACGCTATGAGCGTAATTGTTGGGCGTGCATTGCCCGATGTGCGCGACGGTCTTAAGCCCGTTCATCGCCGCGTGTTATTTGCGATGAACGAGCTCAAAAATGACTTTAATAAACCCTATAAAAAGTCAGCACGTGTCGTGGGCGATGTCATTGGTAAATACCACCCGCATGGTGATTCAGCCGTATATGATACTATCGTACGTATGGCACAGCCGTTCTCGCTGCGTTACATGCTAGTTGATGGTCAAGGTAACTTTGGTTCCGTAGATGGCGACTCAGCGGCAGCAATGCGTTATACCGAAATTCGCATGGCCAAAATTAGCCACGAGCTGTTAGCTGACCTCGAAAAAGAAACCGTCAACTTTGTCGATAACTATGACGGTACCGAAAAAATTCCAGAAGTCTTGCCTACGAAGGTGCCCAATTTACTAGTCAATGGTTCATCGGGGATCGCGGTCGGCATGGCGACCAATATACCGCCGCATAACCTCACCGAAGTTATCAACGGTTGTGTTGCTTTGATTGAAAATCCGGCGATTGAAATTGATGAACTGATGACGCATATTCCGGGTCCAGATTTTCCAACTGCGGCACTGATCAGTGGGCGTAAGGGCATTGAAGAAGCTTACCGCACCGGTCGCGGCAAGATCTACTTGCGTGCCCGTGCTGAGATAGAGACTGAGGATAATGGCAAAGAAACCATTATCGTGCATGAAATTCCTTATCAGGTGAACAAAGCCAAGCTGATTGAGAAAATTGCGGAATTAGTCAAAGAAAAACGCGTTGAGGGTATAAAAGCAATCCGTGACAATGATGAAAAA
>CAZLGJ010000127.1:2141-7611 GCA_964559075.1 uncultured Glaciecola sp.
TATGGTTGCGCTAGACAATAATCAGCCGCGCGTGTTTAACCTCAAGCAAACGCTTGAAGCCTTTATCTTACACCGTCGTGAAGTGGTGACACGCCGCACGGTCTTTGAACTTAAAAAAGCCCGTGATCGCGCACATATCTTAGAAGGTCTTGCGATTGCCCTGGCTAACATCGACCCGATTATTGAGTTGATCAAAGCCTCGCCATCGCCAGCAGAAGCCAAGCAAGCGCTTGTTGCACAAGGCTGGTCACTAGGCGATGTCGCCGAGATGCTAGAACGTGCGGGTAACGATGCCGCTCGTCCAGATTGGTTAGAGCCAGAATACGGGATCCGCGACGGCCAGTATTACCTCACAGAACAACAGGCCCAAGCCATCTTGGACTTGCGTTTGCACAAGCTAACAGGGCTTGAGCATGACAAAATTTTGGCAGAGTACAAAGAACTGCTTGATATTATCGCTGAGCTGCTGCACATTTTGGCCAGCCCTGAACGTTTGATGGAAGTTATTCGTGAAGAGCTTGAAACTGTGCGTGATGAGTTTGGTGATGAGCGCCGCACTGAAATTACAGCGGCTAGCCACGATATTGATATTGAAGATTTGATTGAACGCGAAGACGTGGTAGTGACCTTGTCTCATGAAGGCTACGTTAAATATCAAAAACTCTCAGAATACGAAGCCCAGCGCCGCGGTGGTAAAGGTAAGTCCGCCACCAAGATGAAGGATGAAGACTTTATCGAAAAGCTGCTGGTTGCCAACACGCATGACCACATTTTGTGCTTCTCCACTCGTGGTCGTATGTACTGGTTAAAGGTCTATCAATTGCCACTGGCTTCACGCAATGCGCGCGGTCGTCCAATTGTCAATATCTTGCCGTTAGAAGAAGGCGAACGCATCACAGCCATTTTACCTATCCAAGAGTTTGTGGAAGGCAAGTATGTGTTTATGGCAACAGCCAATGGCACAGTCAAGAAGACCGAGCTAACTCAGTACTCTCGTCCTCGTGCTAACGGCATCATTGCGGTGAACCTCAATGACGGCGATAGTTTGGTAGGCGTTGATTTGACCGACAGCAACAGTGAAATTATGTTGTTTTCTGATGAAGGCAAAGTGGTGCGCTTCCACGAAGACCAAGTCCGTCCGATGGGTCGAACGGCAACGGGTGTACGCGGTATTCGTTTAGAAGATAACCAAAAGGTCGTGTCGTTAATCGTACCGCACGGTGAAGGTGCAATCTTAACAGCGACTGAAAATGGCTACGGCAAACGCACCGCCTTAAGTGAATATCCGACCAAATCACGGGCGACTAAAGGCGTGGTATCGATCAAGGTATCTGAGCGCAACGGTAAGGTTGTCGGTGCGGTACAGGTGAACGAAGAAGACGAAATCATGCTGATTTCAGACGCAGGCACCTTAGTGCGTACGCGTGCAGCTGAAGTGTCCACTGTGGGTCGTAACACGCAAGGTGTGACTTTGATCCGAACGGCAGACAACGAAAAAGTTGTTGGTTTACAGCGCATTGACGAAATTGTTGATATTGTCGATGAGGATGCGGTTACTGGCAGTGATGAAGCGTCTGCTGCAGGTGAAGCATCTTCAGAAAATGAAGCGCCTTCTGCCGAATAATAGGTATTAGCCTTTGAATCAAAAAGCGATGTATGACTAAGGTTTACATCGCTTTTTTTTTGTTTTGCTTTAATATAGCAAGCACATGTAAGTTTAATTTTAGTTAGTCAAACAGGAACCTCAGTGCAACATTTTAATTTTTGTGCCGGCCCGGCCATGTTACCTCAAGAAGTCATGCAACAAGCACAAGCTGAATTCGTCAATTGGCAGGATTCAGGCTCGTCTGTGATGGAAATATCGCATCGTTCGCAACCTTTTATGGATGTGGCCGCACAAGCGGAACAAGATTTACGCGATTTGCTCAATGTGCCTGAAAATTATAAAGTCTTGTTTTTGCAAGGTGGCGGCCGTGGCCAATTTGCAGCCGTACCGCTAAATATTGCCCGCCCAGAACAAACCTCTTTGCACTTAGTGTCGGGGTCGTGGTCGAAGGGTGCGGTTGCCGAGGCGCAAAAATATACCCAGACACACATCGTAGCGCAAGATGCTGTCAATGCCGATGGTAATCGCTTTGTGCCAGCAACAGCAGATTGGCAAGTCGATGAGGCAACCTTGCAAAATGCTGCGTATTTGCACTATTGTCCCAATGAGACTGTGGATGGCATTGCACTGCATACGCCACCGCGCTTTCACGACCTAGATCTCGTAGCGGATATGTCGTCAAATATCTTATCAGTGCCTATTAATATTCAAGACTATGCGGTCGTCTATGCCGGTGCGCAAAAAAATATTGGGCCATCAGGTTTAGCTGTGGTCATTGTGCGTGATGATTTGTTGGGTAAAGCACAAACTGCCACACCATCATTTATGGATTATACGCTGGCCGCTAAGCATGATTCGATGTACAACACACCGCCGACCTATTCGTGGTATCTTGCCGGCCTCGTGTTTCAGTGGTTGAAAGCGCGCGGTGGTGTGGCCGAGATGGCCAAGCTTAACCACGCCAAAGCACAAACGCTGTATCAGGCAATTGATGCCAATGATTTTTATCACAATAATGTGGCATCTGAGCATCGCTCGATTATGAATGTGCCGTTTACATTAGCCGATCCAGCATTGGATAAAACCTTTTTGGCCGAAGCGGAACAAGCTGGACTGCATGCCCTAAAAGGCCATCGCAGTGTCGGTGGAATGCGCGCTAGCATTTATAACGCCATGCCGCTGCAGGGCGTCATGACGCTAGTTGAATTCATGCAAGAATTTGCGCGCAAACACGGGTAGGGGCTGAGCAATGGAACAACTTACGTTACAACCTATCAAACGCGTCAACGGCACGGTTAATGTCCCCGGCTCTAAGTCTTTATCTAATCGGGCGCTACTGTTAGCGGCGTTAGCTAACGGGACGACGACACTTACCAACCTGCTAGACAGTGACGATATTCGTTTTATGCTCAATGCCCTGACTGCGCTTGGGGTGGAGTATCAGCTCAGCAGCGACAAGACCGAGTGTGTGGTGCATGGCCTCGGTGATGTTTTTACCCAACAACCGCAAGCACCGCTGTTTTTAGGTAATGCCGGCACGGCAATGCGGCCGTTGTGCGCGGTATTAGCCACATCACCTATTGAAAGTGAGCTAACCGGTGAGCCGCGCATGAAAGAACGACCCATTGGCGATTTGGTTGATGCGCTGCGCGATGTCGATGCTGATATTACCTACCTTGACGAAAGTGGCTATCCTGCTTTGGCCATCCTAGGTAAACGGCTTTCTGGTGGCACTATCCATGTCGATGGGTCAGTGTCATCTCAGTTTTTAACGGCTGTGCTGATGGCGGCGCCGCTCTTTTCAACTGATAGTCAAATTGTCATTAAGGGCGAATTGGTTTCAAAACCCTATATTGATATTACGCTCGATATTATGCAAAAATTCGGCATAAGCGTTACGCATAACCGGTATCAAACCTTTGACATTCAAGGCCAGCAGACCTATCAAAGCCCCGGAACCTATATGGTGGAGGGCGATGCTTCGTCGGCGTCTTACTTTTTGGCAGCAGCTGCCATCAAGGGCGGTACGGTCGAAGTGACAGGCGTGGGGTCTGATTCTATCCAGGGCGATATCAAATTTGCCGATGTGTTAGCCAAAATGGGGGCGCAGGTTGTGTATGCACCAGAGTCTATTACTGTGACAGGCGCACCGTTAACTGCCATCAATATGGATATGAACCATATCCCCGATGCGGCAATGACGATTGCGACCACTGCATTATTTGCCAGTGGTACCACTGTGATGACCAATATCTACAACTGGCGTGTCAAAGAAACCGACCGCCTGCACGCTATGGCGACCGAGTTACGTAAGCTTGGCGCAAATGTTGAAGAGGGACATGACTTTATTAAAGTGACCCCTCCTGAGCAGTTACAACACGCAGCCATCGATACCTACAATGACCACCGTATTGCCATGTGTTTTAGTCTGGTTGCTTTGAGCGATACGCCCGTAACCATTAATGATCCAAAATGTACGGCAAAAACCTTTCCCGATTATTTCGAAAAATTTGCGACAATTTGCGAGAAATAACAAATAAATGTGAATTTTTTGAGTCAATGGTCCGATAGCTTTGTTATCAAATTAAAAGGCGCGTATAATATGCGCCTTTATTTTATAAACCTCATCTATAATTAATGAAGCAACTTAGGTTGTTATTATTTATGTTTTTGGGGTGATTTGCCAGTGATAGGCAGTTAACAAAAAAAGGCAGATTCGCTATGACAGCAACACCAATTGTAACGATTGATGGGCCCAGTGGGGCAGGCAAAGGAACGTTAAGCAGCTTAATTGCGGATTATCTGCAATGGCACTTTCTCGACAGTGGTGCTATTTACCGCGTGCTTGCTGTGGCGTGTTTGCATCACGATATTCCGCTTGATGATGCAGCCTCAGTCGCGCCACTTGCGGCCAGTTTAGATGTAACCTTCACCCATACCAGTGACGGCTTAACGATTTTGCTAGAAGGCGAGGATGTGACTGACACAATTCGCACCGAAGAAGTGGGTGCGGCTGCCTCGCAAGTCGCTGCGATGCCGACGGTGCGTGAAGCATTGCTTAGACGTCAGCGCGGCTTTGCACAAGCACCTGGTTTAGTTGCAGATGGTCGCGATATGGGCACGGTGGTGTTTCCCGAAGCAAACGTCAAGATTTTCCTTACCGCGTCAGCAGAGGCAAGGGCTGAGCGACGCATGCAACAGTTGCAAGCAAAGGGGCATGATGTTAACATTGCGCGCCTTTTGCACGATATTCAAGCGCGTGATGAACGCGATGCCAACCGCAGTACAGCACCACTAGTGCCTGCGGGTGATGCACATATTTTGGATTCGACCTCTATGAGTATCGAAGAGGTATTTGCAGAAGCAAAAGCTATATTAACTAAGGCGGAGCTATTTCCGGCTTAATTAGCCCGTTCAGATAAGGATGTTTGAACATTGAACCATAACCCCACAGTACTCGGATGCATTGTGGATATTACTTAATAGTAGAAAATACTTATATGTCTGAAAATTTTGCACAGCTTTTTGAAGAAAGCTTACAACAACTAGAAACTCGTCCTGGCGCAATTGTTCGCGGTGAAATCGTAGCAATTGATAAAGATATCGTTCTTGTCGACGCTGGCCTAAAATCTGAAAGTGCGATCCCTGCGGATCAGTTCAAAGCAGCAGACGGCACGCTTGAAGTGGCTGTTGGTGACTTTGTTGACGTTGCACTAGATGCAGTAGAAGACGGTTTCGGTGAAACAATTTTATCTCGTGAGAAAGCGAAGCGCCATGAAGCGTGGGTTGAGCTAGAAAAAGCTTACGAAGAAAAAGAAACCATCAAAGGTTTAATCAATGGTAAAGTCAAAGGCGGCTTTACGG
>CAZLGJ010000128.1:0-7600 GCA_964559075.1 uncultured Glaciecola sp.
GGCTGCGTTTGGATGACTTGTGTTTTTTCTTTTCTCGGGTGGAGCTGCGCTTTTTAGTGCCTTTGCGCGCCTCTTTACCGGCACCTTTATCTGCACCTTTACAAGATTCATGGGTCGGTTTGTCGCCAGATGCGCCTGATGACAACGTGGAACGCGTTTTTTTACGGGCTTTTTTGGCCGCTGGAGGAAAATCCTCATCGAGCATCAAATCAATTTTGCGCTCGTCCAAGTTGACCGCAGCCACTTTAACATCAAGTTTATCCCCTAAGCGAAATACTCTACCAGAGCCCTCGCCCACTAATACCTGACGCACGTCATCAAACTGATAATAATCATTACCCAGCGCGGTGACGTGCACTAAGCCATCAATACCAAATTCTAAAATTCGGACAAATAAGCCAAAGTTAGTGACAGAGGCGACTACGGCAGGGAAAACATCCCCGACATGATCTTGCATAAACTCGCACTTGAGCCAATCGGCGACATCACGCGTGGCTTCATCAGCTCGGCGCTCAGCCATCGAACATTGCTCACCGAGCTGCTCGACATCTTCGAGTACGTATTTTTTGGCACCGTTGACCGGCTGTTGTTGCGCTTTGAGGATCGCTTTAATCGCACGGTGCACTACCAAATCTGGGTAGCGTCGAATCGGCGAGGTAAAATGGGCATACTCTGAGAGCGCTAAACCAAAGTGCCCGATATTTTCATGGTTGTATTGGGCTTGTTTCATACTGCGCAAGAGCATGCTTTGGATCACCTCCGCATCGGGGCGGCTGCGAATTTTGTGCATGATTTTGGTAAATGCCCGCGCCGATGGCTCATCGTCTAACTGATGTGCCACCCCTACTTCGGTCAAATAGGTCGTAAAGGACAATAAGCGATCGCTATCGGGCTTATCGTGAATACGATACAGCCCCAGCGCCTGGTGCTTGGTCAACATGCGCGCCGCGCAGACGTTGGCCATGATCATGCACTCTTCAATTAGCTTATGCGCATCGTTGCGCTCCAGCGGCACGATATGCGAAATCTTGCGATCGGCATTAAAAATAAACTTACTTTCGCGCGTTTCAAACTCGATGGCACCGCGGCCATCACGCGCGCCTTTGAGTACGCGATATAAGTCGTGTAAATATCTAAGATGTGGCACGTGTTGAGCATAGCGTTCATTAAGCACCTCATCCCCAGCCAAAATCCCCGCCACCTTAGTGTAGGTTAGACGTGCATGAGATCGCATCACCGCTTCATAAAACTGATAACTCTGCACCTGGCCGGTCAAATCGAGCGACATCTGAGCCACCATACACAAGCGATCCACATCCGGATTGAGTGAACACAGACCGTTGGATAAAGCCTCTGGCAACATGGGTATCACTTGTTCGGGAAAATACACCGACGTGGCGCGGTTAATCGCTTCTTGATCGAGCGCAGTGCCCGGTCTCACATAATAAGACACATCGGCGATAGCGACATACAAGGTATAACCGGTGATGATGTCATGTTTAATGACGGGCTCACAATACACCGCATCATCAAAATCGCGCGCATCTTCGCCATCAATGGTCACTAGGGGCAATGCGCGTAAATCCACCCGCCCTTGTTTAGCCTCTTCACTGACCTCGGTGCCAATCTTGTCAGCCTGACGCAATACCGCATCGGGCCATACATGGGGAATATCAAAGGTGCGCAGTGCCATTTCGATTTCCATACCGGGCGCCATGTGTTCACCAAGCACTTCGATAATTTTGCCTACTGCCGAGGATTGCCGCGATGGACGTTTGGTCAACCGGACGACCACGACATTGCCCTGACGCGCGCCCAAACTGTCTTTAGGACCGATGTAAATTTCGTGGTTGATGCGTTGGTCATCGGGGATCACCAAGCCTACGCCATGCTCAGTAAAATAGCGCCCCACGATGGGCTCGGCGCGTGGCTCGACTACGCGAGTCACACGAGCTTCAATTTTGCCTTTACGCCCCATGCCTTTACTGACTACTTCAACCAAATCGCCGTGCAGCACGTTTTTCATTTGCGGTTGTGCCAAGTACCAATCGTCTTCGTCACTGTCAAATTTGACAAAGCCAAAGCCATCGCGATGACCTATCACGCGACCAATTTGTAATGCTTCTTGAGCTTGCACTTCATATTTGCGCTGCTGCGTAAACGCTACCTGCCCCTCGCGCTCCATAGCGCGTAAGCGGCGCTGGATCCCAACTTGATCAGCATCGGTATGGGCATCTGCTAAATGACAAATTTCTAAAAAGGATAAGGGCTTACCCGCTTGAGACAGCAAGGTTAGTAAGTGCTCACGACTAGCAACAGGATTGGGATACTTTAACTGCTCTCGAGAATAATTGGGGTCTTGGGACATGAATGCTTTTCATCAACTTCGGTGCCCATAGTATAACACCCCTAGCGCTTAGCGCACTAATTCAATTGAGGTGACCTCATGCTCAGCATAATGCACTAGCTGCTTGCGGCCAGCGCGTTTTGCACGATATAGCGCGGTATCGGCACATTTGTACAGCTCATCGATATCTTTAGAATCGCTGGGATAAATCGATGCGCCAGCAGAGAGGGTAATGATGCGGCCATCGGGCAATGGCTTTGTGGATAGTTGCTTCGCGACGCGCGCGTAAATCGTATTGATTTGCTCAAGCTCGGTGCAATCCAGCAAAATAGCAAATTCCTCACCGCCCACTCTCGCGACGATATCGCGGTCTTTCTTCGCGCATTCTCTAGCTGTGCGGGCCATGCGCTTGAGCGCCAGGTCGCCAATGTCATGACCGAGCTCGTCATTGACTTTTTTGAAGTGATCCGCATCGAGCAGCAACAGACAGAAGCGTTTTTCGGCTTTGACCCACTCCTCGATTTGTTCAAAGAAATAGCGGCGATTCCAGATCCCCGTCAGCGGATCTGTATAGGCTTTTTCGCGCATTTGTTCAGAGATGGTCAAGCGCGTAAAGGTGATCCCTAGATTGTTAAACAGAAACTCCAGCGGCACGCTGAACTTTTGAGTCACAAGCTTGAAATCCGCCTGACTAAAATATAACGACGCCCGTCCTAGCACGATATTATCAGACGCTATCGGAAAGCATTTGGCATAGTCATAATCACGCGCTAACTGGGTCGCCCAGGTATGGGTGCAATTACTTTTGCCTTCGGGAAAATAGTTGATATGGAGCGAATTTCTGCGCGCAGCCCAGCAGTTGTCTTTATGTATGTCATAGCCAGTATCATCGCCCAACTCCACTTCTAAGTGCGTACCAGGAAAGCACTTGGCGACAAAATCTTGGGTGATCCCCAACGCTTCGTCAACCGTCTTGCAGATGCTGTACATGGCCGTGACCGTTTGCAGCTCATTGTAGACGTAGGTGATTTCCTCGGCTTTTTTTGACAGCACGCGCTTGTGTTTGGCGTTAATAAGGGCAATGTTGCGCTTTTCCATAAAACGCATTCCTAGCAGGGTGGCGACAACCACCACAAAGAAGCCAAGCGCGAGAACGCGCAGCTTGTTGATCACAGCCATTTGTGTAGCTTCTGGAATAGCAACGCGAATAAAGGCAGTTTGCCCATTGACCAAGTTGATCATATTAGCGTAGTAAATCAAGTCATATTCAAGCGTTGAACTATAGCGCTTACTCACCCCGAAACCATCACGCGCAGCATCGCGAATTTCTGGTCGATTGATGTGATTATCCATCAAAATAAGCGTTTGATAATCGACATTTGAATCCGCAATCACGGTGCCGTCATCATCAATCAAGGTCAAACGCGTCGTATCAATGCTCTTTTCACGCATCACCCGTTGCAGTGTTTTTTGGATAGTGACGATATCAAATTCAAGATCGGTAGAGCCAAAGCGCTGAATGGTCATATTGACCATTGCCGTTTTGGCTTTGGTGATGTCTTCTAGATGGGTAAGCGTTCGGCTCTGTATGCTTTTTTCAATTAGCGAGGTAAACAGAACAACCAATGCACAGACCACCAGCATGGTAACGATAAAAATGCGGCTGTGGGCATTTAATTCTTTTAATTGTGCAATCCATTTCATGTGTCAGTCCATTTTATCAAACGCGGTGTGCGCCGCTTATTTTTGCTTATTCTGTTGTTTTTAGTCTTATTGCTAATCTTATTGCGTGATGAGTGTTCGCGCTATGCGCTGGGCATGAGCTATCGCGCTCGGACTCATGCGCACCTCTAGTGCGTTAATTTTGTTGACGATTTCTCGCTGCAACTGTACGTCATCCGTGACCACTTGTCTGAGCCATACATACGCATCGTGAAAATCATACGGGCTCCCCATATCAGCGATGTACATATCGACAAGCTGCAATAATGCAGGGATGTGGCCAAGGGCTGCACTTTCACGCAAGTAATGCAACGCCAGATTGGTATCTTGAATCACCAAAATCCCTTTGCGATGGTAACGTCCAAGATGCTCTAGTGCTGCCGGTAAACCTTGTTGCGCGGCCGTTTTCATAAAGTGGATACCAAGTTTGGCATCGCGCTCAACGCACACACCCCATGCCAACATGTCGCCCCACAAAAATTGGTAGACAGGTACATCCAGCACCGTGGCGCGCGCTTCAATGTCTCTCACAAGCTGACATTCGTCAGCTTTCACCCGCTGCAAATGTTGGTTTTGGTTAATCAACTTGACCAACACATCTTGGCTATATAATTCAATCGCACTGAGGTTGGTTAATCCATCTGGAATTAACACCCCGTCAAATTCGTCTTCTTGGGCAGACGTTACAGGGCTTACTAGTAAGGCGCCGATAGCACCGACTATCAGCAACCCGCTCATGCATAGTTGTACAACTTGCTGGCGCACGTTTGTCATCACTTGGCTTATCGCTTTACTGGCTCTCTCATCAGATTTATCGGCCTTTTCAGCAAATGGTTTAGTTACAATTTGTGATCTATTCTTGGTTGGGGTCTGTTATAATCTGCGTTCATTGGATTATTCGGATTCAAATTTTTGCTATGCAGTATAAAGACTTACGTGATTTTATCGCGCAACTAGAAGCACAGGGCAAACTATTGCGCATCAACCACCCGATCGATACCGATTTGGAGATGACCGAAATCGCCGATCGCACCTTACGTGCTGGCGGCCCAGCATTGCTGTTTGAAAACCCCAAAGGGCATAATATGCCGGTGCTGGCAAACTTGTTTGGTACTCCAGAACGCGTCGCTATGGGCATGGGACAAGACAACGTGGCTGCGCTTCGCGAAGTCGGTAAATTGCTGGCTTATTTGAAAGAGCCCGATCCGCCCAAAGGCATCAAGGATTTGTGGAGCAAGCTGCCGGTGTTTAAACAAGTCCTGAATATGCCGGCCAAAGTAGTTCGCAAAGCGCCCTGCCAACAGCAAGTGATCAGCGGCGATGCTGTCGATTTGGGTCAGATCCCCATTCAGCGCTGCTGGCCAGGTGATGCAGCGCCCCTCATCACTTGGGGCTTAACCGTGACTCGTGGCCCGCACAAAAAGCGCCAAAACTTAGGCATTTACCGTCAGCAGGTGATTGCTAAAAACAAAGTGATTATGCGCTGGTTATCGCATCGCGGTGGCGCGCTAGATTTTCGCGAGTGGTGTCAAACCCATCCAGATAAACCTTATCCAGTGGTGGTGGCATTGGGCGCTGATCCCGCGACTATTTTAGGAGCCGTCACGCCGGTGCCTGACACGCTGTCTGAATATGCCTTTGCAGGCTTACTGCGCGGCAGCAAAACAGAAGTGGTAAATGCCTTGAGCTGCGACCTGCAGGTGCCTGCCAATGCCGAAATCGTGCTTGAAGGCTATATTATGCCTGGCGAAACCGCACCTGAGGGCCCGTACGGTGATCACACCGGCTACTATAACGAAGTTGATGAATTTCCGGTGTTTACTGTCACGCATATTACGCACCGCACAGACCCGATTTACCATTCTACCTATACAGGTCGCCCGCCAGATGAGCCGGCTATTTTGGGCGTGGCGCTCAACGAAGTGTTTGTGCCTATTTTGCAAAAACAGTTTCCCGAGATCGTGGATTTTTATCTGCCTCCTGAAGGGTGCTCTTATCGCATGGCGATTGTGACCATGAAAAAACAATATCCGGGACATGCCAAGCGCGTCATGCTTGGGGTCTGGTCGTTCTTGCGCCAGTTCATGTATACCAAGTTTGTCATCGTTTGTGATGATGATATTGATGCACGCAATTGGGAAGACGTCATTTGGGCCATTACGACGCGCATGGACCCGACTCGAGATACGACATTAATCGATAACACCCCAATTGACTATTTAGATTTTGCCTCGCCTGTGTCAGGCTTGGGCTCCAAAATGGGTATGGATGCCACCAACAAATGGCCAGGAGAAACCGACCGCGAATGGGGCGAACCCATAGTGATGGATCCTGCAGTCACGGCCAAAGTCGATGCACTTTGGGACGAATTGGGCATCAGCGAACTTTGCTCGCAGCCGCCACAACGCTAACGCTTTACCAAGAAAGAACTCATACATGCTATTAAACCTAAAAACCATTGAAAATGTTGGCCACGATGTATATCGCATCATCCTCTCTGCTGACGAGCCGCTTGAGTACCAAGCTGGACAATACCTGCTCGTTGAGATGGGCAAAGACGATTTGCGTCCATTCTCAATTGCTTCGAGCCCGAGTAAAGACAAGTTCATTGAGCTGCACATCGGTGCCACGCCAAAAAATGCATTTGCTTGGGATGTGCTTGAACGTCTGCGTACTATCGGCAATATCTCAGCCACATTAAGCAATGGTAGCGCATTTTTGCAACCCCAAGAAGATAAAGACATTGTCTTAATCGCAGGCGGTACCGGTTATTCGTATCTCAAATCGATTGCATATGAAATCGCGTCACAAGACTTGGATCTCAAGGTCGATATTTTTTGGGGCGCCAAACAAGCTAGTCAGTTATATGAATTCGACGCTTTGGTTGCTTTATGTGAGGCGCACGAACAGTTTCATTTCCACCCGGTGGTAGAAGTTGCAGAACCCGATTGGCAGGGAAAAACTGGCTTAGTCCATCAAAGTGCGATTCACACTGTGCATGATTTTTCGCAAAAGCAAGTTTATATCGCAGGACCATTTGCGATGGCAAAAATTGCAAGAGATGATTTGTACAACGCTGGATTAGCGCAAGAGTGTTTGTTTGGGGATGCGTACGCGTACATTTAACGTGCGCGTCAGTTGGCGTTTTCAACAAAATCTCCCGACGTTATCGGCAATACTCGCCTCAGCGTATCACGGTAACGTCGAGATGATGGTAAAAGGTTACATGCTCACTACGTTAGCAGCTTGCAGCCCCTTTTGGCCTTCTTCGATTTCAAAGGTCACTTTCTGGCCTTCTGGAAGGGTCTTGTAACCCTCACACTGAATCGCACGATAGTGAACAAAAACGTCTTTGCCACCATTGTCTTGTGTAATAAAACCATAACCCTTTTCAGCGTTAAACCATTTGACCGAACCTGTATACTTTGACATATCGTCACCTTGTAACTTTGTAAATAAACTAACAACTTGCTAATTGCGATAAATTGCATTCGCGTTCCATGTCTTCAATCAAGGGAATTGGCGATACCT
>CAZLGJ010000129.1:0-7594 GCA_964559075.1 uncultured Glaciecola sp.
AGACAATATCGGGGGCTATTCCTGCATTCAGTGCGGCATTGATTACATTCTCTAGCTCGCCCCGTTCGGCTTTGACCTCTCGCACGGAAATCTCTACTACTTCTTCAGCGCGGTCGGGAAACATGGCTAACAATGCATCCACCACATACTGGCCAACTTCGGGCACATATTTGAGGGTGTTGGATAAAATTTCAGTGATGCGTTCAGGGTAGGATTTTGCAACGGTTTGTACAATTTTGTCAGCAGATTCGGGTTCAGTCACCACAGCTATGCGCAAAATATCATGAAAATCATCGGGGGATGCGGATGTAGCCGCGCGCGTCACGAAGCTGACATAGCTTGGCTCAGCTTTGATGGCCGTTTCTACAATAGATTCGCATTCAGTGATGCCCTTGGCTACTGCAATAGTGACAATTTCTTCTGCCGAAAATGGTTGAGCAGAGATAGCTGCATGAATAATCTCTTTATAGTCCTCGGGATAAGTATCTAGTGCAACACTCACAATAGTGCTTGTGGACTGTGGATAGTGACCAATAAGACTTCTCACTGAGCGTCCGGGAGAGAGTGACTTCGCCACTTGCTTCTTTAAAAAAGCGTCACTCAACACCCATTGATTATCAGTGTTAGAAGCAGCGGCTACCACGGATACTTGCATCAAAGCACACACGACACCGAGGCCGATTAAACTACGCATAACAATACCTATATATCTATTTGTTGTAACAAACTCACGACCTCAACAATCAGGTTTCATTACACTACCGAAAGCTAAGACTATGAAAGACCAATATAGTTCACATTTATTAACAAAATTTAACACATAAATAGCAAACATACAGTTTCAGTATAAGCGGCGTATTATTGAGGAAGGTATATAATTAATGGTATGCGTATTACTAAGCACGTCATGAGATAAGACTCTGGTATGATCATCAAATATTCATATACAGTCGCATCTGTCGGGTGTTATCATGCTCACTCTTCGCACAATGACGTGCAATATTTTACTTGCAAAATATATTTTTAGAATGGAATCCCGCTATGACTGTTACCGTCGGTTTGACGCATCATACTGAGTATCACTATGATCGCGCAATCAATCTCGCTCCCCATGTTTTTCGCCTAAAACCGGCCCCGCACTGCCGTACGCCGATACAAAGCTATCACTTAAAAATCGAGCCAGCTGAGCATTTTATTAACTGGCAACAGGATGCATTTGGTAATTATTTAGCGCGCGTGGTATTTCCCAAGCCAACAAAGCATTTTAGTTTTACGATTGATCTTGTTGCGCCCATGCACGTGATCAATCCGTTTGATTTTTTTGTGGAAGAAGAGGCAGAAAACTTTCCCTTCACCTATGATAAACAAACCGCGCATGATGTGGCTAACTATACCAAAAATTATGAAGCTTGCTCTGCGTTACTGGATTTTAGTGAAGCATTGATCCCCGCAGAGCCAGAGCGTACCGTGGACTTTTTGGTCCGCATTAACCAAGCGGTGTATGACTTAGTGGATTACACTATTCGTCTAGAGCCAGGTGTGCAGACGGTCGAAGAAACGCTCACGAATAAGTCAGGCTCCTGCCGCGACTCCGCTTGGCTGTTGGTAGAAACCTTCCGAGCGCTAGGTTTAGCTGCACGATTTGTGTCAGGCTATATCGTACAGCTCAAATCAGACGAAAAGTCGCTTGACGGTCCAAGTGGCCCAGAAGAAGATTTTACTGACCTGCATGCATGGACCGAAGTCTATGTACCGGGTGCTGGCTGGATTGGTCTCGATCCTACTTCTGGTTTGTTAGCGGGAGAGGGGCACATTCCCTTGGCAGGTACTCCAGAGCCTACCTCAGCAGCGCCGGTCACGGGCGCATTAGATGAATGCGAGTCGGAATTTAGCTACTTTAACAAAGTGACCCGTCTCACTGAAACCCCCCGCGTTACACATCCCTACACGGATAGTCAGTGGCAACAAATTCAAGACACGGCTGATAATGTGGAAGAAGCGTTACAAAAGAACGCGATCAAATTGACTATGGGCGGTGAACCTACTTTTATTAGCATTGATGACTATGAATCGGCGCAGTGGAATACGGCTGCTGATGGACAGCATAAACGCGAACTTGCCCACAAGTTGTTTGTTAACATGATCGACGAGTTTTCACCCGGTGCACTGCGCCATTATGGCCAAGGCAAATGGTATCCCGGTGAGGAGTTACCGCGCTGGCAATATGGCTGCTACTGGCGCAAAGACGGCAAGGCGTTATGGAATGATCAAACGCTGTTAGCTGATGTCACCGTAACTGGCACACAAACCTTTGCAGATGCCGATAGCTTCAGCCAAGCGCTGTTAGAACAACTGGCATTGCCGCAAAATGTGCGCACCACGGCCTATGAAGATATTGCATATCATTTGTGGCAAGAGGCGTCATTGCCGGTTGAGCCAAGTCCAAAAGATCCAGAACTGCTCGATAAGATGCGCCGCAAGCACTTCTTAAAACGCATGGCCGATGGTATTGAAAAGCCTACTGGCTATGTCATACCCATTGCCTATGACGGCCACCATGATTGCTGGGTATCAAATCAGTGGGAGTTTCAACGCGGTGAATGTTTCTTGTTACCAGGGGACTCGCCCTTAGGGTATCGCTTACCGTTGGGCAGTCTCAGTGCGGCTGAGCCCAGCTACCCTTATGATTGGGCAGCGATTAAGGGTGAAATTAGCACGCCCATGCAGCAGCATGGTTATATTCGCGAAGAGGTGATGCACACCGCGGCCGCGATTGAGGTGCGTAACGGGCACATTCACGTATTTTTACCGCCGTTGAAGCATGCTGAAGAGTTTATGATGTTTATTACCGCGGTAGAACGCGCTGCCGCTAAAACTGGACAAAGCGTTGTGTTGGAAGGGTATACGCCGCCAAAAGATCCGCGCTTGACCCATTTTGCGGTTACCCCTGATCCGGGCGTCATCGAAGTCAATATTCACCCAGCGGCCAACTGGGATGAGCTAGCAAACAACACGAGTCGGTTGTATGAACTAGCAAAATCGGTGCGTTTGGGCACTGAAAAGTACATGGTGGATGGCCGTCATACCGGCACTGGCGGTGGCAACCATGTTACTTTAGGTGGCGCGAGTATTGATGAATCACCATTTTTGCGCCGTCCTGATGTATTGCGTAGTTTTATTACTTACTGGCAGCATCATCCGGGACTGTCCTATTTATTCTCTGGCGCATTCATTGGACCGACATCACAAGCGCCGCGTGTGGATGAAGCGCGCGACGAATTATTATATGAATTAGAAATTGCCTTTGCACAAATGCCCGAGGGTGAATCGCCTAATCCGTCGTTAGTCGATCGCTTGTTGCGTAATTTGTTGGTGGATTTGACCGGCAACACGCACCGAGCTGAGTTTTGTATCGACAAATTATATTCCCCTGATTCGCCTGCTGGTCGCTTGGGCATTGTTGAATTTCGCGGCTTTGAAATGCCGCCGCATGCCAAGATGTCACTGATGCAAATGCTGTTGATCAGAGCCTTGTTAGTGAAGTTTTGGGAAACCCCCTATCACAAGCCACTGGTTCGCTGGGGGACGCAGTTACACGACAAATTTATGTTGCCGCATTATGTGCGTGAGGATATTAAGCAGGTCTGTGATGACCTACAGGCGAATGGTTTTGATATTACGATTGATTTATTTGACCCGTTCTTTGAGTTCCGCTTCCCGACGTGCGGTGAAGTGCAGCTTGGCCAAGTTAACTTGCGCCTCAACAGTGCGATTGAGCCTTGGCACGTATTGGGTGAAGAAGCTGCTTCGACCGGCACCGCACGTTATGTGGACTCTTCCTTAGAACGTCTTGAAGTAAGTATTCGCAATGCTGAGCCGGGGCGTTATGTAGTCAGCTGTAATGGGCGCCGCGTGCCCATTAATAAAACCGCAGTACTCGGTGAATTTGCAGCCGGTGTCCGTTTTAGAGCATGGCAACCGGCTTCAGCACTGCATCCGACCATTGGCATTCATGCACCCCTGACGTTTGATGTGTGGGATACGTGGAATGACCGCTCTATTGGCGGCATGGTGTATCATGTCGCGCATCCAGGTGGTCGCGGTCTAGACGAGTTTCCGGTGAATGGCTTAGAAGCTGAAGGGCGTCGTATTGCAAGGTTCAACGAAGGACATACGGCGAATGCCATGGTGCATCAAGCCGCTCAGCAGCGTGATAATACCTACTTCGCTCATGTTGCACAGGCCTATGCAACCTCAGATGCAAGTGCAAAGCAGGTAGTCGTAGCAGCAACTGCTGGAGATAAAGCACAAATGAACGGGCAGTGCCCAGCACTGGAGCCACTTAATCCCGATTACCCGTTTACCTTGGATTTGCGTCGTCAAGCGACCTTCTATTGAGCGATCAACAATCGATGCTAGACGCCACTCGTCAACTAAACCAACACATGCAGCAACGCCAGGAGCACTTGGCGTTGGCGCAGTGTGCCCATGAATTGGCGCGAGGCCGTGACCAACAAAGCCTAGTGTATTGGGAAAAGGCCGCGTCACAAGCGTTTGATCCCGTGCCGTATTTGTTTGCCTGTCATGATTGGCAAGGAATTGAACTGCAGATCATGCAGTATGTTGCCGAGCTGCAGAGTCGACTCAATCAAGGCGTTGATGCCATGACCTTGGGCCAGTGCAATTTATTGTCACAGCTCGATGCGCACTTTGTGCCCGAGTGGTTTAATCTGCAGCAGCATCATATACCTTTTTTACTGAGTGTGGATATTGCCATTAACCAAGCAGGGCAGTGTGTGTTTCAGGCTGTACATGCCGACGGGCCGGCCCAGCTGGGCAATTTGTTACAGCATCGCCTGTTATTGCGTAATTTAAAAAGCGCCGAATTTGCTGATGTGCAGGTTCAGCGCATGGTGCAATTTTTTGGTCAATGGCGACAAGCTATCAACGCACTGGCGCCCAAAGTCAGCGATACCAATATTGTGATTTTGCTTGACCCAAATGACAATGCTGCATATCGCGAGTATACGTTTTTGGCCAATTATCTTGGCTACAGCGTGGTGCATAGCGCCGATTTGACTGTGCGCGAGGGCAAAGTGTGGCTAAAATCCCTTTCTGGTTTAGTTTCGGTACACGTGATTTTGAACTGGACGGGGACGGCGCTGCTGGATCCTTTAGAGCTTCCCCAAGCCAATATTAATGGGGTGATTGGGCTACAGCAAGCTATTCGCACCGGCAACGTGATTGTGACCAACCCCCTACACACCAGCATGTTACCTTTGTTTACTCAAGCACTGAAAAATGAACATACCGATTGGCCAGTGGCGTTCTGGCAAGGCGAAGACTTTGTTAGTGAGTCAGCCTTTATGCGTTGCTATGTGTTGGTTGAGGCCAACAAAATTTCGGTGTTGCCCAGTGGCCGGATCATGCCCGTTGCAAACACCTCTGGCGTCGCGAAAGACGTGTGGGTCGAACAGTCACAGCAGTGGGTGAGTCAAGATTTGTTAGGTGGTCAATGGCAATCTGGCAATTATGTGTTGGGCGAGCATATTTTAGCTAGTAGGACGGCTGAAAACTTATTCTGGCTTGGCGGTTATATGGAGCGAGCCGAAACGCTTATTCGCTTCATGCGTCGCTACTGCCACAACCTGAATGAACTACCTTCACAGGGCAATATCCAACTTCAGTTTGAGCTGAGTTTTATGCATCAGGTGTTTGTTGACGATACCTTGCAGTACCCGTTCAAACCTTTAAGTGGCAAGTTTGGCTATCACTCGATAGATGTGTATCGCCACACTTTGCAAGCCATGTTTACCTCGCGTCGGCACACCTCGATAATCATGCTGTTGGAGCAGTTTTTCTTTAGTGTGCGCCAGGTGCACGAACTGATTGTGTTAGACGGGCATCGCGCCATTGCCCAGCTGCGCGATACCTATGATGTGATTTGTCAACTCGATCCCAAAGCTTCGATCCACGAATGTGAGCTATTGCTCGATCGCGTCATGAGTCAACTGCTGACATTTAATGGGGCAATTAACGATACCTTAACGTATCAAAACGGTGCATTTATGCTCAAAATGGGGCAAGCCACCAGCCGTATTGAGCAGCTAGGTTCGCACCTTGGCGCCTGGCTCAACAACTCGCTGCCGGCTGAAGAACAGTCGCAGTATTTGGAAATTTTGCTACAGACGCATGTTTCACTCGTGACCTTTAAGCGGCGCAATCGCTTGCAGATGTCGGTGTCACAAATATTGGCCCTGCTGCTGCTCGATGACGCCTACCCGCGCAGTGTAAGCTACCAAATTGACCAGCTGCTGGCGTTGGCAAAATCTCTGCCAGCCAAAGAAAGTGGCCAACAACAAAACATTCAGGCGATTTTGTGGCAGCTCAAAGCGAGCTGTCATGCACATGGCGCTGAGCACTTAGCCGCGTTACAAGATGAACAGCGTACCGATTTAAAGACTCAATTAAGCGCGCTGCAAGGCTACCTTAAGCAGTTACACGAGGCCCTGCAGTTACAGTACTTTAGCCACACCAAAAGTGCAGATGGGCGTCACCGGCAGGGCTATGTGGGTACGGAGCGGGATTTATTATGAAGTATCGCATCCGTCACGAAACTCAATATTTGTACTCCGAAGCCGTGAGTTTATCACAGAACCAAGCGCGCCTGAGTCCGCTGCACATCGACCATCAACAGTGTATCAGCTCGCAGCTGATTATTTACCCCACGCCGGTCTATCGCGATACTTTTTTGGATGCGTGCAACAATCTCGTCACGCATTTTGATATTACGATGCAGCACACTGAACTGCGCGTAGCAGCTGAGCATGTGGTTGAGATCTTACCGCAGACGCAGCTTGAGCTGGCGATGCCAAGCATGGGCTGGGAGTTTGTCCGCGACAGTATTCACGATCCCAAAAACGCGCAAGGCGTGCATATTTTGTGGCACTGTTGCCCGACTAGCTACACCAAAGCTACGCCAGAAATAGTGGCATACACATTGCAAAGTTTTAAACCTGGACGGGACTTTATGCAGGCCTGTCATGACTTGATGGAGCGCCTCTCAAAAGATATTGAGTTTGATAGCCAAAGCTCTTCAGTGATCACTACTGCGGCCGATACGATGTCTGCCAAAAAAGGCGTCTGCCAAGATTATGTGCATTTGGCGCTGGCCTGCTTGCGCAGCATCGGGTTAGCTGCGCAGTACGTGAGTGGTTATATAGAGACACTGCCGCCAGAGGGCAAGGAAAAGCTCATTGGCGCAGACGCGACGCACGCATGGTTTGCGGTATACGCACCGAACCTTGGTTGGTTGGAGTTTGACCCGACCAACAATATTGTGCCGGCGGAGCAGCATATCAAATTGGCAACTGGGCGGGACTATCACGATGTCGCCCCGTTGCGCGGGCTGGTGTTTGGCGGTGGCCAACACCAGCTAAATGTTGCGGTAGATATGAATCGCATCGAATAAATATGACTATACTTAAGTCGGGCATGAGTTAACAGCATACACAAGCAAGACAATGGATAATACAGACAAGGACACTTCCATGAAGGACGCATGGCAACAATACGTCACGCAGGACTTTTACGA
>CAZLGJ010000130.1:0-7166 GCA_964559075.1 uncultured Glaciecola sp.
CGACAACCGGAATCACAATCCGGGGCTCTACCAACTGAGCTACGCCCACCATTGATTTGTTGTGCCGTACAAAGCGGAGCGCATATTAAATATTTGCCCCCTTTGTGTCAAGGTAAATTTGTGATATTGGGCAATTTAATTATCGACCGTTCATATATTATACGATGTATCTCAAAGTACCGACAGTTGCCCGGCTGCATTTAGTTGTAACTTTACCTTTGCTTGCGCAATGGTTTCGCGTCGATGCGCAACGGTAATGATGGTGATCGGCAAAGCGTTGAGTACAGCTAACACACACTGTTCAGTCACTGCATCTAGATGACTGGTCGCCTCATCCAGAAACAGTATTTGTGGCTGACGATACAACGCGCGCACGAGTAACAAACGCTGTAATTGTCCGGCTGAAAGTATATCCCCAAGTTCACCACACTGGGTCTCTAGCCCCATAGGAAATTGCTGGATAGTTTCGATTAACTGCACTTGCTTGAGCAGGTACTGGATCCTTTCAACGTCGGGAGATTCGGCGAACAAGGTGATATTATCAAGCACCGTCCCTCGCACTAAACCATCCCCTTGCAGAATGGATGCCGTCACACTCCGATAGTCCCCTAACCCCAGCTGTTTGATATCGGTTCCGTTGAATAACACTCGACCACTGTCGCAAACAAAAAGCCCCAACATTACGTTGAGTAAGGTACTTTTACCTACGCCTGATGCACCGGTTATCACCACCGACTCCCCTGCGGGAATATGGATACTCACGTGTTGTAACGTTGGTGTCGCAGCACCTGGATAACAATAGCTCACCTGCTCCAGCGTTAAGCTTGCTGCGTCATTATTGGTCGATGCATGCAGGCACATGTTACTTTGCTCGGCCGCACTTACAGGTGAACTTGTTTCTTTATGATGCTGCTCCGTTTCGGTGTCAGTAATATCGGCTAAGCGGTTCATGTGCAAATGCAGTAGCCGAAACTGCAGCCATTGTTCAATCAAGCGCGTGCCAGCGTCTAGGGCAAACTGTTGATAGGCCATAAAAGCTAGCAACATGCCGATAGTCATGGTTTGCGCCATAATGGCCTGCGCAGCTTGCCACACTACCACTACATGCAATAAACCTAACAGCACGCTATGCACACTGTTAAAACCGACTTGCCAAGTTTGTAAGCGTACATCTTGGCGCAAACTTTCGCTGTAGTACCGCCCCCAATGTTGCACGCGCTGTGCTTGGCAATTGTACAGCAGCTGCACCCGCCACTGTTTGAGAATATCCAAGAAACAGGTATTTTCATCTGCTTGCTTTTGTAACAATATCTGCGAGTGCTGTTGTAACGAGGCATAACACACCCAGCGAAACAGCCCATATAGCGCAAGCGTGGCACTGACCAAAGCAGTTAACAGTGGCGAGTAAAAACTCATCACTAGCAGCAACAACAGCAGCATGACTCCATCTAAGACGCTTTCCACAATGCCACTAGTAAGCCTCTCTCGCAAAAAATGAATCGACTGAAAACGCGAATGGATATCGCCTAAATGACGCTGCATGTAGTAGCTAGCTGGCAAGCGCGTTAAATGTTGCATCACATTCAGACCAAAGCCATGCGCTAACTCGGTATTGAGCCTAATCAACAGCCAGCTTCGCAGTGCCGTCATAGCTACACTAAACAACAACAAAGCGCCAAATCCGACCGCAAGCACTGGCATTAGTGACAACGCCTGATTGAGTAGAACGTGATCAATCGTCCACTGCACATAATACGGCGTCATGATTTGTGCTAACTGGAGTAAAATTGAGAGCGCTAATAAACTGGCAATGGACTGATTGAGACCAGAGATTTGTTGCCATATTTGACGTAAAGCAAAGCGCCGCTGCGGAGCTTGTGCCACAAACGACACCGTGGGTGTGAGGCACAGCACCACCCCGGTAAAGTGTTGCGATAACTCACTCGTCGTTAGCTGCACTCTGCCCAAGGCAGGATCGTGGAGCACATAACAGTTTCGACGCATTGATTTAAGCACGACAAAATGCGTCAAGTCCCAGTGCAAAATGCAAGGTAGAGCCACGTCTTTCAATTCCTCAATCTCCCCCTGAAATGCTTGCCCCTGTAAACCAAAATCGTTTGCTAAAGCAATTAACTGGCGTAAATTACTGCCCTGCTGACTCATTCCCTGCCGCTGACAATGCTGACGCATTTGTGTCGCATTCAGGTGATGTCCGTGGTAACTGGCGAGCATTGCCACGCAAATAGGGCCGCATTCATTGATACTGGCTTGTTGTATAATGGGTAACTCTCTGGCAAATAAATGACTGAATAACATTACGCTTGCCCCTCCCACTGACTGACCGCTCGGCTGAGCGGTGCCCAAAGCCACTGCCAAATACGGCGACGGACTTTAGTTATGCGAACTTCCAGCGGCATACCGGCCTTTAAGGGGTAAGCGGGCTGCCCTTCCAAAGAGGCTTGTGCTGTATATAGCTGAGTTTGCGCCATCTGCTGTGGCGTAGAGCCTAGCTCATCGATACGCCCATGCATAGTCCCATAGACCTGTGCTGGTAAGCCAACCACATTGACCGAAATTGGTTGCGCTTCTGCAATCTGTGCATAGTCTCGTGGTGTTAAAAACAGTGTCACTGAAAGCTGTTGTGCTTGTGGCAAAACGGCGCTCAACGCTTGATGAGCACGGACATTGGCGCCGGGGGCAAACAGCAGCTCGTCCACTATGCCGGTTTTATTGGCATAGATGACTTGTGCCGCATCAACATCTAACAACCGCAGCTGTTGGTTAAGGCTTGCCTCCTGTTCAGATAATTGCGCCTTTAACAAGTCGACTTGTCGCGTCAGACGCTGCTGTTGGTAGGCATTTTCAGCGAGAGCATCCTGATATTGCAAAACCCGCATGTCTGTTTGCGTCTGCTGCTCAATCACTTGTAAATGCTGTTGTCGATGCGCCAAATATTCATGCTGACTCAATACTAGGCTGGAATTGGTCTCCAAACGAGTTGCTAATGTCGTGCTTTGCTGCGTAATCTGACTTTGTGCTTGCGCTTGCGCTAGCGCTGCGGCAAGGCGCTCTTGTAATGGTAAGGCCAAATGCCGCTGATGCATAAGTTCAGCGGTTTGCTGATTAATCTCCAGTTCGACCTGTTGGCGCTGACGCTGCAGCTGCTGTTGCAAAAACCAGCGCTGTTGGGTGCGAAAATCAGCGTTGATTTGTGCTTCCTGAGAAATCAAGGTCACCAGCGGCATACCGATATCAACACGCTCCCCCGTCTTAACATGCCAGTGCGCAACCACCCCGTTAAACGGGGCTAAAATGTGCTGACTCGGCTCTCGATACGCTAACTCTCCTGCAACAACGATCTGCTCGGGAAAACTTTGCCACAATATCCAGCAGATAGTGCCACAAAACCCTCCCACAGAGAGCCATACGATCCGATGCAAGTAACGTGGGGTAGTTAAGATGATTCGACCGATGCGACGCTGCTGATGCGCAACAACGGCTTGTCTAAATAAGCCCATAAGTGCCTCTGTTCTATTTTATGATGACAAAAGCGTGGCTGATATTGCACAGAAAGCGAGTAATACTCCACTAAAGGTATGCAAAATCAGTACTTTAGCTTTGACACTTAGCGACTAACAAGATGTGTGAGAAATTTTGAAAGCGCGACTAAAGCTTGCTATATTGCGCCAAAAGCAATAAGAATATTTATGTCTCACCCTCAAACTTTCACGCGTTGGCTACCAACTGAGGCCACTCGACAATGGCCCCAATGGGCGCGGCTACTGATTCACCTCGGCGTGTTTCTGTTAGTGGCAGTCGGTCAGTTTCTGCTGTTTAATTTTTCGTTTAACTATGTGGTTATCCCCAGCTTTGTTATTTGGTATTTTCCACTGGGGTTCCAATTTATCATTTTCATCTTTTTGCCTTATCGCTATTGGCCAATGGCAATTTTGGCTATCTGTGTTGCCAGTGGTGCAACCATGCAATTTCAAGGCTCAATTTACTACGACCTGATTAAACACTTTTTACAAAGCGTATTGATGACCATCAGCACCTTGCCTTTTATTTATTTTGCTCGCGAAAAACAAATTAACCGGTCGCTATTCACGCTACGCTCAATCGCCTTGATTATTTTTTTGGGGATGCTAACGCGCTTTGCCAGTGTTGGCTATTTTGTGATCAGTGGCACCTCGGTTTACGACAAAGTAACCGACGAGGATGTCCTCGATATTTTTGTGCTTCATAATCTAGCTGCCTACCCCGGTCTATTATTTGCTATTGCAATCTTTCTGATTGTGCAGTGGCTATTACAAAACGATACGGCATTACCTAAATTTTCGAGGCCTGCTTTGTTGCGCAACCTCGTGTTATTGTCCGTCGGCATTGTGGCTTGTTTTTACTTTTCTGCGTTTACGCAGCAACTCTTAATGATGCTGTTGTTTTTGCCTATTGTGTGGTTTGGCTATCGCCTGAGCTGGTTTGGTGCATTGTGCTGTGCACTATGGATCAACTCGGTACTGCTACTTTTATTGCTCAATGCTCCGGCAGCTACCCTCCTCCAGTTCCAGCCATTTATCATTGCTTATTTTGCTGTAGGTCTTATCACTGCCGCACTACAACTAGAGCACGCGCGTTCTCAAGCAGAGCAGCTGAGCAATCAACAGGCCTTAAAAGCCAGCAATCAACAACTCATTGAGCTCCAAACATCTTTGCAAGACTTGTCTAAGCAAGTGGTGTTTCTTGAAGAACAAGAAAAAAAACGCCTCTCACAGGAGCTGCATGATGATATAGGACAAAATATCATCGCGTTAAAAACCCTCATTCGGTTGCTTGAAAAACAGTATGCCATCGCCCCCCAAGGGCATCAGCTGTTAAGCGAGATGAGCGCCATCTCGGACGATGTCTACAACAACATTTACGAACTCATGCATTGGTTGCGCCCCCGAGTGGTCGATGACTTTGGTCTGTTTCGCGCCATATCCGGCGCTTTTTATCAAGAGCGCTTAGCCATGCACAATATGACCTATGTTAGTAATGTCAGCATTGATGTTGAGCAACTGCCTGATGAACACAAAATCACGCTTTTTCGCATCATCCAAGAATGTGTCAACAACATCATTGAACACAGTAACGCTGGCAACTGTCATGTTGAGCTCCAGTTTTCTAATAATCAAGCTAACAATACCAGCGACAATTGCTGTCAGCTACATATTAGGGATGATGGCACAGGTTTCCCTGACGCAGTATTAGCCGGGCAATATGGCAGTGGGCTATTTAACATTCACACTTATGTCACGGCGCTTGGCGGTACGCTATCTCTTGCTAATCAAAACGGTGGGCATGTATATGTTTCCTTGGCAAACTGAAGTCCTAAGGTTTTTACCTAGCGTGCAGCTGCCACAGTCGAGTCAGCAGCACTGGTGGTTGTGGTGTATGCAAATATTGGTGGTAGGTAGCGCACATTACTGCGATTATCTGTTAGTTACCCGAGTAGGCACTGCCCCTCTGGCGCTGGCTACCGTAGTATTATTTCCGTTGCTGGTATTTTATCACGCCAAAGACTGGTTACTGATTGCATGGCCAGCCATACTGCTCAGCGCGATACTGACATTGATTTTCCCGCTTGAACGCCCCCTTTTAACGGCCTCCCAACTCACAACAGACTCTGCAGCGACCACTGATGTTGCGCTATGGCGCTATGCATATACCATTTTGGCAGTATGGGTCACGCAAAGCAGTTTACAATTTAGGCATATTTTTCGGCTTAAATTTGTTCATGTTTTGATTGTTGCGGCAACGTGCTATGCACTGTCTTTTCATCTGTTATTCACGTTTATCACCGTTGATGATTTTTGGGGAAGTACGCAGTGGCGAACCCTTAGCAGAGAATCGGTTGGCATTGTCGGCAGTGTCTTATTTCATCTTGAGCTGTGTTTGATGTTACAAATGGTAAGAGTTAAGCGCTACCAGATGTCTATTGTTTGGCCCCTTAAATTAGTACTGGCATTAGTCTGTTTTGCTGTCGGTCTGTGGGGAGTCATGCAATTTGATCAGGCGCTGAACCGCTATCTCATTTTATTTTTATTGTTACCTGGGCTGTGGTTCAGCCACCGGATGCGCTGGTGGGGACTGATGTCATTTGCGCTTTTAATCAACGTTTTAACTGTATTCTACATCGCACTTTTTACCGCAGCTTATGACGCGTCTGCTGAGCTACCAAACATTACTCGAATGCTCAGTCACACGCTTGATTACCAGCTGCATTTTAATCAGTACTTGTTTAACGAGGTCGGCTTTACGTTGTTTGAGATGTCGTGGTTTTTGTTAGCCTTCAACCTAGTATGTTTGTACCTTAACGCCATGATATTCGAATTAGATACCGCGCAACATCAAACGCAGTTAGGACAAGTACAGCTTGAACACAAAAATGCCTCTTTACGTCAACTCAACCACAATGTCGATGCAGTCAATCGACATTTAGTCCAGGCTCAAGAGAAACAGCGCCAGTTGCTGGCTAGGGAACTCGATACCTATTTACATGAGCATTTGTCGCACTTTAGCGCCAAAATCACCGCGTTTGAACAACAAATCACCCCAGAAATGAGAGGTGCAACCGATGAAGCGACAGCAGTTCCACTGCAACAACTCAAGGACTATACCGCTAATATTCATCAATCTATATTTGAGATCGTCAACAAAATTAAACCCCAACCATTAATCTCCAATGGCTTATTCAAGCTATTGGAAAGTGAGCATTTTGCCAGTAAACTCGCGCTAGCAAAAATCAGCTATCAATTTACTTCATCAGCTGGTCAGATAGATTTAGCTGAGCCCTTGTCACTGGCGCTTTATCGCATCGTGCAAGAGACCGTCAATAATACTATCAAATATTCTCAAGCCACGACCTATCATATTGATATGCAGGTGCAATCTGAGCAGCTTCTGTGCATTATCGAAGATAACGGTGTTGGCTTTGATTTTGATGATACTCAAATGGGCTATGGTGTACAGGGAATTCGCAACCGCATTGAGCTGCTCAAAGGCACTTGTGTGATAGACCCCCGTCATGGCACCCAATATCAGATCAGCCTGCCGCTAAAATAACAGCAAAGGAGTTGAAGTCAGGCCATTTAATCTGTAATATCCGCAACTCACTAGGGGGGCAT
>CAZLGJ010000131.1:0-7040 GCA_964559075.1 uncultured Glaciecola sp.
CAGGGCATAACCGCACCGAACACCATGATGAGACCATGCACTGTGGTCATTTGGTTGAAAAAATTAGGCTCTACAATCTGCAACCCCGGCTGAAATAACTCAGCGCGGATCACCATCGCCATCGCGCCGCCAGTCAAGAACATGATGAATGAGAACCAAAGGTACAAGGTACCTATATCTTTATGGTTGGTGGTAAATAACCAGCGCTTGATGCCAGATGCCGGACCGTGATGGTGATCATCATGGTCATCATGCGCTAAAGTATCAGTGGCTGTACTCATACTTGTTACTCCTAGTTTCCGTTAACTGCAGCGTGGATATCTTTGGCTTGAACGATATCCCCTGTATTGTTACCCCATGCATTACGTTGGTAGGTAACAACAGCTGCGATTTCAGATAGCGTGAGTTGTTTTGCAAAAGATTGCATGGCAGACCCCGTTACGCCATTTATTAGAATATCAATATGCTTGGGCTGATCATTGAGTGCAATCGCACTGCCTTTAATCGCTGGGAAAACACCGGGTAGGCCCTCTCCATTGGGCATATGACATGCTGCACATTTAGCCATGTATACTTTTTGTCCATTAGCCATGAGCTCATCTAGCGACATATCCATCGACAATAGTCGTTCTTCTTCCGCTTTGGCTAACGCAATGGCTTCTAACTCTTGTGACTGCCAAGCGGCATAATCATCTGGCGATTTTGCTATGACAACGATAGGCATAAACCCGTGGTCTTTGCCACACAGCTCCGCACATTGTCCGCGATAGACTCCGGGTTCGTTAACCATGGTCCAAGCTTCATTGATGAACCCTGGGTTGGCGTCTTTTTTGACGGCAAAATCCGGTACCCACCAAGAGTGAATAACATCGTCAGACGTAATCAGAAAGCGAACTTTTTGGCCAGTAGGAATGACTAAAGGTCGGTCAACCTCGAGTAAGTAATTCTCACCTTTAGCAAACTTGTTTTGGATCTGCTCGCGCTGGGTAGCGAGATTTGAGAAATAATTGATACCGCTGTCCATGTACTTGTATTCCCACTTCCATTGAGAACCCGTTACCAGAACAGTCAAATCTGATTCAGATGTATCCTCCATGGCTATCAGCGTATTGGCTGCGGGGATCGCCATCAGCACCAAGATAACAAACGGAGCGACTGTCCAGGCTATTTCTACTTTGACGCTCTCGTGGAAATTAGCCGGTTTGACACCTCGAGATTTGCGGTGTTTGATGATAGAGACAAACATGACTCCAAACACAAGAACCGCAATACCGACACAAATCCAAAACATCAGCATGTGCAGGTCATATACCTGCTGACTTATATCAGTAACACCTTGACGTAAATTTAAATCACTTCGACCTGCGCTTTCTGCCGATCCTGCCCATACAGACAAAGAAACAAACATACTGAAGCAAGCAAGGATTGATTTAGTGAGTTTGTTCACTCATCACCTCCGCCCTGAAGACCTTATTATACTTAAGTTTGTAAACGAAACTAACGAAATGTTAATTCTTGAACACCTGATTGTGAACCTTATGTTAATTGATGTGGACAGAATGAGCAATATTTTTATAGGAAATGTTTTTTATAGGCGTTTGAAATGATGTGCTGTTTTATTTACTGAGGGTGATTTTTCTCTTGATAACGAAAAAACCGCAAGATAAGTTGCGGTTTTTTGGCTCTATTAGGTGACTTAGCTATACCATGGTAATGTTATATGACTACATCCAGTCTGCGGCGCGTATGACTCCGACAGCAATGCCTTCTATGTTAAAGACTTCTTCGGCCAAATTCACTTTGATGGGTTTAAAAGCTTCGTTTTCTGCATGTAAATACACAAATTGACCATCTTTTTCTAGTCGTTTAACCGTAACGTCATCTTCCACGCGTGCAACCACTACCTGACCGTTATGCACATCTTGCGTCTTGTGAACTGCTAACAAGTCACCATCTAAGATGCCAATGTCCTTCATGCTCATGCCACTAACGCGTAATAAGAAATCAGCGTTGGGGCGAAATAAATTCGGGTCAATTTGATAGTGGGATTCAACATGCTCTTGCGCCAATAAAGGCTCACCAGCCGCCACGCGGCCAATCAAAGGCAAGCCCTCTTCTTCTGGCGTCTCATCCAGCGGCACATTGAGCTTGATCCCGCGTGAAGTACCGGCCATGATCTCAATCACGCCTTTTTTGGCAAGCGCTTTGACATGCTCTTCGGCAGCGTTTGGCGATTTGAATCCAAGCTTTCTTGCAATCTCTGCGCGCGTCGGTGGCATACCGGTATCGGCAATGCTCGCCTTGATCAAATCGAGTATTTCTTGCTGTCTGGGTGTAAGTGGTCGCATGTTTCACCTGTTTATGGATACAGTTACTGTTAGTATATACAGTGATGTTATTTTTGCAACACCCCAATTCACTATTCGTGCAGTAATCTTGAGATGTTCTGACATTTATCTGAGTGATATCTCGCCAAGATCCGTTATAATGCGCTCCATACCACATTACGCCCATTGTTATGTTTGAGGATCTTTTATGCGCTGGTTGCGTCACTTTTTTGCGGGACTGATTTATTGGCCAACACGCCTGCTTGTCAAAGCCCACACCATTCCTGCCAAAGTGCAAGAGGAACTGCATATCGACCCCGACAAGCCCATTTTGTATTTGTTGCACACCCGCTCCATTGCCGACGAACTCGCGCTGCGCTTTTCCGCCAAAAAAGCGGGGTTACCCAGCCCGCATGATCCGCTGTATTTACCAGGCACGGAACAAAAATACCCGCGCACGTTGTTCTTGCATGCCCCTGAGCCATTATTTGGCAAGCGCGCGAAACGCACGCAGATTGAACGGCAGTTTACCGAGCTCTTCGCCATACATCGTCAACATGCCGACATGGATATTCAAATTGTCCCCGTTTATATTACCTGGGGGCGTGCGCCTGATAAATCCAAACCCGGTTTTAGTGACTTAGTGGTTGATGTTGCCTCGCCCAGCTGGTTGCGCAAACTATTTATTGTGTTATTCTTGGGTCGCGATAATTTTGTCTCATATTCGCGCGCCGTCTCGTCCAAATATATGTCCGAACAACATGGCTCCGATGCCCGCATCGCCAAAAAACTGCTGCGCGTCACCGCCACCCACTTCCAGCGCAAACGCCAGGGGCTGACCGGACCTACCCTGCTGGAACGGCAAACGCTCCACTCCGCCGTGGTTGGTTCACAAGCGGTGAAACTCGCAATGCGCGAGGAAGTACGCAACAAAAATATCCTGCCGGCAAAAGCCAAACAACTCGCACATAATTACTTAGACGAGATTGCCGGTGACTACCGCGAGGGTCTAGTGCGCTTTGCTGACCGTATCCTCACCCCAATCTGGAACAAAATTTATAACGGCATCTCCGTTAACAATGCCGCCAATGTGCGCGAGTTATCTCGTAATGGACACGAAATTATTTATGTTCCGTGCCACCGTTCGCACATGGATTATCTCCTATTGACCTATGTGATTTATCACGAAGGCTTGGTCACTCCGCACATTGCCGCGGGCATCAATCTCAATTTCTGGCCAGCAGGTCCAATTTTTCGCCGTGCAGGGGCCTTTTTCCTGCGCCGCAGTTTTGCTGGCAATAAGCTTTACACCGCCGTGTTCCGCGAATATTTAGAGCTGTTGTTTGACCGTGGTTACTCGGTCAAATACTACCCGGAAGGCGGCCGCTCTCGTACTGGACGCCTATTGCCACCGAAAACCGGCATGCTCGCTATGACCTTACAGGCGATGCAAAAAGGGATACAGCGCCCTGTCAGCATAGTGCCAGTGTATATCGGCTATGAAAACGTCATGGAAGTTGGCAGTTATATGAAGGAATTGCGCGGTAAGAAAAAACAAAAAGAGTCGCCTTTACAAGTACTATCCGCGGTCAAAAAACTACGTAACTATGGGCATGGTTTTCTCAACTTTGGTGAGCCTATTCAGCTCAATCAATTCTTAGATAAGCACGCCCCTGATTGGTCGAGCCCAAGCGATGATCTCGATAAAAAACCGCTGTGGCTTACCAAAGCGGTTAATCATTTGGCCGATGATGTGATGCTCGAAATCAACAAATCTGCCGCGATCAACGGTATGGCATTGACGGCGCTGTGTTTGTTAGCATCAAAAACACTAAAAATGAGTGAAAACGAGCTTTGCCAGAGCATGCATGATTATCTGACATTGTTTCGCGCCGTACCGTTTTCAAACACCGCGACAATTCCTGAGATAGAGGCGAGTAAACTACTTAACAACACCCTTTCACTGAAGCGCTTTGCCATCGATAAGGACGATTTTGGCACCATGATCGCACCACAAAAGGGTAACGCAGCTGCACTGACGTATTATCGTAACAACATTGTGCACATGTTTGCGATCCCTAGTCTGATCATGGCGATGGTGTTTCGCAAAGCGCCAACAGCGCGCAATGATATTCAGGCAACCCTGCGTATTGTCTACCCGCTGCTACAAAAAGAGCTATTTATTTACCTGAGCTTGGACGAAGCGCTCGCCATTGCAGAGCAATACATGGATCAATTTGTGGCCCAAGGACTCATCAATGAAGGCAAAGCACTCAACCCGCCTTCTGCATCAAGTCCGCAGTTTCACTCGGCGTGGTTGCTATCAAGAGTCATGCAGGATACCTATCAGCGCTATGCCATTGTGCTGCATGTATTAGGGCTGCACACGCAAATATCGCGTGCCGCACTAGAAAAAGACTCGCGCAAAATTGCCGAGCGTTTATCAGAGCTATTTGGCGTCAGTTCACCGGAGTTCTCCGACAAAAACGTGTTTGCCACCTTGATCAATGGTATGCGTGAAAACGGCCTAGTCAGCACCAACGAACAAGGTTCGCTGATGCTGAATGACGCCTCAAAGGCACTGGACGAATTGGTCAGTGAGTTAGTGTGGCCGGAAGTCGTGCAGCACCTTGAGAAATTAGACTAAACTTAATTCTCCTGTTGTGTTTGATACTTTTCGAACCAGGCTAGTATATGGCCAATTTTACGCCCTAGATTAGAAGGCTTTGCCGCAATGCCGTGGTAGGCACCTTGAATGCGCACAAAAGCGCTATCCACGCCTTGTAAACGCAGCGCACCATAGTACTGCTCACTCTCGGCCATGGGGGTACGCACATCTAGCTCACCAGTCAAAACCATAGTAGGCGTAGTGACATTGCCCACCAGAGACAGGGGCGAACGCTGCCAATACTGATCGACATCGTTCCATGGCAAATCGGTAAACCAATAACGCGCCATAAAGGTGTAAATATCAGACGTCCCAATCATGCTGATCCAGTTGATCACCGGCTTAGCAACCACAGCAGCAGCAAATCGGTCAGTGTTACCTATGATCCAAGCCGTGAGCACACCACCACCAGAACCGCCCGTTACGAATAAGTTTTGCTCATCGATATAGCCTTTAGCAATCACGCCATCGACCATATCCATCAGATCATTGTAGTCTTGCGATGGATAATTTTTGTCGATCAAGTTTGCAAACTCAGCGCCTTGGGAAGTTGAACCACGCGGGTTGCCATAAACTACCACATAACCGGCAGCGGCGAACATCTGGACTTCGGTCGAAAATTCAGGTCCATAAGCCGTGTGCGGGCCGCCGTGGATCTCCAAAATAAGTGGATAGGTCTTACTTGGATCAAACTGCGGCGGTTTAACGATCCACGCTTGCAATTCGCGTTCATCCACACTGCTTTTAACGGTCATCAGCTCTGGTGCATTGAGTGTTTTGTGTCCTAGCACATCACTATTAAGATCAGTGAGCACCACGGTTTTTCCACTACTATCAGACGAGGCCAAATCAGCCGGTCGCACCCCATTGCCCAAGGTATACACTAGCTGACCATTAGCAGTCACAGCATACTGGCCTGAAGTGTATGGGCGCCCTAAACTCATGCCACCTAACGCGTCAGTCTTGATCGTGATCTCACCATCTAAAGTCACATGTGCAAGGTGTTTTTGGCCGTGATCATCATAGCTAAAATACAGCCCATTGTTATCGGCTGCCCAGCTAACATCACCCACAGAACGGTCGAGTTCAGGCGTCAAACTGCGATAGGTATCACTCCCCATCTCCATGACGTACAGCTGAGTGATTTGGTTAGACTTACCGTTATCCTCAAAGCCAGTGAAGGCCAAGAGCTCGCCGTTGGGGCTTACGCTTGGCTGACTCTCGGGCCCTGTAGAGCTGGTCAGCTTATTCGTTTCGCCAGTAGTCAGGTTGACGGCAATTAAATCACTGTTAAAGACATCAAAATCCGCATCATCTCGTGTATTGGCCGAGACAATAATGTGCTTGCCGTCCGCACTAAAGGCAAGTTGCCCAGCATAATCAAACGCGCCAGATGTTACCTGACGCGGCGTCCCGCCAATACTGGGCACCACATAAATGTGCAGGTTACCGTCTTTTTTCATGCCGGCTCCGTCGCGCTGAAACAGCGTCTGCTCAATCACATGTGCATCCTCTGCCCAGTTCGCGCCCTTTGGCTTAGTTGGCAAACTAAACATTGGTTTGCTCGAGGTTGGGGTAAATAGCGTAAATGCTAGGAGCCTCCCATCGGGTGAAAACGCGATGTTGCTCGGATTCATGGTGACATCGGTAATTTTAGCCGTGCGCAAAGTAGCGAGATCCTGCACGTAAATTTGCGCCGAACCAGATTGATTAGACAGGTAGGCAAGTTTGCTACCATCAGCTGAAAACACCGGGTTGTAGTAGTGATGCCCGTCAGCAAGCCACGGCAAATGGGTCGCACCATCGAGGCTCACCGTCCACAAGTTGCGGTTGAGACTATCGCTCATAATATCCATGCTGCGACGCTCATACATCACCGTCTTGCCATCTGGCATCACTATAGGATTCGCAGCATATTCAAGGTGAAACAAATCCTCGTAATGTAGGTGACGGTTATCTCGCTCAGTATCACTTGCGGAGAAGCTAAGTATTGGGGCGGAAGTAATTAATGCTGCAGCTGTTGTAACTACAGCAGCGCATACTTT
>CAZLGJ010000132.1:0-6828 GCA_964559075.1 uncultured Glaciecola sp.
GTTCAAAGCGGATCTGATCGATGCGTGCAGATAACTCAGCCAGTGTTTTAGCTGAATCAACATTGAGATTGAGCCAAACCGTTACGCGACTCAATCCAGGCGTTGTTGCACTATCAACATAGTCCACACCAGGTACCGCTGCAGCTGCACGTTCGATTGGGTCGGTAATAAAGCCCTGCACGACTTCCGCAGAAGCGCCAATGTAGGGCGTGGTAATGACTATTGAGGCACTATCTATCTGGGGAAACTGAAGAACCGGTATAGATGCTACTGAACGCAAACCAAGTAACAAAATAGTCAGTGAGATAACAATGGCAATAATGGGCTTGTTTGAAAAAATATCCAACCAGCTTTTTTTGCCAAACGCTTGGAGTTCTTTTTGGGTCATAGCGCGGTACCTGAAGAAGCTGAACCATCAACTATCGCTGCACTCTTTGCAATATTGACCAATATCCCTTCGCGTAATTTGAACGAGCCAATATCAGCGATAAGGGTACCGTCAGCGAGTGCTGAGGTGATCACACTGGCTTGTTCCCCTTGGGATAGGATAGTGACGTCTTCACGCTTGGCACGTGTTTGTTCGCCCTCTTTCTCAATCACAAAGACATAGCTACCAATGGCATCAAACCGCAGCGCAGTATTTGGAATAATGAACACCGATTGAGGTTGTGGGGATGCCAGCGACACGCTTACAATCTCACCAGGCAGCAAATTAGCATTCGTCAGCGTTGCGCGAACGGGTAACTTACGCGAGATATTGTCAATACTGTTGGCCAGGGTAATCTTGTCTGTCGAGGTCTGTTGTGTATCGGAAGTCACGGTGACCGAAGCCAGCCAAGCGCGTTTGTCGACGGGTATTGTAAAATCAACCCAGCGTTGATTGGTCGTGCTAACAAAGTCAACTAACGTGGTGTTGGCCTCGATAAATTGCCCGACTTGCAGCTGATGAAACCCCAACCGGCCGGTAAACGGCACTCGTACTTGTTTTTTGTTGATGACGGCTTGAAGCGCTGTGGCTTGCGCGCGAACAACATTGAGCTGAGCTTTTGCGCGATCCAGTGTTTGTTGCCCTGTGGCTCGCTGCGCCACCAGCGTTTTTGCTCGTTTCACGTCCAGTTCAGCAAGCGCGATCTGCGCCTGCACGGCAGATAAATCGGCCTGCTCCTGACTATCATCTATTTGCAAGAATACATCGCCACGGGACAGCGTTTGCCCACTGCGCCCAAAGACCTGAGTAATGATCCCACCATTCTCGACCGACAGCTGAACGGATTCGGTGGCTCTAACCATGCCAGAAACCTCATAGGATTCACGCCATTGTGTGGCGACTAGCTGATGTTGAGTAACGGTTTCACTAGGCTCGGGAAAGGACTCGCCAAAGGCAATGGCAGCCTGAATTTGAGAAAATTTGATAAACCCAAGAGAGAATAAGACGGCCAGCGCAACTGCTAGCGTAAGCAGCCATTTTTTTATCTGCATAAAAGCATCCATTTATTTTAGTATTTCACGTTAACTTATACTACGTGCATACTAAAAAGATTCAAATAATGGAAAAAAATGACAATGAATGCCAGAGGGCAATTATAGTGATAATGGGGTAAGTAAGATTGGTAAGATATAGTAAACTAAGAAATTTGGAGCGGGTAACGAGGCTCGAACTCGTGACCTCAACCTTGGCAAGGTTGCGCTCTACCAACTGAGCTACACCCGCATCAACTTCGTTTTGTCTGACTCATCAATTGAGTGCGTGCATTCTACCCTGCACAGCAAAACTGTCAACTGGTAAAGCGACTTTTTTGCATAAAAACACAAAAAAACGGTGCGTCTGATCTAAAAATACACAAAACGCAGGGTTTTTATACATTTTAGCCAAAATCACTGTGTTAATGTTGACCAACCGGCCTTGGCATACTCCCACATGGACCAAAGTGACAAAATAGTCGCCACATATAAAAGCCCATAACCAAGCGTGACCCAATACAGCGGAAAGCCCATCAATGATTCTAATCCGGAGAGTAAACCAATGAGTGCAAGCATCTGCGCTGTGGTTTTGATTTTACCCAACATGCTGACTTTGACTTTGTCATTCGCACCTTGCTGGCTCATCCAGTCACGTAATGCGGAGACGAAAATCTCACGTGCCAACAAAATAATTGCCGGCACCGTAATCCAAAGCGTCGCATAGGTGTGGGTAACCATGATCAGCGCTACACAAACCAGTAGCTTATCTGCGACGGGATCTAAAAATGCACCAAAGGCAGTGGTCTGTTCCCAACGACGGGCCAAATAACCATCCAACCAGTCAGTGACAGCCGCCAACCAAAAGATAAACGCTCCCATCTGATGGGCATATTGCCAATCCATAAAATACACTACGACAAATACAGGGATCAAAACAACGCGAAACATTGTCAGCAAATTGGGAATGGTATACGTCATAGGGTTGGGTTCTTAGCTATTTCTCGGTGTATATCAACACATTAATTATGTAGGTGATCATATATGATTTCGGCCAAGTCGGCACTAATTCCTGGGACTTTTTGTATTTCGGCGCGGCTGGCTTTCTTTAATCCCTGCAGGCCCCCCATGAATTTTAGCAACGCTTGACGCTTTTTAGCACCAATACCGGGAATGCTTTCTAACGTCGAAGTGGTTTTGACTTTTTGGCGACGGGCGCGGTGGCCGGTAATGGCAAAGCGGTGCGATTCATCTCGAATGTGCTGGATTAGATGCAAACCAAGATCGTCTGGCGCCATGGGAATGGTTTCTCGCGAATAAGCTGTAATCAAGGTTTCTAGACCGGCTTTACGACTGGTTCCTTTAGCCACACCTATTAGTAACGGCTTTTTGGCATACGGCCAGTCTGCAAAATGCGCCTCAGCTTGAGACAACTGCCCTTTCCCACCGTCTATAAACACAATATCGGGGATCGTTTCCTCATCCAGTTGTTTTTTCTTATACCGACGCGCAAGCACTTGTGCCATCGCAGCATAATCATCCCCAGGCGTTATGCCTTCGATATTGTAACGGCGATAACTCGATGTGGCAGGCCCATCGCGATTGAAAACCACACAAGAAGCAACTGTCTGTTGACCAGATGTGTGCGATATATCAAAACACTCCATGCGCTGTATGGGCGTATCTAGCTCCAAGGTTTCTTCAAGGCTTAGTACTCTGGCATGCACGGATTTTTGTTGTGCTTGACGGCTAACCAGTGCATTGTCCGCATTCTTATTGGCAAGTTCTAAATACTGCTTTTTCTCTTGGCGGGCACCGCTGAAGAGTTTGATTTTGTACCCGGCTTGCGCAGACAAAGCTTGCGCGACTACATCCATCTCGTCCCATTTCATCGGCACCACTATTTCTTTAGGAATGCGCTTGTCCGCAGCGAGATAAAACTGCGTTAAAAACGAGGCAAACACTTCTTCGCTGTCCAAAATACTGGGGATCTTGGGAAAATAGGATTTTGAGCCTAGCAACTTGCCATCGCGAATAAATAACACCTGGACACAGGCGCTGCCAGCAATATAAGCATAGCCAAATACATCCATTTCGACTTGGTTGCCCGAGACCCACTGCTGTTCTTGTACTTTGCGCAGTGCGCTGATCCGGTCGCGATAGCGAGCAGCAGCTTCAAAGTTTAGCGCCTGACTGGCCTCTTCCATGCGTTTGACAAAATTGGCAATGACTTGTTGATCTTTGCCTTTTAAAAAGAGTTTCGCCATAAGCACTTGCTCGGCATACTCTTCATCCGTGACATAGCCTTTGACACATGGTGCTGAACAGCGCTGCATTTGATACTGCAAACAAGGGCGTGAGCGCGCACGATAATAAGCATCTTCGCACTGCCTGACTTGAAATATCTTCTGAAATGAGCGCAAGCTTTCTTTAACCGACCAGGCACTCGGATAAGGTCCAAAATACTCACCTTGTGCCTTTTGTGGGCCACGGTGCATGCTAATTTTGGGGTGCTTGTGATTAGAAATAAAGATAAAGGGGTAAGACTTATCGTCCTTTAATAAGACGTTATATTTGGGTTTGTATTGCTTGATGAAGTTATTTTCAAGGATCAGCGCTTCGGTTTCACTCTGCACCACAGTTACATCAATGTTGGCGATGTTGTTAACTAGTGCCGCAGTCTTTTTGTTGTCGTAGCGTTTGCGAAAATAGCTGGAGACGCGTTTTTGAAGATTTTTGGCTTTGCCGACATATATAACCTCACCACCGGCGTCATACATTCTGTAGACACCGGGATGATGTGTGAGATTAGATAAAAAAGTCTGGTGATCAAACTCAGTCGTGGACATTCGCTTCCGACATTATAACGATTCTGAAGAGATGAGCTTATAGCGCAAGGCTAAGTGCGTGAGTTCTACGTCCGTGTTAATGTCGAGTTTATCAAACATGCGATAGCGATATGTGTTGACCGTTTTTGCAGAAATGTTTAATGATTTTGCAATCTCAGGTACGCGTTGACCTTTAACCAACATTAAGGTGATTTCAAGCTCGCGATCAGATAGCTGCTCAAAAGGATTCGCATCATCAAAATCCAGCTTACCAATGGCGATCTGTTGAGCAATTTCCGGTGCAACGTACTTCTGACCTGCATACACCTTGTGAATACAGCGAATCATCTCTTCAGGTTCCGCGTCTTTGGTTATAAAACCAAAAGCACCCATGTGCATAACCTTTGAAGGAATTGGGTTTTCAGTATGCATAGACAGACATACTACGCGTGTATTTTCAGACATGCGCACAATTTGCTTAGTGGCTTCAAGACCACCAATGCCGGGCATATTAACATCCATTAGCACAACATCAGGTGCATCTTTGCGACACATGCGGATGGCATCTTCGCCAGATTTAGCTTCACCAACCACTTTAAATTCAGACACACCTTCGAGTATGAGACGCAAACCGGTGCGTACCAACTCATGATCGTCTACTAGTAAGATTTTAACCATTTTTTTTCCCTATAAATGATAGTTACGCTAATATAAACATATTTGTTCATTATATACAGTAAATTCTTTCGTTTTTGGCCCCGTTCGAAAAATGTTTTCGTTTCTTTAACCGTGCATGGCGTGTATCTTTACGCGCCATTAAGACACAAAACTTGTAATTTTTCTATATACAACCATAATTACTATAAAAGTGAAAAGGCCAACCCTGTGAAAAGTAAATCCAATCCAGAGCACCTTGGGCATCTTTTGTTGAACATCAGACTTTCTTTAGGATTTACGCGAGAGAAGATGTCAGACATTTTGGGTGTTACCGAGCGCACTATCCAAAATTACGAAACCGGCAGCACGCGGTTAACTATCGAAAACTGGGTAAGATGTATAACTATCTTAGAAAGACACGTTCACGACGCCGAGACATCAATCAACAAAGGGTCCTTACCTGTGAAAGTATCGGCAATTGTTGAAAATATGTTAGAAAACAGTACGCAGGATGTTTAAGGGATAATCAGTTATTAGGCTTTGTAGAGGAACCGATGCTTGCATCGGTTTTTTTGTGGCTGTGGGAAATTTTGATTAGCCGAACATAATGAACTGAGAAATGTCTAGATTACTAGTGGCGATTCAGAGTCCGTGATTTCGTTGTGCTAAATTGTTCTTACCTAACTCTTTTCCATCGACTTATTTTTAATAGCAGTTACACTGTATAAAAAAACACGTAAACAAATCATACTCATTTCCTCTGTTGTCCAATTTCGACATAGAAAGTCTGTGTTTTCAGTGTTATTGTAGCTAGAAATAAATTTTACCGCTTATCAAATCTAAGAAAATTTCTTAGAAAGATACCTTAATAAAGCGGTATATTGATAAGTTAACATTGGTATATGAGTAGCTTCCATAGGAAAACGTATCTTTCACTAGGCAATATCTGCCATTCTGCTCTTGCACCATGCGTTAAATTAATTCTTTTTTTTTCACTAATTTATTACGACCTAGTGACTATGCGGGTCTGTGTTACCCTTTTGGTACGATTTATTTTTATTCAAAAACACTGCCGATGATTGAATCAAATACAACAAGCAAAATACTAGGAATATTAAAGCGAACTCCTGATTAAAAAGCGAAAGACATCGCTAAAGAGATGGGTATTCTTAGAACAAAGGTAAATCACGAATTGCATTACGTTTTGAGTGATAAAGTACGACAAAACGATGATTATTCGTGGTGATTAATCGAGGCAGGAGATCAAGATATGGTTCAATCTAAGAAAGAGCAAGCTACAGAACAACCTACTAATCAAGTTACACAAGGACGCGGTCAGGTGGCCATTTAGACTAAGGTGACACAAACGCGCAAATTTTCCCGCTCCGGAAAATAATTTTTTTAGGCGCACACGAAAAAAGTAGTTGTTGGACTGTGGGTATTTGTACAAAAAGGTGGGTATTGCTTGACTCATCATCGTCTCCGGTAACGTAAATGTTAGGGTTGACGACGCACTGTTGTGCAGAGCTTTGATGCTAAGCTGGTTTCTTTAACAGTTTAGCAAACACAAAAAAGCCCCGTATGACGGGGCTCTCGTAGAAATTTGGCGGAGAGGGAGGGATTCGAACCCCCGGAAGGTTTGACCCTTCGCCTGATTTCAAGTCAGGTGCATTCAGCCGGACTCTGCCACCTCTCCGTAAGAGATGCGCATATTAAAGACTCCCCTTTGCTTTGTAAAGAAAAAATTCAATTAATTTATCTGTTTGCCGAAGTTTTATGCATGTTGCGCAAAATTTCCACATCAATACCAAAAGTGCAACAGATTAGACTAAGTAACACTTGAAAATTGAACAAAAGTCTATAGATTTAGTCATAGTATTGATTT
>CAZLGJ010000133.1:0-6818 GCA_964559075.1 uncultured Glaciecola sp.
GACTATGACAGTGCGGCGGCTGCATGGATGGACGCAGTGCTTGAGAATATCAAAACTGACTTTACTCAGCCAGTGGCGCAAGTAGCAACAGCGCCAGCGGCCAATCAAGCTCCAGCAGTTTCTATCTACAACAAACAAAATCCATACACAGCAACGCTTGCGACCAGTTTAAAAATCACCGGCCGCGATTCAGTCAAAGATATTCGCCATATCGAAATCAGTCTTGAAGAGTCAGGGATCCAGTATCAAGTGGGCGATGCCCTTGGCGTATACTTCCTCAACAGTGAGGATGTTGTTACGCGGATCATTGAGGCTCTCTTGCTATCTGGAAAGACTGAAGTCAAGGTCAAAGATCAAACCATGAGTTTGAGTACAGCGTTAACAGAAGCGTTAGAGCTAACGCTATCTTATCCAACCTTTATTAGCAAATTAGCTGAATTTAGCCAAGACGAGCGACTAGTGACGTTGCTCGAAGACAAGGCAGCATTGCGTGAATACATCGCCGATCGTCAAATCGTAGATATCGTATTGGACTACCCGGTTAAAGTGACCGCACAACAGCTAGTAGATGCATTGCGTCCAATTACCCCGCGACTTTACTCCATTGCTTCAGCGCAAGCTGAAGTTGAAGATGAAGTGCATTTGACCGTTGCCCTGATTGAATACGATGCGCACGGTTTTACTCACCAAGGTGGCGCATCAGGTTATTTAGGTAAGCGTTTGGAAGAGGGCGACACTGTTAAGGTGTATGTAGAGCCCAATGACAATTTCCGTTTGCCAAGCGATCCGAATACGCCGGTTATCATGATTGGCCCAGGTACCGGTATTGCCCCATTCCGTGCTTTTATGCAAGAGCGCGACGCACAAGGTGCGAGCGGTGATAATTGGTTGTTCTTTGGCAACCCGAGTTTCACGCAAGACTTTTTGTATCAGACCGAATGGCAAGGTTATAAAAAATCTGGCCTGTTAACCCGTATTTCACTGGCCTTCTCGCGTGACCAAGCTGAGAAAATTTACGTGCAACATCGCTTACTTGAGCAGGGCGCTGATGTCTATGCATGGTTGCAGAATGGCGCGCATGTATATGTGTGCGGCGATGCAATGTACATGGCGAAAGATGTCGAAAATGCATTATTAACCATTTATCAAACCCACGGTAATTTATCTGAAGCAGAGGCCAAAAAAGCGCTGCTAGAACTGCGTAAAGCCAAACGTTACCAGAAGGACGTATACTAATGAGTGGCAACAAGAATCTAATTGTCGAAGGCAAACTAGCCGTTAACGAGCGCATCAAAGGCGAAAGTAACTTTTTGCGTGGCACGATTGCTGAAGATCTCAAAGACGATCTCACCGGTGGCTTTACCTCAGATAACTTCCAGTTGATCCGCTTTCACGGGATGTATCAACAGGATGACCGCGATATTCGCGCCGAACGCACCAAGCAAAAGCTGGAGCCCTTGCACAACGTGATGTTGCGCGCGCGTTTACCTGGCGGTGTGATTACGCCAACCCAATGGTTAGCGATTGACGAATTTGCCGCGTCCCATACTATTTATGGCAGTATTCGCCTCACTACCAGACAAACGTTCCAATTTCATGGCGTGTTAAAACCACACATGAAATTAATGCACCAAACGCTCAACAAAATTGGCATAGACTCGATTGCCACCGCGGGTGATGTGAACCGTAACGTACTGTGTACCTCTAATCCTGAAGTGTCCAAAGTGCATCAGGAAGCCTATCAGTGGGCGGTCAAAATCAGCGAACATCTATTGCCAAAAACCAAAGCTTACGCCGAAGTCTGGTTGGATGAAGAAAAGGTAGAAACTACTGAAGAACCAATTTTGGGCAGCAATTATCTGCCGCGTAAATTCAAAACTACTGTGGTTATTCCTCCACAAAATGATGTTGATGTGCACGCCAATGATTTGAGCTTTGTAGCCATCGCCGAAGGCGATAAGTTAGTGGGCTTTAATGTCTTAGTTGGCGGTGGCCTAGCGATGACCCATGGCGATCACAGCACCTTCCCACGCAAAGCAGATGATTTTGGCTTTATTCCGCTTGAACACACTCTCGCTGTAGCCGAAGCGGTAGTGACGACGCAGCGCGACTGGGGTAACCGCGTTAACCGTAAAAACGCCAAAACCAAATACACGCTTGAACGCGTCGGGGTTGACACCTTCAAACAAGAAGTGGAAAAGCGCGCTGGAATAACGTTTGGCGAGTCGGCGCCGTATGAATTTACCAGCCGTGGCGACCGGTTTGGATGGGTTGAAGGCGTCGATGGCAACTTCCATTTAACCTGTTTTATCGAAAATGGCCGCATTTTGGATTACCCGGACAAAACCCTTAAAACGGGTTGCCGCGAAATTGCCAAAATTTTCACCGGTGAATTTCGCATGACGGCAAACCAAAACTTAGTGATTGCCCAAGTGGCACCTGAGCACAAAGCCGCGATTGAAGCATTGGCAATTGAACATGGTTTAATGCCCGATGTGTCAAATCAGCGCAAAGACTCGATGGCGTGTGTGTCACTACCAACGTGTCCACTAGCTATGGCAGAAGCAGAACGCTATTTACCTGATGCCGTTACCCAATTAGAAGACATGTTAGCTAAACACGGCATTGCCGATGACAGCATCATCTATCGCATTACCGGCTGCCCCAACGGCTGCGGGCGCGCCATGTTAGCTGAGATTGGTTTAGTCGGTAAAGGTCCGAACAAATATAACCTGCACTTGGGCGGCAACCGCGAAGGCACCCGTATTCCCAAAATGTATCGTGAAAATATCACCGATACTGAGATCATGACAATTTTGGATGAGTTAATTGGTCGTTGGGCAAGCGAGCGCAATGCCGATGAAGCGTTTGGTGATTTTGTGGTACGTGCCAACATCGTTGCCCCAGTGATTGATTCTGCGAGGGATTTTTATGCCTAGTTCGGCAGCAACATTACAACCTTGGGTGCGTGAAGATATCACCGCCCATAGTCAGATGCTGGAGGGGTTAAGCCCGGTTGAGCGGGTCGAATGGGCATTTACGCATTTGCCACAGCAAGCCATAGTGTCATCGAGCTTTGGTGCGCAATCTGCGGTAATGTTGCATTTGATCAATACGGTAGCGCCCAACACACCGGTAGTCTTGACTGATACGGGCTATTTATTTGCCGAGACGTACCAATTCATCGATACGTTGACGGATAAGCTCCAGCTCAATTTAAAGGTCTATCGCGCTCAGCACTGCGCGGCTTGGCAAGAGGCGCGTTACGGTAAGCTGTGGGAAGAAGGATTAGATGGACTTAATCGTTATAATCAGATGAACAAAGTGGAGCCGATGCAGCGCGCGTTGAGTGAGCTAAACGTGGGGACTTGGTTTGCCGGCTTACGTCGTTCGCAATCACAAGGCCGAAGTCAGTTACCGGTTTTACAAGATATTGGGCAACAAATAAAAGTCTATCCAATTATCGACCAAAGCAATAAACAGCTGCACGAATATCTCAAGGCGCATGATTTGCCTTACCATCCGTTATGGGAGCAGGGCTATGTATCCATTGGCGATTGGCATTCGACTCAAGCGCTAAGTGAAGGTATGAGTGAAGAAGATACGCGGTTTGGCGGCTTAAAACGCGAATGTGGTCTGCATGAATTTGGTGACGGGATTTAAGTCAGTCGTTGCTATTCAGGCAACTAAGCCGAAGCAATTAATATAGCTCAAATTGTTTTTTGAGCACTTTTTTCATTTCAATAAAGTATTGCGACTGCTCTGCGCGTTGTAGTACTTTTGCCAGCTCTGCGCCGCTATTTGTCATCTTATAATAGCGCAGGCGCAAGCCATTTTCTTTTGGCGCGACATAAAACAACGTCTCCCCAAAGGACCATTGTTGGCGTTTGCCCAGCGTCATTTCATCGGACATGATCTCATCTTTGAACAGCAAGCCAAGCTGGGTCAAACTCAAAATAGCGGGGTAGTTCAAACCAAAGCGACCCACGTTAATGTTACCGCTTAAGGATTTGCGGCTAAACTGGAATAAGCGCGGCTGGCGCTGATAGCCCGATACTATCATCGGCACGCTGTCATTGGCATTACGCATCGACATATTTAAGACCAAATTAAACAACTTGGCATCTTTGGCTGATATTTGACCGATAATTTTGAGGGTATTAACCGAGACACTGCCTGGACTAAGTAGCTCCAGTACCAAAATTTTGCTCCATAACTCCTGCATCGCTGCAGAATGCACCAACTGCGCCATCTCAATAAAACTAAACCACCATTCGGGGTCGAGCTGGCCATTGGGTGCTTTTGGGGTTGGTGCTTGCATGGTTTTTTGCAAAATCAGGTGTAAATTCTGTGCTTTACGAGCTTGTACCGATGCGTCAATGCGCTGCAAAAAGTCATCATTAACGGGGGCGAGCAACTCTTCGTTGCGCAGACCAATAGCCTCAGTCCACTTCAACAAACGCTGCTGAAGCGGGTACAGATTACGAGGCAAGGAAGTCTGTTTTCCGAGATCGACAACGGATATTGACTTCCCAATATCCGTTTGGGGTTTCATAAATTATAAATTAGAGTCGGTTTTTTTAGTTTTTTCGTCTACGCTTAAATAAACGGCGTTATTTTTTAGGATTCACAGTGACAAGCCACAAGGTAGCTCAAAAAAATTGGGCACGGCGATCCACAGACAATGATGGTCTCTCTAAGATTATCGGCGGACTTTCCAATTTCTTTGATAAAAATTCACAAATAAATATTACTGAAGGGATCATCATTGAATTATGCCAGCAGCTGGAGATCTCCCCAGACCACACATTGATTGCGCGGCGCGGAACCATTTCGGATAATCGTGAAAATCGCATCAGAGTTGCAGGGGCAGCAGGGTGTAATGCGTCATATATCAATCACTCAATTCAACGACTTTCTGACGAGGCAATGATCACGGCGTTGAACCATGCTTTTCGTGATGAGCAAGATATAGTGGAAAGTGAGTATTCAGTTATCTTTACTTCATACAAGCAAGTGCGGCTGGCGCTCTATGTGCCGGTTGAGATTGTAATGGGATCGGCTGATTTCCTCTATCTCAAAGAACTCATTGATGGGGTTGCAAAAGCGCAAATTAATGCTGACAAGCTGAACGAACTATACGCTCAAGCTTATCAAGATTCTTTGACTCAGCTTCCTAATCGGTATGACTTTATCCGTTTTTTGAATCAACCTGACTATGCTAATGCGCCGTTTGGCATTACCGTTGCCTTGATTGATATTCAGCATTTTTCGGATGTGAACGACTCGCTTGGTCAGGAGGTGGGGAATGCACTACTCAAAGCCATCGCTAAACGCCTGTCTTCACGCTGTGACGATAGCTGCAAAGTAGCTCGAGTTGGCGCCGATATTTTTGGGATCATTGGTTCTTCTGCAACCTTATCAGCCAGTTTCATAGATTCAGTCTTTGAAGCCCCATTTCGGGCGAGTAATTACACCTTGAACGTCAATGTGGCGTCTGGTTTATGTATCTTGGAAGGCGAAATAGATAACGGTATTGATATTCTCAAACGCTGTAACCTTGCGTTAAATGAGGCTAAACGCAGTTTTCCCACAAAGTCAGTGTGGTATAACCAAGAATTGGAAATCGCCACGGTTTGGCGCTTGGAGTTGACGCGAAAACTGACCAGTGCCTTCGAGCTCAGACAGCTTGAGGTTTGGTACCAACCTAAGTTTATACTGGCAGATCGTTCCGTGTATGGCTTTGAGGCACTATTGCGCTGGCAGCAGCCCGATGGCAGTTATATCAATCCCGACACCTTTATCCCGCTGGCAGAATACTCGGGGTTGATCACCGAGCTTGGTATGTGGGTGTTAGAAGAGTCCATCAAGCAGCTACAGCAACTGCAATCGCAACACTTTACCCATACCCAAATCGCGGTAAATGTGTCGATGATCCAGCTTAAACAGCGCAGTTTTGTGCATCGGGTTAAACAACTATTGGAGCAATATACCATTGATGCAACTCAGCTTGAATTGGAGGTGACCGAATCGGTACTGATGCAGGAGCCTGAATACACAATCAATACGCTCAATCAGCTTAAAGAGCTGGGCGTATCGATTGCGATTGATGATTTTGGCACGGGGTTCTCGTCATTACAGTACTTACAAAAGATGCCTATTGATAGGCTTAAAATTGACCGCGAGTTTATCAAAGAGCCCAACCGAGAAAAATCCACGATAGTCACTGAAATGATCATTCAGCTTGCGCAAAAGTTTGGTATGTCTACGGTTGCCGAAGGCATAGAGCAGGAGCAGCAAATTGAATATTTGCAGTCGTTGGGTTGCCATGAAGGGCAGGGGTTTTTGTTAGCTCAGCCAGTCAAAAGTTTTGCAATGCGTAGCTTTTTGCAAAGTTAAGCTAGTGATTACGTCGACTTGTTATTTTGTGTCACCTCATTGTAATAAATATGTCATTTATATCGCTTAAATCTTGCTTTTTATAACCAAATGCTCTATATTTTTAATCAGTAGGGAATAAGCCCTGCTGATTGGAGACCATTTTATGCGTAAATTTTTGACTATTGTCACCTTGTCGTTACTAGGGACTGTTGCGCATGCTGAAACGGACAATCAATTGTTTAAATGTGTGGACAAAGCCACACTCGCTCTTAACAGCGAATGTGTTTCTTCACAAATCACCGATAGTAGCTTATTCAAACAAGCTCAACAAAACATCATCACACAAGCTGATGTGAACTCTGATTTTGTGGTAGCAACCATTAGTCTCGATCCAGAGACCTTAAATATTGAAGTCGTCGCTCATCATGATGCACTAA
>CAZLGJ010000134.1:0-6813 GCA_964559075.1 uncultured Glaciecola sp.
GCTCTTGTAAGTTGTGACCTTCACCACCGATGTATGAAGACACTTCAAAACCATTGGTCAAACGAACACGACATACTTTACGTAATGCAGAGTTCGGCTTCTTTGGCGTAGTTGTATATACACGTGTACATACACCACGACGCTGTGGGCAAGCTTGTAGAGCTGCGACGTTCGACTTTTCGACCGGCTTCTTACGAGGCTTACGCACTAACTGGTTAACTGTTGCCATTAACTAGCTCCTGAGTAAATAAAAATACAATTATATCAATGATATAACTAACGTTTAATGATTGAAAAACATGCTCGTGTTTTGTCAATAATCACTGTTTCTTAAGATTAAACGAGAACTTCGCCTAATTTAAGGACGCGAAATTCTAAGGGTGAACAGGGTGAATGTCAAGATCTAATCAAAGCGAATGGTCGCGCACGCTCCTTTATATGCGCGATATGCGCGCGATCCCCCAATATTCTGAGAATCAACTGGGTCCATTACGACAAAGTCATCATTCGTGATTTGCAGCTGTCGCTGAAAGCTCTGCTCTATGATCAGCTTAGACATATACAGACCAAGCCCGGTGCCTTGACCGTGTGCTTTGGTGGTGAAGTAAGGCTCAAAGATACGCATCAGCTCGTCAGATGGGATCCCACCGCCATTATCATGGATTTTTAAAATATGGTGCTTCCATGAAACACGAATGGTTTTGTTTGCGACATCATGTGAATTGAGTGCATCAATGCTGTTGTGTAACAAATTCATCAACACCTGCTGCAGTTCAGACTGTACCCCTTCAATAGTCTGATCACTGACATCTAATTCGATCTTGATGTGATGTTTTTCAACTAGACCATTTAGCAGCTCTAGAGTCTTGCCTATTACTGCACTCATAGCAAATGGTTCAACAGCCTTATCAGTGCGAAAAAAGTTGCGAAAATCATCAATGGTCTGCGACATAAAGTCGATGGTGGCTAGGTTTTCCTCAATGAATTTTGTCAAATAGGTTTCAAGATCATCGGCCTTGTGAAATGCATAAGGCACCATCTGAATGCGAATGGCCAGTTCATTGAGTGGCTGACGCCACTGGTGTGCAATCGAACCCACCATTTCGCCCATGGCGGCCAGTTTCGCTTGTTGCAACAGGCGCTGATCGTGCGCTTTTTCAGTCACATATTGCTGATACTCTGTTGCACTTAACCCCAGCCGTAAGCGCTGCTGCATATCAATATGGACTTGTGCCGCTACATCTATATTGCCAGACATGGGATAGACAAAACACAGTGCTGCCGAAACGGTCTCGCGTTTTAGGTACTGCGCAGGCAACAACGATTTTAATGCCTCCACGTGTGTTAACCCTTTTGGAAATTGAACATACAGGCTTTGATTCGTGACATAAATGGGGATGGATGTCTGCTGTGCGCGTGCTGTTTCCATAATCACAAGCTGCAAACGGCGGCTGATGTGCTCGGGGATCGCAAGGTACGCACATATCTCAGTGAGTGCACCTCGCCCTTTTGCTTCTCCTGCAAATTGATAAAATAATGCGCCACTATCTGGTAATGCGCAATCATTAATCGTTTGTTCTGATGAGGATAAACGGGGTAACGGAGCTGTCCGGTCACTGGTGTCATGTCGATGCTTTAACCATTCTTGCGTCTGCCCTTGTAAGTGTCCGGTCAGTTCCGGCACCACATCCTGATGGACTAGCAGATAGTCATTGATGTGAGGGCGTTGGGGTAAGTTACTCATTCCCGGGTAACGCCACAGCAACAGGCTCTGGTCAGCGCTGATACACGATGCAATCTGCCCCTGCATGTCTGCATCATGATTATGTGCTAACATGCTGGTTTGCATTACTTCGGGTAGGGTTTGAGTAATTACCACGATCAAATCGTTAGGTAGCAACTTGATTGCGTGATAATGGATGTGAGGTAGTTGTGTTTGAGACAGCGAAAACGACTGACTTTCTAAAGAGATGATTTTGTTTTTGCGAATGATAACAACCGTGATATCGCCTAGCGCAGCGTAATAAAGCATGGGTAGGTGCTGATCAATTTTGCCGATGAACATATCACAACTGTGCGCCATGGCCTCGCGTAAATCGCACACTTGGGTAAGCTGTTCTTGGATGGATTGTTGACTTTCAGCGGCTATGACTGCTTTTATTTGCCACGCAACAGACCGGTTAGCCTCATTAAGACTGCCACTAATCTGTCCTAACGCGAAATGTTGATAGTGGTCACTGGTGTGCACATCAACAAACCCGTTATAACTGCTATGAGTAAACGCTTGTCTTACTTGAGACTGTGCATCAAACATCGTTTTGTACCACGCAGTCGACCGAAACACCCGCAGGCGTTGAACAAAAACGCACCTCATCTGAAAGCCGGACAATACTGCTTAAACCTAGCCCTAAGGTACCCGCGGCACTGCAACTATCCACAAACGCCTGTTCCAATGGGATACTTAACCCAGCGCCACAATCTGTGGCCTTGACTCGGACTTGATTGCAGTCAACCTCAACGCACACCTCACCGTTATCTGCGTATTTGATGATGTTATTGACCAATTCTGCGCAGATAATCAAAATAGTATTTTGCTTCACCCTAGATAACGCGCCTTTCTCACACAATAATCGAATATGATTGAGCGTGTCTTGCACATGGGTATCAGCTGTGACCTTGTAGTGCTTTGACGGCATGACGGGAATTTAACTCCGTGGAAAAAGGCAGCACGTCGACATAAGAATAAATAAGCGCTGCGCACAATGGATCAAAGCCGCACACCAGCACCCTGTAGCCACACAGCTCAAGGGCGCTGACTAACTTGGTTAATGCAGCAATGTCGGTTTGCAAAAAGAAATCTATTTCGCTGACATTGACAATACAGCCAAAAATCGCAAGTCCACTAGCGCGGTCGCAGACAGTCTGCACAAATTGCTCAGAAGCAAAATCAGCTAAGGCCAAATCTACCTGTAAAATTTCATTGTCCGCCGACAGGCGTGAGGCAATATTCATTACTGACTAGTCAAACGTTAGATTACCGCAATAGCAGTGAGTTCATACCCGACCAGGGTATAACCGCGCGTCATTGCATCTTCTAGTGTGTTGGTGGTATCAAGCTCGCGCGTATCCACCCCCAAATTAACAATGTTGTTGGCAATAATTGGCGAGAGACCAGAAATGATCGTCCTACACCCCATTAACTTGGTTGCTTTGACAATTTTAATCAAATGGGCAGCAACAGCACTATCTACCAAGTTGGTACCCGCGATATCCATGATCAGTACCCGCGTTTCGTTACGCCAGATATAGGCGAGAATATCATCCATGACAATTTGCGCTTTGGCAGAGTCGATGACCCCTACTAATGGGATCATGAGCATACTGTTGGTGACCTTGAGTAGCGGCAAGTCAAAGCGATTGGCGATAATCTGGTCGTTTAAATTATCAATCGTTGATTGCTGTGTATCTATCGTTTGTTGTTGATTATCAAGCTTGGCGGTTTTCTCCGCGCTCGTCATGGGTTTATCTTGGCTCATTATGGGGCCTTATTGCATTCTTGCTGTTGTGTATTTATTGTGTACGTTCAGCTTAAGCATAGTCGATTCTAAAAACCCTGCTATTATTAAGGGATATTTCATCATTTTGTCTAATATCATCGGAACTAGCCAATGAAGTTGAAAGATATTGTAGTGCTAGTCGCTGACGATTCTGATATTACAACCGAGATGCTCACTTTTATGTTGGGTGAGGAAGGGGCACACCCCACTGTTGCACGCAATGGGGTCGAAGCCGTGGCATATGCTTGCCAGCAATCATTTGACATCATTTTGATGGATATCCAAATGCCTGAGTGTAACGGCATCGAGGCAACCAAGCGGATCCGTGCATCAAATGCGGCAAACAAAAACACGCCCATCATTGCCGTTAGCGGTGCATCCGAAGCTGAATCTGAGGATTTTATGGCGGAAGGGTTTACGGATTTTTTGCAAAAGCCCGTTAATTTTCCAAAATTGATGGGGCTGATAAAGCGACATGTGCTGAGTTAGGAAGCTAATTCAGGATTCATCGCAGTTATTTCGTCATATATAGTAGGGTCTGCTGACTTAATTCGATGCAACAACGTTAAATGATCTGCTGTAATCATTGCACCAGCGTCAATAAGCTTGCCAATAAACTGATTGTGTTGATGCAGATTGACTGGTGCATTGATGATGGCAATGCCTAAACTTTCCAATGCTTGCAAATACGCGACGTCCCCTTTATCAAAGAGCGTCAGTACGGATTCAAGCGGGATCTCCACCCCTTCGTGCAAATACGTTTTAAGCACTTCAATGGGTGGCGCCGTCACTGTTGCAACTGCCAGCGCCATTTCAGTAACGGCGTTATTTTCTCCGTCGTCCTTCGTTAGGGATATCAAAAAAACGGTCTGCGACAAATTAAGCGATTTGGTGATGTGAACTTGTGGCGAGGCTTTCGCTAAATTAGCAATGGATACCGGCTCTTTAGAATAAAGGCCAAACACAGCAAGCAGAACAAAAAACCTTAGACCTATTGCCAACATTTAATGATTCTCCTTTGATTCTTCTGATTGGTTCGCTTGAGAACTTTGTTCAATAATTCTTTGAAACTCAGGAGAAAGCCGATGCCAATCAACAGCGTCAACCCGAAATGTCAGGTCTGAAAATTCAAATGCATCCATAAGTTTGAACATCGTCGAAAGTGGAATTTTATCATCACCTTTTAATGCAATATCTAAATCTGAAGATGGGCGAGCTTTGCCACATACCCGGGAACCAAAATACAAAATTTCTGTATCACCCACTATCTCAAGGACGATCCTATTCACTAATGCTTGTTGGTCTGGCGTGATATCAATCATTTTGTTCGTTCAGTCGCTCAAGCAGTAAAATGGCTTGAGGTAGACATAGCCTAGCAAACTCACTGACTTCTAACGCGACATTTTCATTGTATGTATGGCTTGTAAGGTTTCTTGCTTGATGAAACTCCATCCATTGCTCCACTGAAGAAATTAAGCGGTATTCATGCGCCAACCGAAACAACGCACGTCTAGACAGCCCTTCCGTCTCAGCTTGACTGAGATTATTTGACAGCCATCGTTTCATGAATTTCCAACTAAGTTCATACGTAAATTCAAAATGTTGCACAACCCCAGCAACAATCGTGCGATTATATGCATTACTTTCAGAGAGATCGATTGAATCTAAAACGGTAATACTCTCTTCTAAACTATGGGTTGCTCGCTGGAGCGCGGTCAAATCAAGTACTGCCAAAGTTGTTACCTTCCGTTGATTTCTATAAATATCTCATTTAATCATACTAGCACCATTAACAATGATGCACCCATAATTATCGCAGCATTTGATAAAAAACATTTTGTTGATGCATTTGACTAAAGTAATAGCTGGATTCGTCATATGCGACGAACTGGGCGAATGAGTTAGAGCTCAAGGTTAGGCAGAGCAAGGCAATATATTTTAAATTTATTCATGTTTATTCCATTTAGCAATGAGTCTTATTTATTTTGCTCCGTATTTATAACATCATAATAATGGCATCTTCAAACAAAAAACGCACCCGAAGGTGCGTTTTATATTTATTGCTCAGTAGATGAGATTATTCTTCGTCAGTCTGTGGCATTTCTGTTTCGGCGTTTAACGCTTCAGTAATGGCCGCCGCAGCTTCGTCAGCAGACATAGTCAATTCTACATCTTGCTGCGCTTTGCGCGCCATACGCTGTTCGTGATACGCAAAACCAGTACCGGCAGGGATCAAGCGACCCACGATGACGTTTTCTTTCAGACCGCGCAATTCATCTTCTTTACCCTGTACTGCAGCTTCCGTTAGGACACGTGTGGTCTCCTGGAATGATGCAGCTGAGATGAACGACTCAGTTGAAAGTGACGCTTTGGTGATACCCAATAACTGCGTCTCGTACTTCGCTGGTACCTTGCCTTCTTTTTCAAGGGCACGGTTAGTGATCTTCACAGTGGAGACTTCAACCTGCTCACCTTCGAGTAGGGTAGAATCACCTGCAACAGTGATCAAACACTTGCGTAGCATCTGACGAATAACCACTTCAAAGTGCTTATCGTTAATTTTTACACATTTTAAACGATAGACTTCTTGTACTTCGTTCACGATGTAATTAGATACTGCACTGATGCCGCGTAGACGTAAGATGTCATGTGGTGATTCAGGACCATCGGCGATAACTTCACCTTTTTGTACTGACTCACCTTCGAAGACGTTAAGCTGACGCCATTTTGGAATCATCTCTTCGTAAACTTCACCGTTATCAGCACGGGTGATCGTCAAACGCTTCTTGCCTTTGGTTTCTTTACCAAAGCCAATTAGACCAGAGTGCTCTGCCAAAATCGCAGGCTCTTTAGGTTTACGCGCTTCGAACAAGTCAGCAACGCGCGGTAGACCACCGGTAATGTCTCGGTTTTTCGAGCCTTCCTGTGGAATACGAGCTAACACGTCACCTTCTTTCGCGTCCATACCGTTGGTCGCAACAATTGTTGTACCGCTTGGTAGGCGAATTTCTTGCAAGCCAAACTCGTCAGACTCAAGAATTAACTTGGGTTCTTTGGCGTTCAGGGTCGCAAGATCTTTAACTACGATACGCGACAAACCAGTCAATTCATCGGTTTGCGTTTCGGTGTTTGACTCATCAATGTCAGCAAATGAAATCTTAGCCGCACGCTCAGTAATGATCGGGTGACTATGTGGATCCCAGTTAGCAACGATATCGCCACCGTTGACCTGAGAACCATCTTCATTGGCCAAGAT
>CAZLGJ010000135.1:0-3014 GCA_964559075.1 uncultured Glaciecola sp.
GTCGTGGTCAAACACGTTGACCGTGCCTGCGGATTTGTTTACCAGCGCAGAAATGATACCGATGGTAGTGGACTTTCCGGCGCCGTTTGGACCTAACAAGGCAAAAAAGTCGCCTTGTTTTACCTGCAAATCAATGCTTTTGAGCGCCTGTACCCCGCCCTTATAAGTTTTGACTAATCCTTTGATATCGAGTGCATGCATAGTGTGGTGTCGTCATGAGTTGTTATTGTTGTCTATGAGTGTGATTTTAACATAAAAAACCCGCTGCTGATCGCTCAGCAACGGGTTTATCTTTTTATCTATCAGGCTTAGTTAATAGCCAAATGCACCATGATACTTGCTGCATATCCCAAGGCGATCGCCCAAGTCCACTTTAAGTGGCCAAAGAAGGTGTAGTAGCCGCGCGCTTGTCCCATCAAGGCAACACCTGCCGCTGAACCGATTGACAGCATACTACCACCGACACCAGCAGTTAGGGTCACTAAGAGCCACTGAGTCTGGTCCATTTCAGGTTGCATGGTGAGAACCGCGAACATGACCGGGATGTTATCGACAATGGCTGACAAAATACCCACTAATACGTTCGCCGTTGTGGTGCCTAGTTGCACGTACATGAACTCTGAAGCAAGTGCCAAATAGCCCATAAAGCCAAGACCACCAACCGCTAGGATAACACCGTAGAAGAAGAACAAGGTGTCCCACTCCGCGCCCGCCACTTTGTTGAAAATATCAAACTGGCCTTTTTCGTCTAAGTGACGCTTTGGTGCGTTACCAGGGGTGGTTTGCGCCAAATCAGCTGACGATTTTTCAACTACTTTGAGGTAATAACCAAATAGCTTCAAGTACGCCAGACCAAACATCATGCCGAACACTGGTGGAATGTGCAGGAAGTTGTGGAAGCTAACCGCAGTGACAATAGTTAATAAGAACAACAGTACAATGCGCATACCGCCACGACGCAGCGCTGTGCCACCAGCACCTGCAACCGCAGGTGGTTTGCCAGACTGAACAGCAAATGACATGATAGTGGCAGGAATAATGTAGTTAACGACTGAAGGAATAAATAAAACGAAGAATTCTTGGAACTCTAGAATGCCTTTTTGCCACACCATCAAGGTTGTGATATCACCAAAGGGGCTAAATGCACCACCGGCATTAGCGCTGACAACGATATTGATACAGCCTAACCCAACAAATTTGGGGCTGTCTTTACCCACGGCCATAATGACCGCACACATGACCAAGGCAGTCGTAAGGTTATCGGCAATAGGAGAGAGGAAAAAGGCGATAATACCCGTTAGCCAGAATAGCTGCTTGTAGCTATAACCTTTGGCGACCAAGCGATTGCGCAGTTCATCGAAGACGCCACGCTCAAGCATCGCGTTGATGTAGGTCATCGCAACGAGCAAGAAAAAGAATAACTCTGCGTATTCTAGGAAATTATGGCGAATGGCCTGTTCAACAGTATGGCGCTGATCGGTGCCCATATACACAATGGCAATGATGATCCAGATGACACCCGCAGCAACTAATACTGGCTTGGATTTGCGCATGTGGATTTGTTCTTCCATAATGACCAATGAATAGGCCACAACAAAAACAGCAATAGCCAAAAAGCCCGCGGCGGAGTTTGTCAAATCAACCATGTTGCCACCGCCACCGGCCGCCATCGCAGCAGGTGCAAACGAAGCTAGCAACACTGACAAAAATAGTGTTAACGTACGCATAATAACCCTTAAAAACTTAAATCTACCCTAGAGAATATAGGGTTCTGAAGGGCGATACATTAGACTTTGGTAGTCGCGAAAGGGCGATTTTCCTATTTCCCTTATTTATCAGTGCCTCGCAAGGTATCACTGATATTTATATTTCATATTTTTGTCATTGATTGCTGTTAAATCATTGTTAGCCATGTAAAAATAGATTCTTACACGGAGGCAAGTCACATGTCAGAGAATCGTTTCATCGATCCACGATTAGTCGCAAAAGAAGGGCTTTTTCAGGAGTTACATCAAGTTAACTTCGAGATATTGGCGCATATTAACGCCATACAACAAGTAGTTATGCAATCCCAGCGCGATATTTCTAAAGATAATGAAAATTGGCAGGCCATTCATGCTATTTTTGATACCCATCTGGCTGATATCACAGAGTTACCCCAGGAAGTTGAGGCATTAGTCAGTAAATCGCGTAAGTATGTGAATCGCGATGCCGGCGTTGCGACCGCACACAAAGCACAAGTCATTGCCTGTGCTGCTCAGGCTCTTACCTATTGGCGAATTTTGGGTGAAGTACCGGATGATTTGATGGAGATTGAAGAGGTCACTGCCACCACCAAGAAACAATTTATGACGCACTTATCGATGTGGCACAAATTCTTTCATGACGATGGCGTACTGCATTAGTGCAACCTGGGGAGAAATGCAGTCCACCACCGTTATGGTTTAGTTCGCAGCAGCTAGTTGCTTACTAATAGGCAAATCAAGACTTAACCTTCCTGCGCCTGTAAAGACTAGCGCGACGCTCATCGCGAATAACGTTAATGCAAACGCATACCCGTTGTTCGCCATAAACAAACCATTTTCTAAATGCACACTAACAATAGCAATCACCATAGTTATTGCCAATGCCAGCGCTGCCGGTCTAACTAATACACCAATGACCAGTGCCAAACCACCAAAAAACTCTGCACTGCCAGCCAATAATGCGAGGTAATAGCCCGGGCTTAGACCAATAGAATCAAAGAACTGTCCGGTTCCTTCCAAGCCATAACCTCCGAACCATGCAAATAACTTTTGTGCACCGTATGCAGCAAAAATGACGCCTGCCACTGCGCGCAATACCAGTGGGCTGATTTCATTATTGGTTGAAAAGATTGTCGGTAAATATTGTTTAAGCATAATAAAACTCCTGTCGTTTTGTTGTGATGACAGGAGTTAGTTTAGCGCTATTTAGTAGAATTAAAAGCGCAAAAAATCGCTACAAACGTTCTATTTATTAGGATTGTTGAGAGG